>CAZSBR010000001.1:0-21422 GCA_964605165.1 uncultured Phycisphaeraceae bacterium
CGGCTTGTTCATGTGCGAGGGTCACGCTTTCCATGGTGAACGCGCGAAGGTTGATGCGCGGTGAGGAGGCGTGATGCCGTCAGTTTCCGACGATAAACAGAGGTCGCTCGGCCATACTTATGGACGATTCGCTGCGATGATCGCGACATCGATGGTCGTCATGTTCGTCTTGATGTATCTGCATTCATATCAGTTGCTCGACCACGCTTGGTTCAGCGAGACTCGGCTCTTCATGGTGCTGATCATGGGTGGCGGGATGGTTGTCGTCATGCTGCTTTTCATGCTGGACATGTATACAAGCCGCGCACTCAATGCGGCAGCACTCGCAGCGGGGCTTGGGCTTCTCGGGGCGGGCGTGGCCCTGGTTCGCAGCCAAGCGACGGTCAGCGACACCGACTACATGGAAGGCATGATCCCGCACCATTCCATCGCGGTTCTGACGAGCGAGCGTGCTCGGATCCAGGACCCACGGGTTCGGGACCTCGCAGACCGCATCCTCGCTGCGCAACGCCGGGAGATCAAGGAGATGGAGTGGCTGATCATGGACATCCGAGAGAACGGCATCGCTGCGGATGACGCCGAGGCGAGCACTCGCCCGGTGCCGGACTTCGAGCCGACGCCCGAATGAATCGGAGGCAACGCCCCACCGCCGATGGGGCGCTGCTGTGAATGCTGCGTCCGGCACGGCATGAGCCAGCGTCCGACCAAGTCCTATAGCCGAATGCGGTCTCTTATCCGGCCGGTTCCGGAGGTGAGCAGGGTTCGCCCCATCCTCGCTCGACAGGTCTTGAGCGTTCTGACTGGTCGAACGCGGTTCGGCGCTGTCTACTTGCGTACCCATGAGTCGAAAGGCACAGGACATTGCCGCGGAAGCGATGCATCTTTCGGGCCGCGAAAGGACTTGTTTTATTGAAGAGTCCTGTGCGGGCGATGTTGCTCTGCGGACATCTGTCGAGCGTCTGATCGAGTTGCAGGACTCGATGACGATCGCTGGCGATGGGGGGCGAAGGCCCGTGTCCACGCCACGTTCGCGCGATGACTCGGAGGCGACGTGGATCGGCGGCTTTCGTGTGATCGAACGGCTTGGGTCGGGCGCGATGGGTGTCGTCTACCTTGCCGAGCAACAGCATCCACGACGGCTCGTCGCTCTCAAGGTCATCCGGCCGGACGTGATTTCCGAGGATCTTGTTCGTCGGTTCAGACTTGAAGCCGATGCGCTTGCTCGCCTCAAGCACGAGGGCATTGCGCAGGTGTATCAATCAGGGGTAGCCCTTCTCGATGGTGTTGACTGTCCCTACTTTGCGATGGAGCTTGTGGATGGTGTTCCGCTCGATCAGCATGCTCGTACTCTTGACAGGAAGTCGAAGGCTCGGCTCTTGGAGAAGGTCTGCGAGGCTGTTGCGCATGCTCACCAGAAGGGCATTGTTCATCGCGATCTGAAGCCGGCCAACATTCTTGTGGATGCTGAGGGTCGCCCGAAAGTGCTCGACTTCGGTGTTGCGCGTGGCATGAGCACGGACGGCGAGGAAGAGCCAGCGGACCTGGCGGGGACCATCGCGTACATGAGCCCAGAACAGCTCAGCGTCGATCCCGACATCGATACCCGCGCCGACGTGTTTGCGCTCGGTCTGATCATGTACGAACTTTTCGCTGGTGAACGACCCTACAGAGTGTCCGGGCTGAGGCTGGAGGAGGCAAGAGCCGCGGTATTCTCGTCTGATCCGAAGCTGCTGGAGGAGTTCGACAGCTCGCTGCGCGGTGATCTGACTGCGATTGCACTTCGAGCCATTGCGTTTGATCGCGAGAACCGGTACGCCTCCGCGGGAGCGCTGGCTGAGGACATCCGGCGCTGGCTGAGCACGCGTCCGGTGCAGGCTCGCCCTCAGTCTTCGGGCTACTTGCTCACGCGTTACGCCCAGAGGCACCGAGGTCTCGTGGCAGCGTTTGCGATTGCGCTGGTCATGCTGATCGGAGGCGTAGCGGGCATCACATGGCAAGCGATCGAGGCAACGCGGGGACGCACACGCGCGTTGCAGGAGGCTGCGCGGGCCAATGCTGTGAGCGACTTTCTCATTCAGATGCTCGCATCTGCAGATCCGGAGCGGGCTCTGGGGGCCGATCTGACCGTCCGAGACCTGCTGGACACGACCGCCGCATCTCTTGACTCGGACCTGGCCGATCAGCCGGTGGTCGAGATGGCGGTCCAGCATGCTCTAGCGAGTACGTACTTTGGTCTCGGCGAGCTTGAGAAGGCGGATCGTCACGCGCGAGCGGCGATTGCCCTTGCTGAGGATCAGTTTGGTGATCGCGATGCGCGGACGCTCGATGCCCGCCGCCTGCTGGCAGCTGTGCTCGTCGAGCGGGGCGAGTACGACGAGTCCGAGACACTCATGCAGCAGGTCATCGATCGATACCAGGCGATCGATCCGCTTGAGGCCGATCTCGCGCGAAGTGATCTCGCTCGCATCATGCACGAGTCCGGCCATCCGGAAGAGGCGATGGCCCTCTGGAACCGCGTGCGTACATCGATCACACAAACCCTTCCACCAGACGACAAGCGTTCGTTGGTGGTGCTTCATAACTACGCCTCAGCTCTTTCTGCCATGAGTCGCTTCGATGAGGCGGAGCCTCTCTTTCGCGAGGTGATCGAACGCCGTTCACGCGTTTACGGGTTTGACCATCCGCAGACGCTCGCATCGAGAAATATGCTTGCGGGCACGATCCAGAAGCAGGGCCGCGAGCGAGAAGCGGCGGACATGCTCCGAGGAATCTACGAGGCACGACTGGCAGCACTGGGACCCGACCACTTTGCGACGCTCAACTCGATGGGCAGCCTCGCGGTGCCCCTGATCAGGCTTGGAGAGTACGAAGAGGCGGAGCAACTGGTGCGTGCGACGCTCCGCGGCTTTCGGGCGCAGCTTGGCTCCGAGCATTCGAAGACGCTGATCGTGATGGGCAATCTCGCGTACCTGCTCGAGGACCTCGGCAAAGTGGAGGAAGCCGCCGCCCTCTACCGCGAGACCATCGACGTCACAAAGCGCGTCTCCGGCGCGAGATCGCCGGACACTTGGTCACCCATGAACAATCTCGCGATGCTCCTCGAGAAGTCCGGTGATCACGAGGGGGCACTGCTTCTGTATGAAGAGCTGCTTGCGCTGTGCTCGCAGGTTCTGCCTGCAGACCATATCTACACGGCGTTGTTTACGAACAACTATGCTGCGACCTTGATGAGTCTTGGCCGACTCGACGATGCTCGGAGCGCGCTGGACGCGAGCCACCCGGTGATCGAGTCGATCTTCGGGGTTGAGCATGAGCGCACCAAGACCAGCAACGATCGACGGGAGAGGCTCACTCGGCTGGAGGGCTAGTGGCCGAGTGTGCGGCGCCGAGATATTCGATCGAGGCGACGGTCGCGTCGTCGTCAACGCCTCTTTCTCCCGCCGCGACCATCACCTCGGTGATGATTCGCTGCACATCGCTTTCACATGCCCGAGAATCGCGGAGCGCTTCATACAGACCCTGTGCGCCGATCTGCCCGCCGCCGGGCCCTCGCTGTTCTGACACACCGTCCGTGTAGACGACCACGCGGTCGCCCGCGGCAAGGCGCAGGGTGACGGGGACGAACTCGGTGTCCGGTGCGACCCCCAGAGGCAGAGATGTCGCAGAGGTTGCCGGCTCGACCGCTCCTGAAGCGCGGGCGATGAACCAGTGCCCGTGCCCGGCATCGACGACGTCCAGATTGCCGTCCGGGCGCAGCGATGCCGCCCAGATTGATACGAAAGACCCATCAAACGAGTGGCTCGCGACGTACTCGTTGGTGAGGCCGATCGCTTCTGGGTGCGACATGCCAGAGCTGATGAGGGCGTGGAGGTGCGCATGGACGAGTGCGATGAGCATCGCTGCTCCTACGCCGTGGCCGGTCGCATCACCGAACAGCACGATCGGCAGTCCGGTGCGGGGCTCGATGAGGTCGACCAAGTCACCCGAGACAAACATGCCGGCGACGGTGCGATGCGCGACGCGATAGCGGTCAACCGCAGCTGTCTGGGCTGGTGCGAGCATCTCTCGCATCATCCTGGCTCGCTCGAGTTCCGCGTGCATCGTGGCCTCCCGCTGCAGCAACTCGATGCGCGCCTTGTGACCGAGGCACAGCCCGTAGACCTGGGCGATGTCTTCACAGAAGGAAGCAACGTCGGTGACGAGTGCTTCGCCTCCCCGTGCATCGAAGTACAGCACGGATACCACCCGTCCGTCCAGACGCACGGGCACACACACCGCGGAGTGGACTCTCATCTCCGCGATGGATTGCCCGAGGTCACTTGCGATATCCGTCCGCTGGGTGGACAACACCGCGGTTTCGCCCTGCATTGCATGTTCAACCAGTGAGTTGGGCACCTGGAACGTCAAGCCATCCACCTGGCTGAAGTCGCCCGAGATCGCTTCGCTTGCCGCGACGACGCTCATTGCTCCGCTCTGAACCGCGGGCTTGAGGACAGCCCCCCTTCGCATGCCGGTGCCTTCGAGGCCCGAGTTCACAACCGCCATCGCCAATTCAGACTCCGTCTCGGCGCTGACCAGTCGATCGATGCATGCCGACAGAGCAGAGAGGCGGCGTGACGGCGCCCGCACGTGTAAAGGCTGAGTAGTCGTGGTGAGCGCGATGGTTCGCTCGGGCTCTTGTGGACCACCGCCGGCCCGGAAAGCCCACGGCCCGATGCCGAGTTCATCGCCAAGGGACAGGACCGCTGGCACGGAACGCTCCAGCCTCAGGCCGTTGAGAAAGGTGCCCGAGGTTGACCCCTCGTCGGTGATCGTCCAGCGTCCATCGCGCCAGCGGATCGTCGCGTGCTCTCGGCTCACAGACTCGTGCGGCAGGCAATGGGTCGAGCCCGGGAGCCGGCCGATGGTCGCGAAGTCTCCGTCCACAGAAAGACCATCTCCAACGACCGGGTCGTTTGGTCCGCTGATTCGGCTCAGTCGCAATGGCTCCTTCATGTGCTAGAGGATACTCAGGGGTCTTCCACCTACGCACAGTCCGTGCCGAGCATGCTGGGCACAACCTGCGTTGGCCCGCGCTGTCTTGTCCGCCTGGCTTTCGGCAGGGACGGGTGCTCGTTGCCCAGCCCGGACGGGTTGTCGCGTCGTAAGGCACGCGGGCGATGTGCCATCAGCGGGTGTTGAAACTGACGTGGATCGCAGGAGAGGTTCAGCGGCGTGAAGTAGCCGGCGTTCTCTCGAATGGCGTTTGTCAACGAGATGATCTCGAAGGGCACGTGCTCGCTCGCGGGGATGTGAGGAGCAGCGATGCCCTTGGGGTAGGTTACGAGGTCGGACTGCCGGAGTTGGCCGAGCAGCGATCCGGCGAGGTGCAGGCGCCCCTCCACACAACGGACTGGCGTTGCACGCGATTGGGCGTCAGGGTGATGTCGACGCAAGGAGAGGCCGAAGCATGCGAGTCGCAGTGTTCTCCACACGGCCCTACGACCGGAGATCTCTTACAGATGCCAACAGTTTGGCGGGCTTGCCGCACGAACTCGACTTTCTCGATGGGCGAACGCTGGAGGGCGTCACGGGGCCACGGCTGACACCGCTGACCGCGGGGCTCGCCTCGGGCCATGGCGCGGTCTGTGCGTTCACGAACGATGACCTTGGCCGCGAGACGCTCACCACGCTGGCGGACAACGGCTGCCGAGCGATTGCGCTGCGATGCGCGGGTTTCAACAACCTCGACATCGATGCAGCGAATGAACTGTGCTTTCAGATCGGTCGGGTTCCCGCTTATTCTCCGCACGCCGTCGCCGAGCACACAATCGGCCTGCTGCTGGCCATCAACCGGAAGATTCATCGTGCGCATGCTCGCGTTCGTGAGCAGAATTTCGCACTCGAAGGCCTGTTGGGCACGGACCTCCACGGGAAGACCGCAACCGTGGTGGGTGCCGGGGCTATCGGGTCGGTGCTGGCGAGGATTCTCCTTGGCTTTGGCTGCAAGGTGATTGCGGTGGACCCCCACGAATCGGCCGCCTTGCGACAGGCCGGGGTGGAGTACTGCACGCTCGAAGAAGCGTTGCCGCGTTCAACGATCATCTGCCTGACCTGCCCGCTCACCCAGCAGACGTACCATCTGATCAACGCGGAGACCATTGCACTGATACCGCGAGGAGCGTTCCTCATCAACACTGCGCGGGGAGCGGTCATTGATACAGCCGAGCTGATACGAGCGCTCAAGGATGAGCACTTCGCAGGCGTTGCTCTGGATGTCTATGAGGAGGAGCAGGCCTTGTTCTTCGAGGACCGCTCGACGTCCATTCTCCAGGACGATGTGTTTGCCCGCCTGCTCACGTTCTCCAACGTGTTGATCACATCCCATCAGGCGTTCTTTACTCACGAGGCGCTGGCCGCGATCGCCGCCACCACGATCGAGAACCTGAGCGCGATCGAGGCGCACGGCGCACCGCCAGTTGCCAACGCCATTCCGGGTCTCGCACCTCGACGAGGTTGATCAGGCAGTCCAGCGCTTCTCCCCGTGGTGGAGGCGCTCTCCTGGCGGCACCCCGACGGACTGCGGCGGTCTCGATGACGGGCGAGATCGCCAACAACCCCGTTATGCGCTTCGAAACAGACTCTGCGCGGCTGTGACGCGGCATCCCGAGGAACTTGCTTGCAAAGGCGATAATCGGAGAGACTCACTTGACATTGGATCTATCGCCAGTATTCTGGCGATTCGAGTTGATGGGTCCATTGTCTTCTGAGGTAAATCGATGCATCGATTCATGGCATGCCTGGCACTGGTGCTCGCCAGCGCTGCGGCGACCCAGTGCTGGGGACAGTTGAACTCGGACAACCCCAGCGTGGTTCTGGTGGAATCGGTGAGCAGCATGCCGAATCCCTATCAACCGTGGGAACCACTTCCCGAGCAGTCCATCGAAGCCGCTGGGTTCGTTGTCGATGAGCACAGAGTGGTGACCGCGTCGCAGGTCGCCCGAGATGCCATCACACTCACGGTCATGTCAGCCAAGACCGGTGACCCGGTTCCCGCGACGGTGGCCTTCGTCGATGAGAGACTCGGCCTCGCCCTGCTTGAGATTCAAGATGAGGCGTTCAAGCAGGAGCATGCACCCCTGCAGCTTGCTGATCACCTCCCTGACGACGGAGCGGATGCAGAGGTCTTCACGTATTCACGCTCTCGCCGCAGTACGGTCGCCCACTCTGCCGAGGTTTCTGGAATGGAGTTCGGCTCGGTCTATCTGTCCATTCAGGGCCTGAAGATTGAGTTGAGCCCCCCACTTCCCGAGCCTCAGCGTGGCTCCCCGGTCGTTGTGGATGGTGCTTGCGTGGGCATGATCATTGAGGCAGCCGACAAGGCTTTTGCGTTGTCGTCGATCGAGATCGCGCGGTTCATGGTGGATGCGAGCGATGGCTCGATCGAGGGCAAGCCTTATCTTGATGTTGAGGTGGCACAAAGTCGAAACCCGCACCGCCGGTCGTTTCTTCAGATGGATGAAGCGATGACCGGACTGACGGTGCTCGAGGCTTCGGAGGCTTCCGGCCTGCTGCCATGGGACGTGATCACCCAGATCGCCGGGATCGACATTGACAACTCTGGTCGGCTCACACTTGACGGCAGGACATGGCCCTGGCAGTTTGCGATTGAACACTTCGCTGATACTGACAATACCATCGAGCTACAGATCTTCCGAGGTGGCGAGGCTCTTGAACTGGATGCGCACCTGACTACCGCATCGCGCTGGGTGCTCGGCCGGCCACATCACTGGAAACCCGAGTACTTCATCCATGGGCCCTTTGTGTTCACGGGGGCCGCATACCCCCATACCCGATTGGTTGACGACGACCGATGGCATCGATCTCTCTCGCATCGCGTCAACCCCCTTCTTTCAAGGCGTGAAGATCGGCCTCGCTTCCTGGGAGAAGAACTGGTTATCCTGGCGTCGCAGCCGTTTGCGCATCCCATCATGTGGGGCTATGAGACGGTCGGTGCGACGTTCCACCTTGAGGCTGTGAACGGCGTTCCCGTGCGGAACCTGCGACACGCACACACGCTGATCACGCAATGCCGAGATGAGTTCATCGAGTTGCAGTTCTCGGATGAAAGGATGGACAACAGGGTTGTCTTCCGAACCGAAGCACTCTGGGATGCAACGGACGAGATACTGGATGCCCACCGCATCGAGCGAGATGAGTCCTGGAATGATTAGAGGAGGTGGCATCGATGTCACCGTTTGATGACACACTGAGCGCACGCGAACGACAGATCATGGACGCGGTCTACAGGCTCGAGCGAGCGACTGTGAACGAGGTCCGAGACAACATGCCCGATCCGCCGTCCGCTAACGCTGTCCGAACCATGCTGGGAACGCTCACCGACAAGGGGCTCTTGAAGAAGGCATACCAAGGACGCGCTGCTGTGTATCAGGCGGCGCTGAAGCCGGACCGAACTGCCCGGGAAGCGCTCGATCGAGTGTTGAGTGTGTTCCACCGCGGTTCGATTGTTTCGGCACTCAAGCTGCATCTGAGTGACCCAAGCCGTAAGCTCAGCAAGGCTGAGGTTGCTGAGTTGCACGATCTCATCGACAAAGCGACGCACAGAGGAGAGAAGCGATGACCACCACTGAAGTTGATTCTTTGTTGCGTGCCGTTCTGCCCAACGTCAGTGGCTTTCTTGTGATCTGCGCCTTGCTGCTGAGCGCGATACTGGCGGAGGTATCAAGCCGGCTGGATCATCCTTCCGATCGCCACCGGGTTCTCACGATTGCTGTCATGGGGTCACTCGGCGTTGTGACGCTGGGCCTCCTCCTGCGGCTCTGCATGTCGGACATGTGGGTTGGCGATCTCCTCACCGCCCCGCTGATGCTGGTGTGGCTTGCTGCATTGTGGCTGGCCGGTTCACTCATCTTCACGTGCCGCCTGCTGATCGGCAGCTTGGCGGTGAATCGGGTTATCCGTGCCGGGGCGTTCATGACCGGCGACGATGTGGCGGTGCGGGTCGCAGCGGGCCGAGCCATGAGCCGGCTCGGGCTCGACACAGCGCCCGCGGTGTGTTTCTCGGAGAAGTGCGAAGCTCCCTTTGTGGCGGGAGTTCTGCGCCCCACGGTGCTGCTCCCCGAGGATCTCCGCGCAGCCGAGACGCGCGAGCTGACCATGGTGCTCACGCACGAGTTTGCGCATGTGCGTCGCGGCGACTGCTTTACAGAGTTCGCAACGCAGCTGCTGGGCACCCTGCTGTGGTGGAATCCTCTGTTCTGGTTCACCGCGAGCCGGCTCCGAGATCTGAGAGAGGAGGCGTGCGATCGCGCAGTGGTTTCAGGCCTTGAGAGCCGGGTTGAGTACGCCCGACTTCTGGTGCGGTATGCAACGAAGGCGACCCTGCCGCTGAGCCATGCGTTTGCACACGTGCGTATGGCGGATCGAGCTTCTTTGAACAACCGCATCAGACTCCTCGTTGGCGAAGACAAGACAGCTTGGAAATGGTCTCTCTGGGCGATCTCCAATCGCGACATGACGATGCTCGTCACCGTGCTCATCGCTCTGGCCATGATGCTCGATGCAGGAGGTGTGGTCATCGCCTACGACCTGATCGATGAAGTGGCGGCCGACTGGCAGACGATGGCGCCAACGGAGTCGCACGGAGCCTTGATCGTGCCGACGGAGCAGTGAGGCGACCGCTTCACGCTGGCGAGCAGACCCTGGCCAGGCCCAACGACACCCGTGTGGGAGCGTTGCAGCGGCGCCGCGGGCCGTGCTGAGCCGAGCGAGACGCAGCCGGCATCTGCGGTACTGCTTGGACTCGCCGGGCTGGGGCAGGACGCCGTCGGCGCTGAGTTCTGCAAGGTGCTGTCCTCAAGGGGAGTGATTTCCCGCGGTTTGAATCGATGAGCTTCGCCGCCGGCGTGCAAGGCGAGCGTTCACTGCGTTGCAGGCGCGGTCATGGTGATGCGATACGCAGCGAGCCCCGGCCTCTTTGCCTGTTGGATGCCTCGCCTCACGTTGAGCCCGTGGAGCGGGCGGCTTTCTGCTACGCTGATGCACACGGGCATGCTCGCAGCGAACACACGCTGCACCTAGGCAGGAGACGAAATGATCCTACGTATCTTGGCATGTTTCATGCTGGCCCTGGGAGCGCAGGTTTGCGCAGCTCAGTCGGGCAGTTCTGAGCTGAAGGCGATGACGTTCAACATCCGCTTCGGGACCGCCAACGATGGCGACAACAGCTGGCCCTACCGCCGAGAGATGGTGCTCGACCTCATCCGGCAGCAGGAAGCTGACATTCTCGGCCTGCAGGAAGCGCTCGATTCGCAGATCCGCGAGATCATGGCTGAAGTTCCGGGCTATGGCGTCATCGGCGTTGGTCGAGACGACGCGCGCACGAAGGGTGAGTACACAGCCGTTCTCTACGACGTCTCGCGGTTCGCGGTGGACGCTTCGGGCACCTTCTGGCTCTCGGATACGCCAGATGAAGTCGCATCTGTGACGTGGGGCAACTCGATCACACGAATCTGCACATGGGCGAGGTTGGTGGAGTTGGAGACGGGGCGCGGCGTCTACGTCTTTAACGCGCACCTCGATCATGTGTCGCAGCCCTCGCGTGAGCGGAGCACAGCGATGATCGCCCAGCGCGTCGCTGAGCGGCACTTCAGCAGCGACCCTGCCATCGTGATGGGTGACTTCAACGCGGGGGAGGGCAATCCTGCGATCCTGTCGCTTCTTGAAGACACTTCAGCCAACCTCGTGAATGCGTTCCGTCTGGTCAATCCGGACGAGCAGGTCGTCGGCACGTTCAATGGTTTCCGGGGGCGTGACGACGGCGAGATGATCGACCATGTCTTTGTGACCCGGGGGTTGAGCGTGCTTGATGCGGACATAGATCGAACCGAACGACAGGGGCGTTCTCCCTCGGATCACTACCCGGTGTGGGCGGTCGTGGAGCTTGCTGACTCACGCGAGTAGAGCACTCGACGAAAGAGCTGCCCGGACGGCATGGCAGCCGTGGTGCGTTGGTGTTGCGGCACGTCTCGTGCCCGAGAAAGGTTGAACCTTGCGGACGAAAAGATGTATCGCGTCAGTCGTACTTGCATGCTGCGTGACCGCGGCCTGGTCGGCCCAGGATGATGGTGTCGACCTCGAGTTGATTCTCGATCGACTGACGCTGGAGCAGAAGCTGGGCCAGCTCACGCTCATTCCCATCGGAGAGCCGAGCAACCTGCCCGAGCAGCAGCTTCGCGACACCGTCGATGCGTGGCGTAATGATGCGCGCACCGGCGCGATCGGCTGCATGTACGGACCCAAGGGTGCGGCGTACACGAATCTGATCCAGCGTGCTGCCTTCGAGGAGAGTGACCATGGCATTCCGTTGATCATCGGCAACGACATCATCCATGGCTACAGAACGATCTTCCCGCTGCCGCTGGCGAGTTCGGGCAGCTTCGATCTTGAGTTGCTTGAGTCACTGACCCGAGCGGCGGCCGTCGAAGCTCGTGCCGCGGGCACGCACTGGACGTTTGCGCCGATGGTTGACCTGTCGCGTGACCCGCGCTGGGGGCGAGTCGCAGAGGGCGCAGGCGAGGATCCGTACTACGCTTCGAATGTTGCAGCGGCACGCGTGCGAGGGTTTCAGGGCTACAGCCTCGATGCACCGGACACTGTTGCTGCGACCGCTAAGCACTTCGCTGCGTATGGCGCCGCGGTGGGTGGTCGTGACTACGACACGACAGACATGTCAGAGCAGATGCTGCGGGAACTGCATCTGCCGCCCTTCCATGCTGCGGTGGATGCGGGCGTCGCCACTCTGATGACGTCGTTCAATGATATCAACGGCGTTCCGGCCACTGCCAACGAGTTTCTTCTTCAGCGCATACTTCGTGAGGAATGGGGATTCGACGGGTTCGTGACGAGTGACTACACCTCGATCAACGAGATGGTCAACCACGGCTATGCACGCGACCTGATGCACGCGGGGGTGCTCTCGCTGCGAGCGGGATGCGACGTCGACCTCACAGGCCGCGTGTATCAATCGCAACTCGAACGGGCTCTTGCCGAGGGCCTGGTATCGATGGACATGATTGATACCTCGGTCATGCGTGTGCTGCGCATGAAGAAGCGGCTGGGACTCTTTGAGAATCCCTACGGCGACGAGACGCTCGAAGCCGCGGTGACTCTGAGCGCAGATCATCGCGCACTGGCTCGGAAGGCTGCTGCGCAGTCGGTCGTGCTGCTCAAGAACGAGGGCGGCGTCCTGCCGATCGATCCGTCACAGGGGACGATTGCCGTCATTGGCCCCATGGCAACGGACCAACGCGATGCACTGGGCACGTGGGCCGGCATGGGCGAGCCGAAGGACGCGATTGCTCTGCTTGATGGTCTACGCCAGGTGGCTTCGGGAGCCGAGATTCTCTTTGCTGAGGGCTGCAAGCCCGAGAGCGATGATCGATCCGGCTTTGAGGAAGCGATCGCGCTTGCCCGACGCGCGGACGTTGTGCTGCTCGCCTTGGGTGAGCCTGAGCGCATCACGGGTGAGGCGAACACGCGGGCCTTTCTCGACCTGCCCGGCCCGCAGGAAGAACTGGTTGCGGCGATTGCTGCGACGGGAACGCCCACGGTCGCGCTGATTGGCAGCGGGCGACCCTTGGTGATTCCAGGCGTTCATGAGGCCGCTGATGCGGTCGCTGCGGTGTGGCACCTCGGCGTGGAGCACGGAACAGGCATTGCCGATGTGGTGTTCGGCAACGTCAATCCGAGCGCAAAGATCACGATGAGCTGGCCCCGAGCGGAAGGGCAGATCCCCATCTACTACGCCCGCAAGCGCACCGGCCGGCCGTTTGTGCCCAATCAGCGATTCGTCAACCGATACCTCGATCTGCCCCTCGAGCCGTTGTATCACTTTGGCTTCGGGCTGAGCTACACGACGTTCGAGCTTTCTGGGCTCGAGCTTGATGCGACCGAGATTGGCCCGCATGGCAGCGTGCGCGTCAGCGTCGATGTCCGGAACACGGGCGAACGAGCGGGTGCGGAAGTCGTGCAGCTCTACGTGCAGGATCGCGTCGCGACGATTGTGCAGCCAGTGCGCAAGCTGCGCGGCTTTGAGCGTGTGGAGCTGGAGCCCGGCGAGTCGAGGCGCGTGATGTTTGAGCTCGGCCCTGATGAGCTTGCGATGTGGGATGCCGACATGCGGTTCGTCGTGGAGCCGGGCGTGTTTGGTGTCGCGGTCTCGACGAGCAGCGAGGGCGGACTTGAAGCTGAGTTCACGGTTCGCGGTGGCGACTGAAGACGCCGGGATGGCTCATCTATCAAGGACTTACGGGCTCCTTGCGGGACAAGCCGAGACGCTGCATCGCGGCCTTGATGTAGGGATGTGCGTGGAACGTATCCCAGATCAGCCCGGTTCTGGCATTCTCAATGGCGATGAGCAGAGGTCCTTGATCAATAGCAAGGCGGTCGGCTGCGACGAAGGGCTCATCGTCGACATGCAGGTTAAACGAGTCACGGAAGCCGAAGGCATCGTCCCATACGAGCGGTTCGCCGCCGGGTGTCTTGAGTGATCGATAGTTCCGGAGTGCTTCGAGCGCGAGGTCGGGCTCGAACATGATGAGGCTACCCGCTCCATAGATGGCGACGGTGCCGTCGAGCCACTGGTCGGTTGCAAGCGTTTCGAGCACATCGAAGTTCTTGCGTGCACCGGGAAGTGGTAATGGGTCCGCATACAGGCCCGGGACCTGATAGCCGCGCGGCCCATCCGAGGCGCTGAGCCCCCACGCTGCGGGACCGAGGGTGGTGAAGCCCTCGGGGGCTTCGTGGATGGCCTTTTGCCGGTGGAGCCTGGCGTGTCTCCGGCTGTTCTCCCACCAGTCCGTGGGTGTGCGAAATTCGAAGCCGCGAAGATCGGGTCGATCGGGCCCCTGAGCCGCTCCGATGGAGGCATCATCGATCCAGAGTTGATCGAAGAAGGCGAGGAAGGTCCCGCCGGAACTGGGCAGCCTGATCATCGGTCCGATGTCCCGCCACTGTGCGGGCGTTCGTCGCAGACGGTAGTAGAGATCGGCATCGACGCGCCGCTCAGGGTTTGGCGCCGCGTTGGCAAGAAGGTAGATGAGGCGCTGCTCGCCCATGGCGTCGAGCCACGTGGGAGCGATGAGCGAGCCCGGTCCGGTTGGATCGTTGGCCCGATCGTCGGGTCTCCAGAGCAGGGAGATCATGCCCACAGCCCACTCGGGCTGGGTGTCCGGTTGCTGGAAGAACGTCCAATCGGCAGCGGCGAAGACGGCGTTTCCGGCCTGCTCGACCTCGCCGCCGAAGTATGACGCAGCGGTGATGACGCCCGCAAAGAAGATGGCCGAATCGATCGTGCTGACACCATCGCCAGTCGCACGCGGGCCGTTGGTCTGCCCATCGAGGAAGTGATAGAAGAACCCCGCCTTTCGATTGTTCGAATTGGCAAGCAGCGCTCGCAGGATCTGCAGCACGCGGGCTTCACCATCTGCTCGCGTGATGTACTCCCGTTCAACGCCGATGACGATCGCCGCGAGCTGATAGCCGACACCCGCCATGCTGATGAGAGGGCCGGACGAGCGGTCCTTGATCAGTCCATCGGGTGTCACATCGGGGCTTTTCCACATCCAGCGGAAGGTCGCGCGGGAGATGTCTTCAAGAAACGCCTCGTCCTCGGGATTGAACGCGAACGGCGGCCTGGGGGCGTTGTCTTCCTGAATGACGACGTAGGGGCCTCGGTAGCCCGTCTCATCGCGCCAGGCACGCTCTGCTGTCTGGGCACCGGAAGTGGCGACTCCAAGGCCGAGCGCAAGCACGCAAAGTAATCGAGCTTGGATGTTCACGCAAAGACTCCTTTGCGCTTCAGCCTACACCCGTTAACCCTTCGCATGTGAATCGCGGGCCGCGTTGCATCGATGGGCGGCGAGGCGGTGTCTGGCGACAAGAACGCGCTGGCGAGCAAAAAAAGAGCCCCCGCCGAAGCAGGGGCCAGAGAAGGACAGACGGTGCGTTTTGCGATTACGGGCAGGGACCGAGGATCGTCAGCGCGAAGAGGAAGTCGCCGAAGCTGACCTGGCCATCGGCGCCGGCGAAGCCGAAGTCGTCTGCGATGTCGAAGTCGCAGCCGGGTGTACCGCCGGGGCACGGGCCGAGGACGCCCAGCGCGAAGAGGAAGTCGCCGAAGCTGACCTGACCATCGGCGCCGGCAAAGCCGAAGTCGTCTGCGATGTCGCCCGGGCACGCTGCTGCTTCACTCGAGCCGAGGAGTTGGAAGGCGTACTCGATCGAGCTGCCCTCGAAGACGGTGAAGTCGCCAGTGGACCAGTCGCGGGAAGCTGTCACGCGATCGCCGCCCAGCGAGCCAGCCCAGCGCCAGCCATCGCCGTTGGGATCGAAGTTGGTGGTGCCGATGGAGATCCAGTACTGCTCGCCCGCGTTAACCGAGACGGGGGACGAGAACGTGGCGCTCTGCTCATAGAGATCCGCATTCTGGCGATTGCGATAGGGCGTCAGGATGGGGTTGGTGGCGGCCTGAGAGAAGGTCTCCTCAACGATGATGTTGGAAGGATCAGGTGCGCCCGAGCCATCCGAGCCGTAGATCGTGACGGTCCAGCTCTCGAAGTTGAAGAGGTCGAAATCGAGGAAGAACTGGCTGCCACCCCACCACCGCACGCCATCGATGGTCGCATCGCCGGCGGTCTGGAAGTTGTTGGCCGAGAGGAAGCCGGCGAACTGGCCCGGGATTGCGTCTGAGTTGAAGCTGGTGTTGCACGCCTGGGTGGGAGCCTGAGTCCACACAGCGAAGGGCTCGCAGTTGCTTGGGCAGCCCGTTCCCGAACCCTGGAAGATGCCGCCGGAGGTGAAGGCGATCTCTTCGGTCCCGAGTTCGCAGCCGCCATCGGGCAGGCAGATCGCGCCGTCATCGGCCGGGTTGAACTCGAAGGCGTAGTTTGCGCCGCTGGGGTCGAAGATGGTCCAGCCTCCGCCGAAGGGCTGCTCCTGCGCGGTGACGAAGTCGCCCTGGAGGGAGCTCGACCAGCGCCAGCCGGCGCCGCCGGGATCGGTGTTGCGCGAGCCGATTGAGATCCAGTAGCGAGTTCCGCCGTTGAGGGTGACGGGCGTGTCCAACTGAACGGTCTGCTCGAACTGGGTGCCGCCGTCGTTGAAGCTGAGGAAGCCGGTTTCACGCGGGTTTGACTCGGCTTTGGTGAACTCCTGATCGAAGACGGGCGTGGAGCCGCTTGCGGGCACGCCGCTGGCGTCGTTGAAGATGACGATGCGGAAGGCATCGACGTTACCCAGATCGAATATGCCGCCGAAGGGCGAAGTCGCCCCCCACCAACGAATGGAGTTCACTTGCGTGGTGCTGTTGAGGCGGAAGTCATCGGCCTGCCTGCGATCGAAGAACTGACCGGGCACGGCATCCGAGATGAAGCTCCGCTCACAGAGGTCGGTGTTGGGCTGGCTGTAGGACTGGGCCATCGCCGGGGCGGAAAGGCCGGCCAAACACACCATCATCGCTGCTCTCATGATCTCTCTCCTTGGCAAAGTACAACTCACGAACTACGGAGTGCTGTTCTGTGTGGTCTGGTTCCACCATCCCCACGCACGAATGCCGTCATCCCCGGGATCCACTCCGAACCGCACGAAGCGGCCCTTGAGGGTGTACGCATGGAAGTTGTTGCCAGCGAGGCCGCCCTGCATGCTGCGGACGCTGCCGTCGGGCGCGGTGGCATTACCCGTGCCATTGTGCTGGGCACCGGAACGGTCGACGTAGGCAAAGGAGCCGGCGAGGGCGTTGTTGTTGAGGTTGTTGGCGGGATCTTCCTCGACGAAGAAGGGGACGAAGCCGAGCCGATCGAGATTCGCCGAGTCCGGGTCGATCTGGTTACTCGAGGCGGGGTTGCCATCGACGTGGTAGTACGTTTCGAGGGGCATCAGATCGAGCCTCGCTCCCCCAAACCCACCGATCATCGTGTAGTCGTAGCTGCCGTTGCTCTGAACCCGCGTGCCGAGATGAGACGTGGACTTTCGTCCGCTCCTTCCATCGGTGCGCAGTTCTCGCTCGGTTGGCCCGGGGATGGACGGACAGCGATAGACCTCGAAGTTCTCACCGACGTAGGGGAAGAGCGTGCCGTTCTGCGGCGAGGCTTCCCACACAACACGCCAGTTGTTCCCTCCGGGCCTGGGATCACGCCGCGGCGTCGCATCGCCGGCCAGCCAGTCCTGACGCCAGGGCTTGTCCTCCCACCAGGAATAGACGCCCGGCAGGTGCTCTTGGTGCTCCATGGCAAAGCCAATGAGCGCGACACCGAACTGTCGCTGATTTGACTTGCACGCTGCGTCTCGGCCTGCCTCCCGGGCCTTGCCCAGAGCGGGCAGCAGGATGCCGATGAGCAGAGCGATGATGGCGATGACGACGAGCAGCTCGATAAGCGTAAAGCCGTGGCCTGTCGACCCTCTTGGACTTGATGACAAGGGCATGCCGTGAGGATAGAGAAACCACCGGCGTTCCACAACAGCCCTAAACGGGTTTCACACTTGCTTCACAAAGCGCCGTCGGCTCAGAACGCACACGGAACTGTTTTAGCGTGGCTCCATGAGCGTCGATGGGGGCTCGTGTCTCCGCTCTTCGGAGGAACAGCGATCGAAATGGGTGTTTCTACTCGGTCCGCACTGGCCGAAGCAATCCTCTATTACGCGTCCGGCTGCTTGCCCTCGCGAAGAGCCTCGAGTTCGCCCCACCGCTCGTACAGGCGTGTGACTTGAGCCTGAGCTTCGGTGAGGTCTGTGTAGAGGCGACCTGCCCGTGCATGATCTGCGGCGAATGCCGGGTCTGCGACTGCTGCTTCCAACTCGGCAACCCGGTCCTCGGCGTGGAGGATGGCGTCCTCCATGCCGTCGAGTTCGAGTTGAAGCTTGTATGACAGCTTGGCCGGGCGGTTCTGGCTGCGCTTCTTTTGACTGGCATCGGGCGCAGCGGGCCGTTGTTCAGGGGATTGCTGCGCGCCAACGACGGCTGCCCTCCACTGCTCCATCGACGCGAACCACCTGGCATGCCCGCGATCATCGAGTGCCAGATACTCCGTCGCAACACGCTCAAGCAGGAAGCGGTCGTGCGTCACGAGCACGAGGGCACCGGGAAAGTCCATGAGCGATTGTTCCAGGATTTCGAGCGAGGGAATGTCGAGGTCATTGGTCGGTTCATCAAGCAGCAACACATCGGCGGGCGAGAGCATCAGGTTGGCGATCTGAACGCGAGCCTGCTCCCCGCCGGAGAGGTCCTTGATGCGTGTTGGCAGTTGGTCGGGGTTGAAAAGAAAGCGCGCGGCCCATCCCGCGACGTGCTGTGATTTGCCGCGGTAGTGGATCGTGTCTCCGATGGGACAGAGCGCCTGGTGGAGTGAGAGATTCTGGTCAAGGGATTCACGGTGCTGGCTGAAGGTGACGATCCGCAGATTGTCCGCACGCTCAACAGTGCCGGCATCGGGCGCAATATCGCCTGCGATCAACCGCATCAGGGTGGTCTTGCCCGAGCCGTTGGCCCCCATCAGCCCGACGCGCTGGCCCGGCGTGAGGGTGGCATCGAGCGACTCGAAGAGTCGCCTGGGGCCCATCGCTTTGGATACACCCTTCAGCACAAGGAGCTTCTTGGTCTGGCGTTCGGTGGCCTGGAAGGCGATCGACGTGGTGCGGGCCGACGCTGCGTTGCGTTCGGCAGTTGCCTTGAGCTCCTCGCGGCGGTCGGCTGCCGCCTGGACCTGCGTCTTGTTTCGCGTCTGTCGACCCTGAATGCCCTGCTGTAGCCACGCTGTATCTCGCCGAACCTTGCTTGCGATGCTTGTCTGCGCTGCCCGCTGCGCCTCGAGATAGGCGGCTTTGCGTTTGACAAACTCGGTGTAGTTTCCCGAGCACTCGAAGGACCCGCCGTCGTAGGAGGACGAAAGCTCGATAATGCGCGTGGCAGTGTTCTCAAGAAAGCGGCGATCATGCGTCACAAACACCACCGCCATGGCAGCTTGGTTGACAAAGCCCTCGAGCCATAACACGCCCTCGAGATCAAGGTGGTTGGTGGGCTCATCGAGCAGCAGCACATCGGGCTCGCGAGCAATCGCGCTCGCCAGCGAAAGGCGTTTCCGCCAACCGCCGGAAAGGGTCGCCACATCCTGCCCGAGATCGGTAAACCCCACTCTCGAGAGTGCGATAGAGGCCCGCGTCGATGCATCCGACCCGGGTTCCATCCCGCCTTCAAGTCCGTCGGTCACGACGGAGAGCGGCGTTGCGTCGCTGGGGAAGCGATCGTCCTGCCCGACGTAGGCAGCACGCACCGAGCGAGCCTTGATGATTTCACCCGCATCAGGGAGCAGAGCGCCTGCGAGCATTTTCATCAGCGTTGACTTGCCGCTGCCGTTGGGACCGATGAGACCGATGCGTTCGCCATCCGCGATGTGCATCGAGACACCTTCGAAGAGATGCTTGGCGGGATAAGCCTTGCTCAGATTGCGGGCCGTCAGCAGCGTGGGCATAGGAAGAACCCGGTCCTTGGGCGAGGTCTTGCGGTGGCCCTACAAGCCCAGCCGCCTCCGTGTGTGTCTGCGGGAACAGTACCCGGGCTGCAGCGTCCGCACAGTTGCCCGTCTGCAGAGCCCGAAACCGAGCCGCTCCATTTCATCCGGTGCTCTGCATGGCAGCAGCAATGCCGTTGAGACTGCCCAGCAGCGCAGCGAGGAGGTCGGCATCCTCGGCGTCTGCTGGCTGTTCTCTCGCCCGGCGCATCAACTCGATCTGACAGAGGTTCAGCGCATCCGTATCGGGGTTACGGTGCTCGATGAGGTCACGAATCACCGGCTTGCGATCGATGAGTCGATCGGACTCGGTGATCTCCAGAATGCACCTTTGGGTTCGGTCATACTCCTGCTCGATGGTCTGGAAGACCCCGCAGTCGCCGCCGCCGGCCTGGGCATAGAGCCTTGCGATCGGCATGCGTGCCCGCGCGAGTTCCTGCTCGGCGTTGTCGATCACCGCACGAAAGAATGGCCAGTCGCGAAACCACCGCTGGAGCGTGGGCATGTCGACCTTGCCCGTGTCCAGCGCGTGTCGAATACCCGTGCCGGCGCCGAACCAACCGGGGACGGCGGCACGGATCTGCGTCCACGCAAAGCCCCAGGGAATTGCCCGCAGCCTGTCGAAGTCGGCGGACCCGGGAGACCGGAGCACGGGCCTCGAAGCCAGCGGCAGGCCCGCGATGTGCAACACGGGCGTCGAGGTCGAATACCAGGACCAAAAGTCCGGATGATCGATGAGCGCTCTGTAGGCGTCGCGCGAGGCCTGTGCGATGACGTCCATCACCCCTGAGGCGCCTTCGGGCTCGGGGTTCTGCTCCGCTGGTCCACCGTGCGTCGCGAGCAGCATTGCATGGAGAATCTGCTCTAGGTGTCGGTGAGCGATGTCCGGCAGCGCGTATCGGAAGGAGATCACCTCGCCCTGCTCGGTGAATCTGATTCTTCCTGTGCGGCTCTCTGCAGGCGCAGCGAGAATCGCCTGGTTCGCTCGCCCGCCACCTCGCCCAATGGTGCCCCCGCGGCCATGAAACAACCTGACGTGCACACCGGCATCGTGAGCGACCCGAGAGAGTTCCCGCTGCGAGCGGTGCAGCAGCCAGTTTGCGATCCAGTACCCGCCGTCCTTGTTCGAGTCGGAATAGCCCAGCATGACTTCCTGAAGATTGCCCCTGGCCTCAAGATGGCGCCGATACAACGGCTCGGCCAACAGCGCCTTGAGGAGGCTCGCTGCTCGTTCGAGGTCGTCGGTTGTTTCGAACAGTGGCGCTACATCGATCCCATGCACGCCGCTGGCGGACTTAGTGGCCGGCTGGTACAAACCGACCTCGCGTGCGAGCAGAAGCACCTCGAGCATGTCGCTCACTTCGTGCGTCATGCTCACGATGTAGGTCCCAATGGAGTCGGGAGCACACTCGATGGCCTCGGCCGCAACGCGCATCGGATCGAGAACCAGTCGGCACGTTTCGCTCAACCGCGCATGGAGCGGCGCGAGGGGCCTGGGGGAGGCAAGCTCACGTCGCAGCACCTCGAGCCTGGCCTGTTCGTCGAGCGCTTGGTAGTCATCGCATGCACCACTGATCGAGAGCAGTTCACTGACAGCTTCTTCATGCACGCCGCTGTGCTGGCGAATATCCATCGAAGCCACATGCAGCCCGAACGTGCGCACGCGGAGAATCAACTCGTGGAGTCGACCCGACTGTGAAAGCCTCGCCAGCCCGGTTCGCTCAAGCGAATCAGCAATGAGCCGGAGGTCTTCGAGGAACGTCCTTCCGTCGTAGGCGGTGGGATCCGTGGCGGCGCGGCGGAGACGATCCCTGATCTGCATGATCCGCACGCGGTATGGCTCACGCTGAACATGGCGGA
>CAZSBR010000001.1:21522-48141 GCA_964605165.1 uncultured Phycisphaeraceae bacterium
CGCAACGGTTCTCAAGAGCACGCGTGATGTCGCGATACAGGCGCGGAACGGTCTGCCAGATGGACGACGTAAGGAAGTGCATGCCATTCCGCGCCTCGTCGAGCGGGTCAAGGCGCTCTGACCGGACTTCATCCGTCATGGCGAGCTTGAGGAGAACACGCCTCAGCGCTTGTTCATTCTCCTCCCGGTCGCGGGGCGTCATGGCGACAGCCGATGCTCGACTGACCAGCCTTGCAAGCTCACGCTGGTTTCGCAGGATCGCCCTTCGGCGGGCCTCTGTTGGATGTGCGGTCAGCGTTGGCTGAATGTCGAGGCGTCCGAGCAGCGAGATCATCTGCTCGCCGGTCATGCCGCGGCCAGCAAGCAGGTGGATCGCCTGATCGATCGACTCTGACCTCGGCTGATCGGCCGTCGCGCTTTCCTCTCGCTGGCGATTGATGGCTGCGATCGCGAGTTGCTCCGACTTGTTGCGGAGGTGGAATCGCATGGTGAGCAACTGGACAGCCCGCATGATTTTGCGGGTGGGCTGGGTGCGCAGCCACTGCTGAGCCTGGCCGAGATCACTCGCGGCGTTTGGGCCGTTGCTCGTGGAGGCTTGGTGGCATGCTGCCCTCAGGTGCCGCTCTGCGTCGAGCCAGTCCTTCTCGCCGGCAAGGTCGAGTTCCTGTTCGAGCAGTCTTTCCAGCCGCTGCGACGTGGTGACGGGATCAATCATGATGCGCAAGCCTCCTTGCTGCATGGCAGCATCGAGGCGATGCTACGAGGCGTGTGACTGACACGCTGGCCGGCCCCGTGGCGGGCCGTTTCCTCGTTCGTTCACCCGCAGTGCATGACGGCGAGGTCCGGAAGTGTCACACCACCTCGTGGCAAGGCTGGCAGAGAGGCGTCCTCCGGGCCTGGATCGAGTTTGGGCAGAGGACGGCGTGCAAAGGTGCCGCGCCTCGACTTGGGCTGAAACCTAAACACGACCGCGACGAACCATGCCCCAATGCGTAGTTTCCTCCTGCCATTTCTCAGCGTTGTTCTGCTCCTCGGGCCGGGTGTCCCGGCTGCCCGGTCCCAGACTGGGCCCGCGTCCATGTCACCCGTTGAGAACGCCGGGCCAGCGGCAATTGTCAAGGAAGGGCGTTACGAGCTCAAGTATTTCGGAAGAACGCTCGGCGATGAGACGTTCCGCGTCGAACGGCTCGCCGGCGGTGGGTATCGCATCGAGGCCAAGCTCACCAAGGCGCCGCAGGATCAGCCGGCTGCAGAGAGTGTCTACATTCTCGACGCTGACCGCGGCTTTGTCTCCGCGACCTATCGACCGCTCGAGGGGGATTCACCTTCAGCCGAGTACTTCATCAAGGACGGCACGCTCGTTGCGCGGTCCAGCAATGGGCTTGAACAGCAAGTTCCGCTTACCGAGGGCGATCTGGTCGCGGGGCCGCACTACATGACGGATTTCTGGATCCTGGCACCACTCCCACTGGCGGAGGGTGAGCAGACGCAGCGGACGATCCACACGTTCGGGTTCAAGGACTGGACGGTGACGCCGTGCTCTGTGGAGATTCGGCGTACCGATGACCGCAAGTCCAGCGGCGTGCCGGTGAGCGTGTTTCGGTGCAAGATCACCAACGCGACAGACACCTTCAACACCACTTCGTACATTCCCGAAGACGGCTTCTCGCTCAAGATCAGCATCAGCGCCCCGATTGGCTCGGCGAATGCCAAGCTGACGCCACTTCCCGCGGCCGGGGCACGCCGGTAAGTCCCGATCGGGGCTGACCCAACGCTGTGACCGCAGCCCGGGGCTCTTCGACGAAGGCCGAGGGCGAGTCAGGCACGCTCGAACCGACCCGCTGATCCTTGTGCTAGTCTTCTTGCGATGGCCACGTCAACCGTCGAAGACTATGTGAAGGCAATCTACCTGCTGCAGCAGGATTCGCCGACGGGCGAGGCGACGGTGGCCCGTCTGGCGGCGACGCTCGGCGTGACCAAGGGCAGCGTCACAGCGATGGTCAGGAAACTGCGGGATGCAGGGCTGGCGCATGCCGAGCGATACGCCGGGATACAACTCTCGCCCAAGGGCCGCCGGCTGGCGATCGACATGATTCGCCGGCATCGATTGATCGAGGTCTTTCTGGTCGAGACGCTTGGCTTTGACTGGGCCGAGGTGCACGAGGAAGCACACCGCCTGGAGCACGCGATGTCCGCCAAGGTGCTCGACCGCCTCGATGCGTTCCTGGGACACCCCGAGATCGACCCGCACGGCGATCCGATTCCTGATGCCAGTGGCAAACTCGCCCATCCCGAGCAGACACCGCTTACTGAACTCGCCGAGGGCGATCGGGGAACCGTCGCACGCATCACCGATCAGGACCCCGCTTTTCTGGCGTTCGCGGCGTCGCACGGCCTGCGTCCGGGCACACGCATCTGCGTCGAAGAAGTAACACCGGCGGCGGAGTCCATCCGGCTGCGGGCGCTGCGGAAACCCCCGGTGAGCCTCTCGTTCGCGGCGGCGAGCAAGGTGTACGTCGACATCGCACCGCGCTGAGCACGCCCCCCGCGCCCCGAGAGAAGATCAGCCCCCGCGATCAGCCGGCCCCGGGGCTGCCCGCCGGCACAAGAAACCCCCTTGTCACACAAAAGTGTTTGACGTGCCAAACTCCATGATGGAGCAGGGGCATACTGTCTGACTTGAGGACATGGGCTCGGCCCCGACCCTCACAAGGAGTCGATTTCATGAAGAACGCGTTGCTGAGTCTTTGCGTCATTCTGGTCTCGGCGCTTGGCATGTCATCCCCCGCCCAAGCGGCCGATGAGAAGTACACCATTGTGACCACCATCGGCATGGTGGAAGACGTGGTCCGAAACGTGGCGGGCGACCGAGCCGAAGTCATCGGTCTGATGGGGACCGGCGTTGACCCCCACCTTTACAAGCCGACGCGTTCGGACGTCGCACGACTGATGCGAGCCGACGTGATCTTCTACAACGGGCTGCTGCTCGAGGGCAAGATGACAGACGCGTTGATCCGCGCAGCAACCAGCGGCAAGAAGGTCTTTGCTGTGACGGAACTCCTCGATGAGCAGTACCTCATGGAGCCGGAGGAGTTCGAGGGGCTGTACGATCCGCACGTCTGGATGGATCCTGATGCGTGGGCCAAGACGATCGACGTTGTGAGGGACAAACTCTCGGAGCACGACCCTGATGGTTCGGCGGTGTACGCCGCAAACGCTCGCGCCTACCAAAGCAAGATTGCTGAGTTGATTGCGTACGCCGATCGCGTGCTTGCAAGTGTGCCGCCGAGGCAGCGTGTGCTCGTGACCGCGCACGACGCATTCAACTACTTCGGTAAGCGGTTCGGCTACGAAGTCGTGGGCATACAGGGCATATCGACTGAGTCCGAGGCAGGCGTGCGGGACATCGAGAGGCTCGTTGATCTTCTGGTTGAGCGCGATATCAAGGCTGTTTTTGTCGAGTCCACCGTTTCGGACCGCAACATCCAGGCGCTCATCACGGGCGCCGGTGCTCGAGGGCACATCGTCACCATCGGCGGCGAACTCTACTCAGATGCGATGGGTGATGCCGGGACGTACGAAGGCACCTACATCGGCATGATCGATCACAACGTGACAACCATTGCGCGAGCCCTTGGAGGCGAGGCGCCCGAGAAGGGCCTGCGTGGAGAACGTGCACGCTGATGGCAGCGGTGTTCGGCCCATCTCAGAAACGCGTAGACGACGAGGGTTTGGCTTCGCGGCCCGAGCACTCTGCCGAGAGCCCGCTGTCAATCCATGCGATGACCGTCGCCTACCAGCGAAAGCCTGTTTTGTGGGATGTTGACTACGACGCCGCGCCCAACCGGCTGACCGCCATTGTGGGGCCGAATGGCGCTGGCAAGAGCACGCTTCTGAAGGCGTGTCTCGGGCTTGTTCCTCGCGCATCGGGCCAGGTCGAGTTCTGGGGCCAGCCGTATCGGAGGGTTCGGTCCCGCGTGGGCTACGTGCCCCAGCGGGAGAGCGTTGACTGGGACTTTCCGGTATCGGCGCTTGATGTTGTCTGCATGGGCCGGTATCGGCGTATCGGCTGGTGTCGACCGGTTACGCGTAGCCACAAGGAAGCAGCCATGGCCTGCCTTGCTCAGGTTGGCATGAGCGACTTTGCGGCAAGGCAGATCAGCCAACTCTCGGGCGGTCAGCAGCAGCGTGTGTTCCTTGCCCGGGCGCTTGCGCAGGAAGCCGATCTGTACTTCATGGATGAGCCGTTCGCGGGCGTCGACGCGGCGACCGAGCGGGCGATCATCGAGGTGCTGCGACAGATGAAGGCGGCCGGCAAGTCGGTTGTTGTGGTGCATCACGATCTGCAGACGGTGCGCGAGTACTTCGACGATGTCATGCTCCTCAACATGAGGATCGTCGCCGCCGGCCCCGTTTCGGAGGTCTTCACGCAGCGGAATCTGCACAAGACCTACGGCGGACGGCTCACGCTGCTTTCGGAGGCAGCCGAGGCCGTTGCCCGTGCTGCTGCTGGAGAACGGTGAACCGTGGCCTACGCCAGAGTCGAGCATGATTCTCTTGCCGCGTCATCCTCAGCGCTCCTTCCGGAGCAGGGACCGAGTTTCGGAGAGATTGCCGAAACACTGACGCTTCAGTCCGGCTTCAACACCAACCTCGTGATCGGTGGCACGACCCTTCTCGGTCTTGCAGCGGGCGTGATCGGGGTCTTTGCGCTGCTACGAAAGCGGTCGCTGATGGCCGATGCGGTCAGCCATGCGACACTTCCCGGTATCGTTCTGGCCTTTCTTCTTGCCGGCGCAATGGGCCTCGAGGGCCGCTCGCTCGGGGTTCTTCTCGTCGGCGCGGCAGGAACGGGTGTGCTTGGCGTGGTGTGCATTCAAGGAATGCTTCGGCACTCGAGGCTGCATGAGGACGCGGCGATAGGAGTCGTGCTCAGTGTGTTCTTCGGCGCGGGGATCGTGGGCCTGAGTTACATCCAGGCCAACGCCGCGACCGGTTCGGCGGGACTGAAGACGTTCATCTACGGGCAGGCCGCTGCTATGCAGCCTTCAGATGTCATGCTCATGGGCGGCATTGCGCTGCTTGCGGTCGTATCGGCGCTGCTCTTTCTCAAAGAGTTTGCGATCGTGTGTTTCAATGACACGTTTGCGAGGGTTGATGGCTGGCCCGTCGGCCTGATCGATCTCATCATGATGGGCCTAGTGGTTCTCATCACGGTGGCGGGGCTTCAGGCGGTTGGGTTGATCCTCGTGGTGGCGATGCTCATCATCCCGCCGGTCGCAGCACGTTTCTGGACGGAACGACTTTGGCTGCTGATCGTCATCGCGGGCATCATCGGTGCATCGAGCGGCTATCTCGGCTCAGCCGTTTCCGCCCTTTTGCCGCGCAAGCCGGCAGGTGCCGTCATCGTGCTGACCTCCGGCGCGCTGTTCGTCATCAGTCTGTTGGCCGCGCCAGAGCGGGGCGTCATCGCTTCCAGCCTGAGGCGTCTGCGGCTCAGGCTACGCACCGCTGGGGATCACCTCCTCGAACACGCACACGAACTCTCGACGGCGCGGCTCGTTCACACCGATGTCCAGCGTCTGGCCGCTCTCCGAGGTTGGTCGGGGCCGTTTCGCAGTGTCGTCATCCTGGCACTTGTTCGGGCCGGCATGATCAGAACGGATAGCCACCGCGCCCTGCGGGTGACTCCCGCGGGGATCGAGCGTGGCAGGCGCGTGGCACGCAATCACGCGCTGTGGGAGCAGTACCTCGTCACGCACGCCGACATCGCTCCAAGCCATGTGGACTGGTCGGTCGATCAGGTGGAACACGTCTTGAGCAGCGAACTGGTCCACGAACTCGAGCGGAACCTTGGGAGGCGCGCCATCACTCCGCCGGAAGATGAACGGAGGCAGATATGACAGTTGCCTGCCTCGCGTTTACAGGGTTCGATATCGGGCTTGATCTGTTCCCGATGCTTGCCGGCACTCTCGCCGCGGTAAGCTGTGGCCTTCTCGGCAACTTTCTTGTGCTGCGCCGACTGAGCCTGATGGGCGACGCGATCAGTCACAGCGTGCTGCCGGGTCTGGTCATCGCTTTCCTGATCGTTTCAACACGCCATCCGCTGGCCATGTTCCTCGGTGCGGCAAGTGCAGGCATCTTGACCGTCGTGCTCGTCGAACTCGTCAAGCGTCTTGGACGCGTTGAACCCGGCGCTGCCATGGGTGTCGTATTCAGCATTCTCTTTGCCCTCGGCGTCCTGCTCATCGAGCGAGCCTCGGTACGCCATGTCGATCTCGATGCCGACTGTGTGCTTCACGGCCAGCTCGAGACGCTCGTCTGGTTTGATGCGCCGCAGACGCTCGGCGAGCTGTTTCAGCGAGCCACGCTCGATGCATTGCCGAGGCAGATTGTCACACTCGGTGCGATGGTGCTGGCCACGTTTGCGTTCGTCGGCATTTTCTTTAAGGAGCTTCGGATTGCGGCGTTCGACCCGGCTCTTGCGACGTCACAAGGGTTCAATGCAACGCTCATGCACTACCTGCTCATGGTGCTCGTTGCTGCCGCGACCGTCGCCAGCTTTGAAGCGGTCGGCTCGATCCTCGTCATCGCGATGCTTGTCTGCCCCGCCGCCACGGCCCGCCTGATGACGGACCGACTGGTCACGCAGATTGCATGGAGCGTCATCTTCGCCCTGCTCTCCGGGCTCGGCGGCTATGCCGCGGCAACGCTGGTGCCGGGCCTCTTCGGCCTGGACGCGGTGAATGCTGCGGGCTCTATGACGGTCGTCGCGGGTGGGCTTCTCGGGCTTGCGATCGTTGCCAGCCCAAGACATGGCGTCATCACGCGCCTGCTTCGACGTCGACAGCTCTCGCAGCGTGTCGCCATCGATGATCTTCTCGCCGCGCTCTTTCGGGCCACAGAAACGGGCGCTCAAGGTACGACCGTCGACACCCTGAAGACGCTGCTCGCTGGTCAGCCGGTCGATTTCGCGCTCGCCCAAACCACGAAGGCCGGACATGTCGAGTACCAAGGCCAGCACGTGGTCCTGACCGAACAAGGCCGAGCCATCGCGGGCGATGTCGTCCGTCGGCATCGCTTGTGGGAGACCTACCTCGTCGATCAAGCTGGGCTTGCAGCAGATCACGTTCATGCCCCGGCTGAACAGCTTGAGCATGTTGACGTCGTGCCGCCCTCCGGTCCGGAAAGAGATCCCCACGGACGAGACATTCCCGCGGACGGACGAACGCACTGACCCGCGCAGTGTGCCGGCAACTGGCGGGTTACAGAGCCGCTGCGGGCTCGTACAAGGTCGGAGCTCCGGGGCCGACGGGCAGGCCCAGCGCGAAGACCCAGACGTAGAACAGGATGACCCAGCCGATCAGAAAGGCGATCGAGTAGGGAAGCATGGTTGCGATCATCGTGCCGATGCCGAGGTCACGCTTGTATCTCGTTGCGACGGCCAGAATCAGCCCGAAGTAGCTCATCATGGGCGTGATGATATTGGTGGTCGAGTCACCGATGCGATAAGCGGCCTGAATCACCTCTGGGCTGTAGCCAATCTTCATGAGCATCGGCACGAAGATCGGTGCCGTAACAGCCCACTGCGCACTGGCCGAACCGAGCATCAGGTTGACCACGCAGCACATCAGGATGAAGGGAATGAACACGAGCGGGTTATCAAGATTCAGCGCGACGAGCGTTTCTGCCCCGAGCACAGCGAGGATCCGCCCAAGCCCTGAGTAACCGAAGAATGCGACGAACTGAGCCGCAAAGAACACCAGAACGATGTAGAGCCCCATGCTTCGCATCGCTTCGGCCATGGCGTCGATGATATCTCGGTCGTTCTTCATCGTGCCCACGACCCGGCCATACACGAAGCCCGGCACCACGAAGAAGACGAGGATGATCGTGACGACGCTTCTGAGAAGAGGCCGAAACGCCTCTGGACCTGTTGCCGCCGGATCGGGGTTGCGCAGCACGCCCCACCCAGGAAGCCAGTCAAAGAAGTTTGACCCGGGGAACGTCGGACCGGCAACGACGACGATGCCGAGACTGACCACCAATACGCTGAGCCCGGCGTACAGCAGGCCCTTCCATTCCTTGCGGCTGACCGGCTCCATGGCTGCACGCTCACCGAGGTCTTCGCTCGCCTCACGTTCGTCGTAGACCCCCAGCCGCGGCTCGACGATTCTGGCGGTGACGAACCACCCGACACCGGTGATCAGAAACGTGCTTGCGATCATGAAGTACCAGTTCACCGCAGGGTGCACTTCATACTCCGGATCAATCAACCTCGCAGCCTCCTGCGTGATGCCCGCGAGCAGCGGGTCCACCGTGCCAATCAGCAGGTTTGCTGAGTAGCCACCCGAGACGCCCGCGAAGGCTGCGGCCATGCCCGCGAGAGGATGGCGGCCGAGCGAGTGATAGATTGCCATGGCCAGCGGAATGAGGACGACGTACCCCATCTCGCTGGCTGTGTTGCTGACCACACCCGCGAACACGATGACGACCGTGACGAGATTCTTCGGCGCTCCGAGCACCAGGGCTCGCACCGCTGTCGTCAGCAAGCCCGCACGTTCAGCGACCCCGACTCCCAGCAGCGCCACGAGCACCGTGCCCAGCGGCACAAAGCCGGTGAAGTTTGTCACGAGGCTCTCGCTCATCCAGCGGATGCCCTCACCCGTCAGCAGGCTCTGGACCTCGAAGAACTCCCCGCCCCGGCCCGGCCTGGGATCCTCGACCCGCAGCCCCAGCGCCGAACAGATTGCCGAGAGAATGACGACTCCAAGAGCAAAGAGCGCAAACAGCGAGACCGGGTGCGGCAACAGATTGCCGAGCCATTCAACAACTGCGAGCAGTCGCGCGATGCGGCCACTCTCGCGGGGCTTCTTCGAGGGCGACGTGGGTCTGGGCACTTCCATGCGGGCATCGTATCGAACGCCGGCATCAGTGCCGCGTCCGGGGTACCCTCTGGCTGTGCGTGGCCAGATGCTCCCAACCCAGGATGAGGTCAGGCTCGCATGATTTGCCTCGAGAACGTGACGAAGACGTTTGACAACGTCCCCGCGATCACCGACGTCTGCCTCGACCTCCCCGCAGGCAGCGTCACAGCGTTGATCGGCCCGAGCGGCTGCGGCAAGTCGACATTGCTCCGCATGATGATCGGGCTCATCGAGCCAGATGCGGGCACCGTCAGCTTTGATGGCCTGCCAATGATGCCGGACAACCTGCGGTCTATCCGGCCTCGCATCGGCTACGCCATCCAGTCGGGCGGCCTCTTTCCGCATATGACCGGGCGGCGCAACATAGCCCTGCCCGCGCAACGCGCCGGCTGGTCGCGTAACCGCATCAAGAGCCGACTCGATGCCCTGGCGGACCTGATGCACCTCACGGCCGACGAACTCGATCGATACCCCGCGCAGCTCTCGGGAGGACAACGCCAGCGTGTAGCGCTGAGTCGCGCTCTGGTGCTGGAGCCAGACGTGCTGTTGCTCGATGAACCGCTCGGCGCCCTCGATCCCGTCATTCGAAGCACATTGCAGGACGAACTTGTCGTGCTGTTTGAGGAGCTTCGCCAGACGGTCGTGCTTGTCACACATGACCTTGCCGAGGCCGCGACACTCGCTCCTCACAACATCGTGCTCATGAGAGAGGGCTCGATCGAACAGCGGGGGTCGTTCCTGGCGTTGCACGCACAGCCGGTATCCGACTTCGCAGCAGGCTTCATTGCCGCTCAGACACGCCGCGTCGCCTCTCTGCTCGCGGAGGCTGAGTGATGTACGCATGGGCACTACGGGTCGTCGGCACGCTTTGCCTTGCCGTCTTCGCCGCCGCTGCACCCGCGCAGGAAACGGACGAACGGATACGCGTCGGAACGAAGAGTTTCACGGAGTCGGCCATTCTGGGCCAGATGATCGCTCAACTGGCTGCGACCACCGGCGCCCGGGCCGATGTGAAATCTTTCGCAGGCTCTTCGATCGCATTTGCCGCGCTGCAGGCCGGAGAGATCGACGTCTATCCGGAGTACACCGGAACACTCAAGCGTGAGCTTCTCAGCGAGTTGAACATCGTAACCGAAGAGCAACTCCAGGCTGCCCTTGCTGCCCGAGGCCTTGCGATCTCAAGGCCGCTCGGATTCAACAACACCTACGCGATCGGCATGTCTTCACAGGCGGCGCGTGAACTGGACATTGAGCGGATCAGTGATCTGGCGGCACACCCCGAACTCGAGCTTGCGTTCTCGACCGAGTTCATGAATCGAGGCGATGGGTGGCCCGGGCTTCGTAACAGATACAACCTGCCCCAGCGGGCCCGAGGCATCGAGCACGCACTGGCTTACGCTGCCCTTGCATCGGAGACCATCGACGTCACCGATCTTTACTCGACCGATGCGCAGATCGCTGCGATGGATCTCGCCATCCTGGAAGACGATCTTTCGTACTTCCCGCGGTACGACGCAGTGTTGTTGTATCGAATCGATCTTACTGAAGGGGCACCGGGTGCACTCGAGGCGATGCTGCGCATGGAGGGCGCACTTGACGCCTCGACAATGCAAGCGCTCAATCGTGCAGCCGAACTCGGCACCGACGATGCGCCGCGGCAACCGCCCGAAAGCGTCGCGGCCACAGCGATCCGCGACCTCTTCTCGCTTACTTCAGAGGCCCGCTCGCTTACCTTCAGCCAACGACTGCTCGCACGAACTCTCGAGCATCTTCTGCTGGTGAGTGTCTCCATGGCCATCGCCCTTGCTTTGGCACTTCCACTTGGCGTGTTGACGGCCCGCTCGGCAACGCTCGCCGGCCCCGTGCTCGCAGCCACCGGCGTGCTGCAGACCGTTCCCTCACTGGCGCTGCTGGTGCTGCTGATCGGCCCGCTCGGCATCGGAGCACCCACCGCCATCGTCGCACTCATTCTCTACTCACTGCTTCCCATCGTGCGAAACACACATGCAGGCCTCACCGAGATTCCCCGGGATCTCATCGAATCTGCTGACGCGATTGGCCTCGGCAACCTTGAGCGCCTCCGCGTCGTCGAACTGCCTCTTGCACGCGGCACCATTCTGGCGGGCATCAAGACCGCAGCGGTCATCAACGTCGGCACCGCCACCCTCGGCGGTTTCATCAGTGCTGGCGGGTATGGCCAGCCCATCTTCACGGGGATGACACAGAACAACACCGCCCTGATCCTCGAAGGCGCGATACCCGCTGCCATCATGGCCATCGTCGTACAACTTCTCTTCGACATGCTCGAACGCTGGCTTACCCCCGCCGGACTCAAGAAATAGCGCTGCGTGGAGTATGTTCGACGTGACAGTGTTTCTCCGCTAGCATGATCTGAACGTCTTGCTGGTGGATTCCACGCTGCTTTGAGAAAGAGCTGAGCTATGGCTCAACAACGCACCGCAGCCTGCACGGCAACGCCCGAGCAGTTGCTCTCGCGTTACGACCATGTTCGAGGGTTTACCCTCAAGCTCTGCGAGCCGTTGACCGCTGAGGACATGAGTGTCCAGGCAGCTCCCTGCGCAAGTCCGACCAAGTGGCATCTTGCACATACCACATGGTTCTTCGAGAGATTCGTGCTGAGAGCGTTTACCGAGGAACACCCGGCGTTCAGCGCCGATTTCGAACGACTGTTCAATTCCTATTACAACACAGTCGGATCGCAGCACCCCCGACAGATGCGGGGCGTGCTGTCGCGGCCGGGCCTCGGCGAAGTGATGGCGTATCGGGATGTTGTGGATGACCACGTGCGCGACCTGCTCGGACGGCTCGACAACCACGCACAAGCCACCGAGATTCTCACCACCATCGAACTCGGCCTCCACCATGAGCAGCAGCACCAGGAACTTCTGCTCACGGACATCAAGTTGCTCTTCAGCATGAATCCGCTTGAGCCGAGCTTTCTTCAGTTTGCTGCAAGCGATGTGCACGCAACATCTGATCCATCCTGCCGACGCGGGCATAACCCTCAGTGGCTGCGCTTCGAGCCCGACATACATGAGATCGGACACGATGGCGACGGCTTCGCCTACGACAACGAAGGCCCAAGACACCGGCGGTTCATTGAAGGCTTCGAGATCGCAAGCCGCCCGGTCACCAACAGCGCGTTCGCGGAGTTCGTGGAAGACGACGGCTACGGACGGCATGAGCTCTGGCTCGATGCCGGCTGGTCATGGGCTCAGTCAACCCCTGGACATCCGTTGTACTGGAGGCGCGAGGGCGGACATTGGTCGGAGTTCATGCTTCGCGGGCGCGACAGCCATGAGCCGAACGCACCCGTCAGCCACCTGTCGTTCTTTGAGGCCGACGCATTCGCCCGCTGGGCGGGCGCACGACTCCCGACCGAAGCCGAGTGGGAAGTCGCGGCTCGTGCGCACGCCGACTCTCCTGCAGAGCATGACAACACCGTCGATCGCATGCGCTTTGAGGCGCTTCCTCCAGCGGATGCAGCGCATCAGCAGTGGTTCGGCGATGTGTGGGAGTGGACGGGTTCGGCGCACGAGCCCTATCCGGGCTATGAGCGGCCACCCGGGGCAATCGGCGAGTACAACGGCAAATTCATGTGCGGCACGTTCGTCTTGCGCGGTGGTTCGTGTCTGACGCACCGCGATCACCTTCGGCTGACGTACCGAAACTTTCTCCATCCCTCGGATCAATGGCAGTGCTCCGGCCTGCGACTGGCTCGGAGCATCCTGTGACATCAACACCCGCCGTTCCCGACAATCTTGAGCCGACCGTCATCAACGCCAAGGAAATCGAGGACACCTTCCGCGAAGATGTTCTCACGGGTCTCCGCAGGCCCGCCAAGGCAGTACCGGCCAAGCACCTCTATGACGAGCGTGGCAGCGAGATCTTCGACGAGATTACCGAGGTCCCCGAGTACTACCCGACCCGCGTCGAGCGCTCCATCTTCGAATCACACCACGACGACATCGCAGCAACACTCGGCCCACGCGCCACTTTGATCGAACCCGGGGCCGGCTCGTGCGAGAAGGCGGACATGCTGCTCGGATGGCTGGACGAGCCTGAAGCGTTCGTTCCGATCGAGATCTCGCAGACCGCTGTCGAGCCCGGCGCTCGGATGGTGGCCCAGAACCACCGCCACGTACGCGTCCATCCGGTGTGTGCGGACTTCACCGCCGAGCCCACCGCGCTGCCGTTTGCCCACAGACGAGTTGTCTTCTTCCCCGGCTCGACCATCGGCAACCTCGAGATGCCGCAGAGGCTTGAACTGCTCAAGCAGTTCGGTCGCTATGCGCGCCCGGGTGGCCGCGTCCTCATCGGCTACGACCTCGTCAAGGATCCACCCCCGATGCTGGCCGCATACAACGACAGCAGCGGCGTCACAGCGTCCTTCAATCTGAATCTACTGCAACGTATTAACGACCAACTCGGCGGCACGTTCGATATCGACGGCTTTGCGCACGACGCACCGTGGGTGGAGGATCGCTCCCGCATCGAGATGCATCTGGTAAGCCAACGCGCACAAACAGTCACGATCGAGGACGAGGTGTTTGAGTTCGCCGAGGGCGAGCGGATGCACACGGAGAATTCACACAAGTTCACGACCGATCAGTTCGATTCGGAAGCATCTGAGACAGGCCTCCGCCCCATCAAGCACTGGACCGACGATGATCAATGGTTCGCACTTGGCCTGTACGAAGCGATGTGAGCAAACGCTGGAGGCGGCGTTGCTTCGATGTGCTCGCCCGGCCTTGCCGTTGATGAACATGACAAGTTCGATCGTCGTTGTCGGCCTTCTGACCGCCGCGGTCTTCGCCCTGCCGCAAACCCCGCCGGCACCGGCAGCAAGCGATCTCGGCGTGGCGACGTCGGCTGCGAGCAACGCCCAGGTTGCCGACGTCACTGCCCCCATCGGAACGGATCCCGATGACCTCGATCCTGCATCGCTTGAGAATGCCGCCATCGAGGCATTTGAGGCAGGCCAGTTTGAACGGGCACGGAGCCTGCTCAAGGCACAGATTGAGGCATCGCCACAGAGCTCGGTGCCCCACTACAACCTTGCCTGTGTGCTCGCGGCGATGGCTCAAAGCGAGGAGGAACTGCTAGGCGCCATGTCGTCCGTGCTGAAGGCTGTGGAGCTCGGCTTCGCCGACCGCTTCCAACTTGAGCAGGATCCGCATCTCGCGCCTCTGCGCGACTTGCCTTCATTCAGGCAGCTCGTGGACCGCTGGCCCGAGGTCCTTGATGCGCGTGCCGAGGCTCAGGCCGATCGACTTCTCACGATGTTCGGCCGCGGCTACATCCACGAACGTGACGATGAGCAACGGCTGCTTTTTGCATCTGGTTTCACTCCAGAGTCACTTCGGGATGCACAGCTTGAGATCGATGCCGTGACTCACCTGGCGCGTGAACGTGTGTTCAACCCGGCCGGGCCGGCTCAAGAGGCTGAGGCAGGCTTGACACCCTGGGTGTCCATCATCCTGCCCATGCCAGCGCACTTTCAGAAGTGGCAGATCGCCACGTTTGGTGCGCGCCCCATGCACGCGGCTTCGCAGATCGGCGGCTTCTACGACCACGACACAAAGGAACTCTGGGCAGCCGACCTCGGTGCCACGCTCCGCCACGAGTTCTTTCATGTGATCCACTGGAGGGACATGCAGGCAAGGCATCAGCGGCATCCGATGTGGATCCAGGAAGGCCTCGCCGCGCTGGTGGAAACCGTCGACGAGCGAGGACACCCAGCGCCCTGCTGGAGAACCAACCTCATCCGCAGGCACGCCGTGACCAACAACCTCGTGCCGCTGGAACTGTTCACGGGCGACGTTGGCCAGCGACTTCTCCGCGATCAGCCGCTGCGGTTCTACGCCCAGTCTCGGGCCCTCTTCCTCTGGCTGGATGAACTGGGTGTTCTGCCTTCGTTCTACGCGGCCTATACCGGGACGTATCGCGAGGATCCCTCCGGCGTTTCCGCGTTGCTCGCTTCGCTCAAGCTCACGGACTTGGGCCAAGCCGACGCAGCCCTGCGGTCATGGGCCATTGGCCTACCGGAGGTGCCCACCGAGATCGAACCGGGCATGGCCATTCTCGGCGTGCGAATCGACGCTGCGGGCACCGGAGAGGGGCTGAAGGTGACTGGCTTTCCAGGACGCCGGCCCGAAGGACTGCGGCTGGGTGATGTCATCACGCACGTGGCGGGCCGCCCCACCCGCGACTACTACGAACTGGTGCGGGTGCTCTCCGGTCGGTCTCCCGGCGAGACCGTGCCCCTGAAAATTCGCCGCAGGCAGGCCCACACAGAGCTAGAGATCACACTCGGAGAAGCTCGCTGAGCACCGGCTCGTCAGAGGGGCTATTTTGCTCACATGGCCGATTCCGATTCCATCGCCGAGACCAAGCCCGCCCAGCCGCAGGCCCCCACATCCCATGGTTCGCTCGGACCCCTGAAGCGTGTTCCGAGCGAGACTGACCTCGTCGACGTTATGGAGGGTGATCTTCGGCAGGAGATCCGCGTCCACGAGCACGGATTTGTCGCGCTTGTCGATGCGATGCCACGGCTCATCCCCAGCGGCCAGACCGCAGACAGCGCGATCGTGCAGGCGGCACGGGTTTCCTACGGCCAGGGCACCAAGCAGGTCAGCGAGGATCGAGGACTCATCCGCTATCTGCTCCGGCACAGGCATACGACGCCGTTTGAAATGGTCGAGTTCAAGTTCCACATCGCGATGCCCATCTTCGTGGCACGCCAGTGGATCAGGCATCGAACCGCCAACGTCAATGAGTACTCGGCTCGCTACTCCATTCTGCCTGACCGTTTCTACAGACCGCAGATCGACGGCGTGCGGAAGCAGTCAACCTCCAACCGTCAGGGCGGCGACATCGCATTCGATCTCGCCGATTCCGGAGAGGCACGCACTGCAGAAGACTTTCTCACACTCCTCGACGATGTCGAAGCCCTGTATCCCAAGTACCTCGAACTGACCGAGCGCGGCGTGAGCCGCGAACTTGCGCGCACGGCGCTGCCCGTCAGCATGTACACCGAGTGGTACTGGAAGTGCGATCTGCACAACCTGCTGCGCTTCCTCTCGCTCAGAATGGACTCCCACGCTCAGCAGGAAATCCAGGACTTTGCGCAGGCGATGCATGACCTCATCGAGCCCATCGTGCCGATCACCATGGAGGCATGGCGCGATTACGACGTCGGCTCTGTTCACCTCAGCAGGCTGGAAGTCAACGCGCTCAACGACCTCGCAGCGGGCGGCGATGGCCACCTTCAGAGCGACAACAAGCGTGAACAACGAGAGTGGGACGCCAAGCGTCAATCGCTGGGCTTCTGACCCTCACTCCCCAAAGCTGCCGGCCAGAGGCGCCGTTCGTCGCCTCCAACCGCAAAGAGGAAAACCCTGTCGCTGAGCACCCGCACGCAGACCTGCTCGCCCACCGCAAGCGAGGGGTAGGCCTCTCGGTCGATGTCCAGCTCCACAAGCTTGGGACGCTGCTGGCTCGCTGGCGACGACGCCGGCGTGAGCATGACCCGCTGCCGATCCGCCAAAGGCTGGACCGATCGCACGGTTGCCGGCCAGTCGGCCTCCGATGTCCCCTTCTCGGCCAGCTTGAGCGAGCCTGGCGGGCACACCAGCGTCGCTGGTTGCTCCTTGAGGCCGACAAAGCCCTGCAGTTCAAGCCCCTCGGCCGCGGTGCACCGCCACGTGCCCCGGCTGTTCACCTCACCGGCGAGGGAAAGGTTCACACCCTGGCGGGATGCCCTGACCACACCAAGCGTGCCGGGCCGTTCGAGAAGTTCGCTGGGCGTCCCCACCTGAACGATCCGGCCTCCATCCATGACCGCCACGCGATGCCCCGCGTGCAGGGCATCTTCCATATCGTGCGTCACAAGCACCACGGTGGGCCTGAGGTGTCCGTGCAGCTCGACCAGCGCCGATCGAACCTCCCGACGCGCCTCTTGATCAAGACCGCTCAGAGGCTCATCCAGGAGCCAGACGCCTGCACGCCGGACGAACAGCTTCGCGAGGGCGACCCTGTGCCGTTGGCCGCCCGAGAGCTCGTGAGGCCTCCGATCAAGCAATGCACCGATGCCGAGCACCGAACACGCCTCCGCCACGCGCTGCTCGATCTCAGCACGACCCGCCCGCCCACGACCCGCGCCACACCGAAGGGCAAACGCGAGATTGGCCCGCACGCTCAAGTGCGGGTACAGCGGGGCACCCTGAAAGACCATGGCGACGTCACGCCCGTCGGGCGGGCTCTGCGTGGCATCCTGCCCGCGAAGCAGGATTCGGCCCGAGTTCGGCGCTTCGAGCCCCGCGATAAGCCTGAGGAGCGTCGACTTGCCGCAGCCGGATGGCCCGAGCAGGGCCAGCAATTCCCCCTCCACCACAGCAAGATCGAGCCCTCTGAGGACACTCGAATCGGCGTCGAATCGCTTGTCGATCTTCTCCAGCTGGACCGCGTGCATGGTGACGCAGGATAGCAATGCCAAGAAAGCACAAGCCCCCGCCATACATGACGGGGGCTTGCAAGTGAGAGCGAGATCTGAGTCCGCTGAGAAGAATCAGCGGCGACGGCGAGCCGCGGCGAAGCCACCGAGGCCGAGCAGGGCTGCCGAAGCGGGAGCGGGGACGATCTCGTAGGAGATCGTTGCAACGCCGCCCGCGATGGCGAAGTTGGCGAGGTCCGCTCCACCGGCGCCGATGAACGTGCGACCAGAGACCTCCGTCGGTGCGTTGAGGCTCACGAAGTAGCTGCCGCTGAAGATCGTTCCGCCGCCGACAGCGATGAGATCGAAGTCGGCCAGGAACGTACCGGGGTTCATCGGATCTGCAGCGTGGTTGAAGGCGACGAAGTCGGGATCGTCGATGCCGTTGCCACCAGCGTTGGCGCTGCCGTTCTCGAACGAAAGCGTGGTGATCGGAAGACCGCCAAGGCCATCGCCCGGGGCAACCATCGCGAGACCGCCATCGGTGCTCCACTCGATGGTGACGGTGCGGGTCGTGCCGACGGTAACAACCGTGGACGAGATCGTCGTCGCACGCAGAGCGGCGTTCATGGCCTCAGACGTGCCGAGGGTGTGCGCGGCATCGTTGAGGATGGCGCCGCCACCCGCGTTGAACACGCCGTTCACGGCGTTGGTCACGTCACCCAGAGCCTTGGTCTCGTAGGTGGGGACCTGCGCGACGGCGGGGCCGAACGCGGAGGCGGTGATGAGATCGGCGTGTGCAGCGCCGGCGAGACCCGCGAGGGCCATGATTGCGATCGTCTTGGTCATGTCTGTCTCCTCTGTACGACGAATGAACTGCGCGACACCTGACAACCCCAACCTCCCCCACACTGGCACATGCCCGTGCTGCAAGGCGGTCGAGAATCTCGAATGTCGCAGGGGTCCGCGCACCGCGGCCCTCTGTCTCCTCCGCCGACGGCAACCCGCCGGTTCCCCAGAGTTTGCGCCGAATGCCTTCAACCGTCAACGCAATGTGTGACAATTCTGCGAAAAATATTTGCATGGCCTTATATTAGCATTCTGATAGGTACGTATAATCTGGGCCGCTTCACCCTGTGCAGCCTGAGGGCCCGAGAATTCCCAACCCGCGGGGCTGCGGTGCCGAAGCTGAACTCGACGGACCAGCGAACAATCGAACGGCGGGGCTCGTTGGCTCAACCGAACGCTGCACCCGACCACTGCGCCAACCGTCTTGGCGATACGCCTCTCACAGGAGCTTCCACCGATGATGTCGACCACCAAGCTGTGTGCCCTGTTCCTCGCCAGCGCAGTTGCGGGCGGCTGGGGGTACCTCTCGCTTCAGGTGGCAGCAGCAGGCAGTGACCTGCCCGTGGCTGCGGATGCCTCCTCGGGCGATGAAGTCCGCTACAGCTCGACTGGCCACGACATCACGCCCCTCAGCAGGGAGCGTGTGGCAGAACTCGCCTCCAAGCTGGATGAAGAGGCGTATCGAATCACACAGAAGTCGGGCACCGAGCCGGCCTTCTGCGGCCCACTGCTCGACAACAAGAAGGACGGCTTCTACGCGTGCATCGTGTGCGGGCTGCCGCTGTTCTCAAGCGATCACAAGTTCGACTCGGGCACGGGCTGGCCCAGCTTCTTTCAGCCGTACGACCCCGCCCATGTAGGGATAAAGCCGGACAATTCCATCGCGTGGATGCCCAGAACGGAAATCGTCTGTACCCGCTGCGATGCGCACCTCGGGCATGTCTTCGACGATGGGCCCCCACCGACGAACGATCGGCATTGCGTCAACAGCGCCGCGCTGGAGTTCTTCGAGAAGGGCTCAGAGCTTCCCGAGCGAAGCCAGCCCGTGAAGACCGAGGTTGCGTACTTCGCTGGCGGCTGCTTCTGGGGCGTGGAGCACCAGCTCGAACGCGGCCCGGGCGTGATCGACGTCGTCAGCGGCTTCATGCAGGGCCACCTCGAGAATCCGACGTATCAGCAGACCATCCGTGGCGGCACCGGTCACGCCGAGACCGTGAAGGTGGTCTTCGACCCCAACCGCATCAGCTATCGCCGTCTTGTGGAGGCGTTCTTCACGCTTCACGACCCGACGCAGCTCAACCGCCAAGGCCCGGACATCGGCCCCGAGTACCGCTCGGGCATCTGGTACGTCAATGAGGAACAGGCCAAGATCGCCAAGATGGTCAAGCGCGAACTCGCCGCCTCAGGCGAGTACAACCGGCCGATCGTCACCGAGATCGAGCAGGCCAAGACCTTCTACGAGGCAGAGGACTACCACCAGGACTTCATCGTGCGGACCGGGCGGCCTTGCCACGTGAAGGATCCGTGGCAGTAAACCCGCTCGGCAGGCGAAGTTCGCTCCCGACCTCTGACAGGTTGACCAGAACAATCCTCAGCATAAGAAAAGGCCCGGAGTTTCCTCCGGGCCTTTGTTCATGGTTGGATCACGGCATCCGCATCACGCGGACGCATGTGTCTTACGGGCAGGGGCCGAGCACGGTGAGGGCGAACAAGAAGTCGCCGAAGCTCACCTGACCATCACCACCCGCTGAACCGAAGTCATCAGCGATGTCGAAGGTGCAGCCGGGCGTGCCGCCGGGGCACGGTCCGAGGACGGTGAGGGCGAACAGGAAGTCGCCGAAGGTGACCTGACCATCGGCACCTGCGGAGCCGAAGTCATCCGCCACGTCACCGGGGCAGGTGGCCGGATCTTCGCAGCTGAGCGACGTGACGGTAATCGCGTCAACGCCGCACTCGAGCACGTCACCCGGATCGTTGTCCGTGGCAACGAAGCGGAAGCGGAAGTTCGCCGAGGTGCCGAACTCCGCACCGATATCGACCGTCTCGCTGCGCCATGTGCCAGCGGTGGTGAAGTCACGCGCGACCTGCCACGTGCTGCCACCGTTGGCTGACACCTCGAAGGTGAAGCCATCCTCAGGGCCGATGGGGTTGACCGTGTCCTGCATCCAGTAGGAGAAGGAAACGGTGCCGCCGGAGCTGAAGTCGTAGATCGGGCTGACGAGGATCGTCGAACCGCCGTCAACATCGCTGTTGTCGGTGGAGGCTGACTGACCCGTGAGCCACGCCTGGTTGGTGCCATCGGCATCCGTCGCAGGGTCATCGCGACCATTGTTCTGCGGCGTGCCGTTCGTCCACCGTCCCGCCTCCTGCGTGGCGATGTTGCCGGCCACGGTAAAGGCGATGCTTCCTTCGCCGCTATCGACATCGAACTCGCCCGTGCCGATCACCGCGTTGAAGGTGCCGCTTGCGGGCAGCGTCTGGGTGCCACCCAGAGCACTGTCGACGGACACGAAGAACTCGGGATCATCGCCGCAGAGCTGCGCGGGGATGTTCGCCGTGAACGACCCGCCGCCATTGTCGACCAGACCGATCTCCGTGAACGCGCCGCCCGAAGCCGGACGGATGTTCAGCGTCGGACCATCAACGATCGCATCATCGTTGAGCATGATCTGGACGCCAAAGCTCGCAGTCGTTGCGGGCGCGATGATCTCGGGCACAGCGCCATCAAGCTCGAGCGAGAGCGGGAACTGCTGCGGCGGCGTGATGTCGACGTCGAGCGAGTACGCCTGAATGGTGTTCTCGCCGCTGTTGCGGATCTCAACGTAGTACACGCCCGCCATCGCGTTCACACCAACGGTTTCGGCACTGCCCGCGTTGGTGTCATCCGCGGAAGCGATGATCTGGCCTGCGCTGTTGTAGATGAAGATGCGAAGATCGCCAAACTGCTGCGGGCTGTACGAGCTGCCGGTGTTGCACTGCTGGGTCTGTGGGCCTTCCAGGTAGGTGAAGCCCACCGGCGAGACGGTGGCCTCGATGGCACCATTTCCTGTCAGGTTGATGCGATAGAAATCGCGATCGCTGTTGTCATCGACCGACATGAAGTCCACGCGGCCGGGGTTGCTCGGACCTGTGCCACCGACGTTGAGGCTTCCGCCCACGCCAACGGAACCGAGATCGGTCGCCTGACCGATGCTGTCGTTGGGCTCGAGCGGGTCGCCGTAATGACGCTGGGCGTTGAGAACGTCATCAAGCTGAGGCCCATCGAAGGACGTGTTGATGAACGGGTTCATCAGGATGTCGCCCAGCGGGCAGACGTGAAGCTGGCCCATGCCGTGGCCGTGCTCATGCAGCAGGATGTTCCGAAGGCGAAGGCTGTTGCCACCCAACTGGTTGTAGAAGTTGTCGGCGCTGTCGAGCACCATGTCGCCGTTCTGCGGGAAGAAGTTGTACGCGAGGATGCCGGAGTTGCCGTCGATGGTCTTGGCCGCCATGCGCAAGTCGCCACGCACGCCGGCGAGACCGGGCGAGTTGAAGAGCGTGACGTTGTCGTCGTTGGGCTCGAGGATGTAGGTGTTGCCGCTGAGCTCGCCCCAGCGAGCGAAGATCTGGTCGTACAGCGCGCGCCATGTGGCCCGGTTGCCGTAGATGCCATCAAGCCAGCTGTTGAGGTTGTTGGGGCCGTTGCCTTCGCCCACGCCGTTGGGAACAGTCACGCCATCAGCCGGGAAGGAATAGGTCAGGATCGTCGGGTCGCCCTGCGATGCACCGCCGGGGTTCAGGGCCGTGCCCTGCCAACGATCTGTCTGCTGGAACGCCATGGGATTGACGTTGAACATGATGGCTTCGAACGCCTGGATCACCGCTGCGTCAGTTCCCGGGCCAAAGCAGGGGGCAACCGGCACGCCGTGCGTCGGGGCGACCTCGGCAAAGCTCGCGAGCATCCTCTGATGAATGGGCGAGAATCCCTCGAACGCTTCACGCGTCACGACGTCCTTGACCTTGCCCCAGGCCGCTTCGAGTTCCTCTTCGGTGAGCGGCTTGCTGCGCTCGGCGAGTTCTGCAGACGTCTCGGCCGAGAGGCTCGGAACATCCTCGCCCATCGCCTCGAGCTTGCTGGCGATCGTCTTCTGATGCGACTCGGGCAACGCAAAGAACGTCTGTGCCTCGATCATCTTCAGGGCCCGCTGCTGAGCTTCGATCTGGGCCACCCGCAGGGCTGCGAGCTCGGCCTGATCGACATGCTGGCACACGCCCGCGGTTTCGCACGTGGGATCGTTGGTGACCGCGGCGACTGCCGGCATTGCAAGACCGCAGGCAGCCAGCAAGGTCAATGAACTCTGCTTCATCATCTGTATCACCTCTTCAAAAACAGTGCTTTCAGCGGGCTTGAACCCGTCGCGAACGCTCCGCGATGGTGCGCCTTCTCTCCGTCTGCGACGACGCCCACTGACAGGCCCGAGCGGGCCTCTCTGGATGCCATACATGCGGCCAAATCGGCCCGTTGGTTCCGCTTGAATAGCGGACTTGGATGCATCGGACACCCACGAGCACTTGACAGCCCGCCCATACCGGGGATCTTGCTGGGAACCCCCGAGTCACAGCTTCTCGGACGTTCAAATGCCGCCTCGACCGGCGACAACCCGCGGCCATCAGAGCCCAAAGCGATCAGAGCTGCTTGAGGAAGCGGATGTCGTTCTCGAATAAGAGCCGTATGTCGGGGATGCCATACTTGCCCATCGCGAGGCGCTCAATGCCCATGCCCCAGGCAAATCCGGTCCACGTCTCCGAGTCAATGCCACACGCCTCGAGCACAGCCGGATCGACCATGCCGCACCCGCCAAGCTCGACCCATTTGGCCGGCTCATCGGGACGCAGGCGAATCTTCATGTCAAACTCAGCTGATGGTTCGGTGAACGGGAAGAAGCTCGGTCTCAGCCGAATCTCGGCCTGCTCACCGAAGTAAGCGCGTGCGAACTGCAGCAGCGTGGTCTTCAAGTCCACCATCGACACGCCACGATCGATGTACAACGCCTCAAGCTGGTGGAACATGAACGAGTGTGTCGCATCGACCGTATCCGGCCGATACACCCGCCCCGGGCTGACGATCTTGATCGGAGGCTGACGGCCCTCCGCGATCACGCGCTCCATCACGCGGATCTGCACAGTCGATGTCTGGCTCCGAAGCATCCGCGGCGTCGTCGTTGTCGCGGGATCATCAACATAGAAGTTGTCGATCGGATCACGAGCGGGATGCTCAGGCGGAATGTTCAGCTTGACGAAGTTGTGCTCGTCGTCCTCGAGTTCGGGCCCACGCTCGACCGCAAAGCCGAGCCGACTGCATACCTCCAGCAGATCATCCGTGACCCGGGTGATGATGTGACGACGGCCAACCGCCTGCGCCCCGATCACGCCGGGCTCGGTCACATCAAGAAGCGGCGAAGACGACGCTCCCGCGTTACCAGCAGCCCCGAGCGATGATCGCTTGGCCTCGAACGCCTGCTCGATAGCCTGCTTGGCATGGTTGGCTCGCTGACCGAAGTCCTTGCGCTGTTGCGGCGGGACGTCCTTGATCCACCCCATGGCCGACTTGAGCCGCCCCTTGCTTCCCAGGTAAGCAACGCGAAACGCCTCGAGTGCATCCGGGGCTTCCACACCATCGAGTTCAGCGAGCGCTTCACGCTCCAGTTGTTCGAGTTGATCAAGCATGCGGCACTACTTTACACGCCCAATGCAAACAGGGCCGGACAATGCCGGCCCTGTGGGGTGAGAACTCGTTACGAAGCGGCCAGTGCTTCAATCCTCAGACTGCTCGGTCTCCGTCGAAGCCTCGGGCGCCGCCGCCTCAGGGGCAGCGGCCTGCTTGGGCGCCTCGTCCTTGCGGAGCTTGGCAGCAAAGGCGGCACGCCGATCAGCCGTGCGGCGCCTCGAACTCGGCTTGCCACCGATCTCGGGGCCTTCTTCCGCTCCTACGAACTGCAGAACACACATCGGCGTCGCATCACCGAGCCGGCGATAGCCGATCTTCACGATCCGCGTGTAGCCACCCTGCCGGTCTTCAAACCGCGGAGCGACATTCTCAAAGATGTGACGGACCAGCCAGGGAGCCTTGCGCAGCTTGCCGTAGCGGTTGCGCTCGACTTCTTCAGATTGCGGCACGTCGAAGAACGCCGAAGCATCTTCACGCATCTGCCCGACGCGCTCCTTCTCCTCATCCGTTGCATCCTTGGGGAGGTAGAGCCAGTCGAACGCCCGGCGGTCACCGCCAAGCATCGAGATCACCTGACGCCGAGCGTGCAGGTCACCACGCTTGGCCTTGGTGATGATCTTCTCGACCATCGGCTGCACCGCCTTGGCCTTGGGCACGCTTGTAACGACCTGACCATGTTGCAGCAAACTCGCACTGAGATTGCGAAGCATTGCCTTGCGGTGTGCGGTCGTGCGACCGAGCTTGTGGCCTGCCTTGCGATGACGCATCGTTCCAACTCCTGGCCGAAGCACCGGCCTCATCGATCAATCGTTGCTCTTCCGGCTGACTCACCGGCCCTGGCTCAGGACGCCGTGGCCGGGGCCTTGTATCCATCTGGCAGCTGCATCCCCAGGCTGAGCCCGATGTCCTGCAGCTTCCGCTTAATCTCTCGCAGACTCGTTCGTCCAAACGACCGCAGCTTCAGCAGGTCCTGGTCGGTCATGACCACCAAGTCCGCCACGCGATCAATCCGCGCTGACTCAAGGCAGTTGCCTGCCCGCACGGACAACTCAAGATCCGTGATCGGCATGGACAGCTTGCGGATGAGTTCTTCATCAACACCCGCCGCCGCTGCCGCCTCTTCACTCACGCGCTGCTGCCCGACATCAAAGAACTGCACGAACGGGTTGAGGTGCTTGCGAAGGATCTTCGCAGCTTCCACCAGAGCCATGTCCGGCGTGACCGTGCCGTCCGTCCAGATCTCCAGCGTCAGCTTGTCAAAGTTGGTCCGCTGACCGACGCGCGTGTCCTCGACGTTGTAACGCACCCGCTGGACGGGCGAGAAGATCGAGTCGACAAAGATGCGGCCGACTTCCTGCTCATCGGTCTGGGCAATGTGCTCGGACGCCGGCACGTAGCCGCGGCCTGAAGCAACCTCGAACTCGATCTCGATGTCGACTTCCTCGGTCAGCGTGGCGATCACCAGATTCTTGTTGACCACCGTGATGGCCGGATCTGCCTCGATGAGGTCCGCCGTCACCTCGCCCGGGCCGCGAGCGGCCAGACGCATGGTCTTGGGCTCATCAGAAGCGAGCTGAACGACAAGGTTCTTGATGTTCAGGATGATGTCCGTGACATCTTCCAGCACGCCGGGCATCGTCATGAACTCATGATCTGCGCCGGTAATCTTGACGCTGCGAACCGCAGCGCCCTCAAGCGAGCTCAGCAGGATCCGACGCAGGCTGTTGCCCACGGTGGTGCCAAAGCCCCGCTCGAACGGCTCGACCACAAAGCGGCCGTACTCGCTTGAAGCGAACTTCGGGTCCGACTCGACTTTGCTCGGGAGTTCAAGCCCCCGCCAACGCACTCTCGTTGCCATGTGTATCCATCCATCGTGTCAGCGTTGTTCTCAACCGTACAGCGTGGACTGCGAGTGACCCGGCCTCCGCTGACTGGAGCCAAGCCCTCTTTCGCCTCACGCCCTGAGACACAGACCTTTAAAGCGACCTGGATCAGGCCGCCAAGAGACTTCGAGGTTCAGACGCGGCGCTTCTTGCGAGGCCGGCAGCCGTTGTGCGGCACCGCGGTGTGATCCTCGATGGCGAGCACACGGATACCGGTTGAAACAAGGCCGTTCACCGCGGCCTCACGCCCGCCGCCGGTCCCCTTGATGCGAATCTCGACCTCGTTGAGACCCATCTTGCGGACCTTCTGCCCCACCTGCTCGCCCGCACGCGTGGCGGCGAACGGCGTCGCCTTGCGGGCACCCTTGAACCCGATGGTGCCAGCCGAATCCCAAGCGAGCGTCTCGCCGTTCATGTCGGTGACGGTCACCATCGTGTTGTTGCTGGTCGCCTTGATGTGGGCGATGCCGCGACCGACGTTCTTGCGTACTTTCTTCTGCTTTGCCATCTTCGTTGACGCTCCTGTCGGTGCCTCTCTCCGATTCGAGACTGGCTCGATCGGCGGGCACCTGGCGTGCTACTCGTGAATCCACCAAGGGATCGAGGCTTGATCCCCACGGGTGCGCCGCCAAGGGGCGCACCATTCTCATGCTTACACCTGAACGATCAGCCCTTGACGCCCTTCTTGCCGGCGACCGTCTTCTTACGGCCCTTGCGGGTGCGGGCGTTGCAGCGGGTGCGCTGGCCCCGCGTGGGAAGACCACGACGATGACGCTCGCCGCGGTATGAACGCGTGTC
>CAZSBR010000002.1:0-20854 GCA_964605165.1 uncultured Phycisphaeraceae bacterium
GGGCCTCCAGACTGGCCGCCACCTCCCGCGGGGACTCGAACTGGCAGAGAGCGATGCGCATTGCCGAGCGTAGCCAACGCCCGCCGCGTTACAGGATCGCCACGTTCCAGGCCGATCGGTTTCCAAATGCCGGAGGGGGGACTCGAACCCCCACTCTGTCTCCAGAAGTGGATTTTGAATCCACCGCGTCTGCCAATTCCGCCACTCCGGCAAGGCGAGCCATGTGTCACTCTGAGGCGGGATTGTGCCCGCCTTCTTGGGACGCGTCCAGTCGCTGCGCTATCCTTGGCGTTCAAATTCGCCCTGCGGCTCGCGGGGCCTGAGCGCGTGCTCGGGCTGGACCGACCCGCACGAGAGGTGTGCCATCCATGGCTGAGAAGAACGCAACCGAAACTCATGTCACCGTCACCGATGCCGGGCCCTGCCTGCGCAAACTGACCTTTGACATCCCCGCCGAGGCGATCTCATCCAAGCTGGATGACTCGATCGAAGCGCTCGCCGACGAAACGGAACTGCCCGGCTTCCGCAAGGGCCGTGCCCCTCGCCGCCTCATCGAGAAGCGTTTCGGCGAAGCGATCCGGCACGAAGCCAAGGGACAGATCGTCTCTGAGGCGTATTCGAAGGCCATCGAGGACCACAAGCTCGAAGTCGTGGGCGAACCCATCGCCGACGACGAACTGAGAGATCTCAAGGTCGACCCGACAAAGGGGATGAAGTTCGACATCGAGGTCGAGGTCGTTCCCGAGTTTGACCTGCCAGAGCTTGAAGGACTGAAGGTCGCCAAGCCGCTGGTGGAGGTCAAGGACGAAGAGGTGGAGGCCGAGCTCAAGCGAGTCTGCCTCACGGAGGGCGATCTCGAAGAGCGTGAAACGCCGGCTCCGGGTGACTACCTGACTGGTCACGGCATCATGAAGAACGCGGCGGACGATGAGGAGTTCTACAACATCAAGGGCGCGGTCGTGCAGATCCCCACGGAGGATCAGGACGGCAAGGGCATGATCCTTGGCGTGATGATCCAGGACCTCGCCAAGCAGTTCGGCCTGCCCAAGTCCGGCGAGACCGCGACCGTCAAGGTCAAGGGACCAGAGCATCACGAGAACCCGGCCCTTCGCGGCAAGGACCTGGTCATCACGTTTGAGGTGGATGCCGTCCACAGGATCGTGCCCAAGACGCCCGAAGCGCTCGCCGAGGCTGTTGGGCTCGAGAGTGCCGACACACTCAAGGACGCCATCCGCTCGAGGCTGTACGAGAAGACGATCGTGCGTCAGCAGGTTGCCATGCGGCGCCAGATCACGGACCACCTGGCGTCGCAGGTCGAGTTTGAACTGCCCCAACGTTTGACCGCCAAGCAGGCTCAGCGCCGGGTCGAGAAGCAGCGCATGGAACTCATGTATCGTGGTCTTCCCGAGGACAGCATCGAGGCGCGGCTGGCGGAGATGCGGGATGCTTCGCAGGAGCATGCGGCCCATGAACTCAAGCTCTTCTTCATCCTGCACAAGGCTGCCGAGAAGCTCGGGGTGCAGATCACCGAGGGTGAAGTCAATCAGCGCATCGCGCAGATGGCAGCCAGCCGTGGCCAGCGTCCTGAGCAACTCCGGCAGCAGTTGATCTCTCAGGGTCAGATCGGCACGATCGTTCAGCAGATCCGTGAGCACAAGACGCTCGACGGCATCCTGTCCAAGTCAGAGGTTTCGGAGATGTCGCTCGACGAGTTCAACAAGAAGTTCACCGCAGCGGCCGCCGAGGTGAAGGCAGACGAGTAAGCGGCTCTGCACAGAAAGCCAACAGGCTCTGATCCTGATTCTCAAACGCCTCCGCCGGGCCCGGCGGAGGTTTCTTTTTGATGGCGCTGAAGTGTCCGCGCGGAGGGTATGTGGAGCAGCTTGAAAACTTGCTCGCTGACGGTGCCGAAAGAACGCAGATGGGTTCAGCGTCTCGATCTAGCTCGATGCGTCGTCCGAGCCATCCGCAGGAAGCGAGTCGAGCGGCTTGGCGTGAGCGAGCGACGCATCAACGGTGCCGCACTGCGGGCAAACAATGCCGTACACCCCGGGCGTCTGATCGGAGAGGTCCCGTCTGCAATGGACGCAGATGGGCTGCTCGAGCCTGAGCTTGGATGCCATGGTGTTGACGGCGACCGCTGCGGCGGCAACCGCCACCCCAACGACGGGCCACGCGGGCAGCGTTGTCAACGACAGCATCGCGATGACCACGAGGGTCAACCCCAGCACGAGTCCAAAGGCACGGAGCCGAATTCGATGCATCCAGTCCACGACGGAATCCTTCCAAGGCAGCCCGGCGGTGACCACCCGCACCGCTTCGATACAAGTGTATCGGCGTTCGCGACCGGCAGGTGCCAACTCCTGAGAGGGTTATAGTCCCCCGTGAGAGTCTTGATGGTCAATTGGGCCAAGGTATGGGATGGTCCGGCGCTGGGCGGCGGCGTCAATGGCTACATGCAATCACTGGCCCTTGAACTCGTCAGGCTCGGACACGATGTCGCGACCGTCTGCTCGGGCTGGAGCTACTCGGGCGTGGGGGCCAGAGCGGAGGGGATGCTCGGGCCGGTGCATGCTGTCCGGCATCCGGACTGGCTCGGCATCAGCGTGTTTGAGATCGTCAACAGCCCGGTCATCGCCCCGTCAGCGCTGCAGCGAGACGAAGCCAACGAGGAGATCTCCCAGCCCGATCTTGAAAGGATTTTCTCGGAGATCCTGGCATCGCTCAAGCCAGATCTGATCCACTTTCACAACATCGAGGGCTTCTCTGCGGGATGCCTCCGCGTGGCAAGCCAAGGCCGCGGTCCCGAGTGGGAGGGAGCGAAGTGCATCTACAGCCTGCACAACTACCACACGCTCTCGCCTGACGTCTACCTGCCAGCCAGTGCGGTCCAACTCTGCGAGCAAGATCGAGAGATCGTTGAGCCCCGGCATGTCATGCTCGAGCGTGCCGGGCTCCAGACGCCCCCAGCCTACGAACCCGTGCCTCACTCTGCCCCGGTCGAGTCGCCGCGACTGCTCCACTCCGATGAGACCCTGCCGTTTCCTCCGGCAGAGTCCACCAGCCGGGGCATGGCCGCCGCGCTCGCCCCTCAGCCTTCCACGGCCTTCCGGCCCGCTCCTCGATCGGCAGCGTGGCAGCCCTTGGCAAACGACCCGCATGAGCCCATCGGCGGGGGATACCTCAACCGCCGCCTGGCCATGGTGGAGGGCCTCAACGCCATGCAACGCGTGCTGGGGGTCTCCCGGTTCGTGTCCGAACTGTTCATCGCCAATGGTGTGGAGCGTGACCGCGTGGAGACCATGCCCATCGGTTCCCGAGCGGTCGAGATCGCAGCAGAGCATGAGGAACTGATCTTCGAGCCGCCGCGGGCGTTCGAGGGCTCGACGCGGATTCGACCGCTTCGGCTGGTGTTTCTGGGCTATGACCACCCTTACAAAGGCCTGCATACACTGGCGGATGCTCTAGAGCTGATCGTGCCCGATCTGCTGGCTCAGGTTGATCTGAGCGTGTTCGCCCAGAACGGCGCGCGCAGCGAATGGCGGTTCCGTCGACTAGAGCCACGGCTCGCCCGCCTGTCGTACCACCATGGCTACACGCCCCAGGATGTCCCCTGGATGCTCGGTGGGCGGGATCTGGGCGTGGTGCCTTCGATCTGGTGGGACAATGGCCCTCAGACCGTCCATGAACTGCTGGCCTGCGGCGTACCGGTGCTCGGCGCTCGCGCGGGCGGCATTCCGGACATGGTCACCCACGAGGGCAACGGCCTTCTTTTCACCGCCAACGACCGCTACGACCTCGCAAGGCAGATCGTGCGTGCTGTTCAAGCCCCGGGGCTGCTCGATCGGCTAAGGTCATCAGTCGTCCGGCCTCGGTCCATGGCCGAGCACGGGCGTGAGATGGAAGCCCTTTATCAGCGTGTGGCAAGCGAACCGAGCCGCAGCGGCGCGGTTCAGACCGGAGGCGTTGCATGAGCGTGGTCGACGGACAAACTTCATCCGCTGACGCACCCGGCGAGGCAGGCCAGGCGGCAGGCTCCCAGACTGCCGCGCAGACGCGCCCGCCGAACATCGCGATCCTGATTGTCACATGGAACCGGTGGGAGATGGCCGCCGCGGTGCTGCGAGCCCTCGCCAAGCAGACGTTTCCCGTCGATCGCATGGATGTGGTCGTGATCGACAACGCCTCGACGGATGGGACGACCGACCAACTGCGCCTTGCGTTCAGCCCTGAGATGCTCGTCACCAACCCGACGGCGGATGCCCACCTGCCGGACTTTCGAGTGCCCGATGAACGCGGAGGCCGCAACCGTCTCGGGTTTCGCTCGCTCACGGTGGTCACCAACAGCGACAACCACGGCGGGTGCGGGGGGTTCAATACCGGCTTCGCATTTGTCGACAGTGTGCTGCAGAAGAACGCCCCGAACGAGCGGCCGGATTATGTGTGGCTGGTCGATGACGACGTGGACCTGCCGAGTGACGCTGCAGAGCAGCTCACCCGCATCGCCGAGTCGGATTCGTCCATCGGGCTCGTTGGCTCGCGAACGGTCGACATCAATCAACGTGACACCACGATCGAGACGACGGTCTACTTCAATCGGGATACGGGCCTGATGGGCGATGAGCCCGGGCCGTCGCACCCAATGCGTCAGAGCCACGAGGCATGGGTCAAGGAAGTAGGAGGCGTGCGAGGCCTGCACCCGTACACCGGCACCCGCGAGGTCGATGTTGTGTCCGCATGCTCGATGCTGGCCCGCTGGTCGGCGGTTGAGAAAGTCGGTTTCTGGGACTGGCGGTACTTCATCTACTGCGACGATGCCGACTGGTGCCTTCGGTTCGGCAAGGAAGGCTACCGGGTTGTGCTGAACCTGGACGCTGTGGTCTATCACACACCCTGGCATCACAAACTGACGCCGGCGAGGCTGTATTACGCGCAGCGCAATCTTGTTTGGATGATGCAGAAGGTGCTGCCCAGCAGTGAGTTGCGCAAGGTCGCCGGCAAGCGTGTGCTGGGGCTTTTGAAGGACTCCGGCGTGGCTCTGATGCATCGCCGGGCAGCGCACGCGGAGGTTATTCGCAGGACCGCCGACGATCTCTGCCGCAATCGCCCGGGCAAACTCGACGATCCGAGCCCTCCCTTTGAGCCGCTCGAAGAAGCCTTTGCCGAGCGCGGGCTGCTTGCCCCGAATCGCAAGATCGCCGTGGTCTGCAACCGCCCGGAGAGCCTCGGCTGGAGCATCGAGCTGCGTTCGCGCCTTGACGAATCCCAGGCAGCAGCCGGCAGGGCTGACGAGCGCCCGCGATGGCTCGAGATCGTCCGCAACGATCTCCCCGATGCCGAGACAGCAACAGGCGTCAAGGGGGCCGAGCGGCTCGTGTACTCAGGCCGGCGGCGGAGCAAGCTTCGGCGACAACTTCGGCAGTTGACCGATCGCCCGGATGCGGTCGTGATTTTCGAGAACGATTGTGACTTTCCTCTGCTGACTTCGGGCGTCAACGTGCACATCGATCGACGCCGCCTTGGCGAGTGCCAAGTGGAGGACTTCAGCCTCGCCGGCCGGACCTCGTTTGCGTGTCGATGGCTGGCGACGAGCCTGCGTGCCGCTTGGTACCTCGCAACGCTCAAGCCCTTTGTCCGCACAGGTCGGTACGGCTGAATTTGTCCAGGGAACCCAATTTCACGTGTCTATGAGCCTCCCCACGAGCCCCGCCGACCCTGCCTGCGAAACGTCTGCCACGCCCGAGAGCGGCAGCGCCAAGCATGCCGCCTGGCCACGTGCTGAAAGCCCGCTTCGGGTTGCCTTCCTTGGGTGGGCACGTCTGGCAGCGCAGGCCCACGAGGGCAGCGGGTATAACCTCGCAGCTTCGGAACTCGCCGCCGGCCTTGTACTCAGCGGCCACAAGGTGCTCTACCTGCGCAGCGGGATGGACTACACGCTGCACCCTCGAGGCCCGCACGTCAAGAAAGTGGAGACGTGGCGGGGCGTTGAGTGCCATCACCTCTTCAATTCGCCCAACCTCTCGCCGGCGTCTTCCAACTTTCGCAACATGCAGCGGGAGATGGAGGATCCGTCCACAGCCCGGCTCATTGCAGAGTGGTTGACGGACCAGCGGGTGGACATCGTCCACGCGCATTCGCTCGAGGGTTTCTCGCTCGATCTCGTGGGGGTCATCAAGGCCTCGGGCATCCCCGTGGTCGTCACGCCACACAACTACTGGTTTGTCTGTCCGCAGGTTGACCTGTTGCACGAAGAGCGCGATGTCTGCCTTGACTACGAGGGCGGCAAGCGGTGCATTGACTGTCTGGAAGCACCCGATCCCACGACGGCAATCACCAAGCGCTCGACCCAGCAAACCGTCATTCGCAATCTTGGGCCGCAGGCCTACGGCCTGCTGGATCGGACGTACCGCACAGCCAAGCGTGTGGTGAAACGCCCGGAGCGGACCGAAGACGACACCCCGAAGAAGTACGACGACGTCGCCGACGATCCGAACTCCATCAGTCCAGACCCTGATGCACATCGTGGCTTCGAGGTCGCTCCCTCCGACGATGGTCTCATCGACTTTGGCCTGAGGCTTGGCGACAAGGAATCGCCGCCGAAGCTCGGTCGATCGGATTGGGATGCCAACGAGCAGATGCTTGCCGGACGGGACGTGCACCTCAAGGTGCTCGAGCCGGCGTATGGCAAGCGGCGCCAGTCGGGCGTTGCCACGCTCAACGCCGCGGACCTCGTGACGCCGCCGAGCCGCTTCATGGGTGAGGTGTACGAGACAATGGGGCTCGATCCCCAGCGGCTGCATCATCTTCGCCTGGGGCTGCCGCACTTCGATCAGATTCATCGCAAGGCCAAACGATCGCCGTACTACAGCAAGCGGCCGTGGGACCCGCAGACATCGGGCCGCCCTCTGCGGATTGCATTCTTTGGCACGACGCGGAACAACAAGGGGTTTCGGATTCTGGCCGAGGCGATCGAGTTGTTGAGTCGAGACGTTCGGCAGCGGTGCCAGTTCCTGATGCGGGCGGGTGGCTACGAGTGGCATTTCCGAAAGATGCTCAGCCGCTATCCGGAGGTGAGCTTTGTCGGGGGCTATGACCAGGTCATGCTGGTGGCCTCGGGCGGTGATTATGACGTGGGCGTGCTGAGCCACGTCTGGTTTGAGAACTCTCCGCTGGTGCTCCTGGAGCATCTGCACGCGGGCAAATTTGTGCTCTCGTCGCGTCTGGGCGGCCCTCCGGAGTGGATTGTCGAACCCGGGACGGATGACCGGCACCCGTTGGGCAATGGCCTGATGTTCTCAGGCGGGGTGCCCGAGCAGCTTGCCTCGTGCATTGAGAGGCTTGCGACGGGCGATGTGCAGGTGCCCTCCGCCCGCGAGATCCACGAGGTTTCCACCCTTGTCAGCTACCCGGAGCATGTCCGAGAGGCTCAGGCTTTGTATAGTGCTCTGGTGAGCCCGAAGCGGGGCTCGACGAACGTCCCCGAAACCCTCGCAGGAACTTCTGCGTAGTATGTTGCGTCTCGGTGTCTGCGACCCTGCATATTCCGAGAACCCCGCCCGACCCGCTCGCCGGTCCGTCCGCCGGACTTCAGCGACGCGAAGAGCCGACGAACGACGTTGGCCGACTTGAGCCATTGCCAGTATGGAGGCGTTGAGCATGGGGATGTTCCCCTTTCGCACAAATGGTCCGCACTTGACCCGCAACGCAGGCCGCGCAGTGGGCATGGATGTCGAAGCCCTCGAGCCTCGCAAGCTGCTCTCGGTGCAGTTCGAGCCCACGGAGAGCATCACTTCGATTGAAAGCGCGGTAGACGTGATCTCGTCGGACTTCGATCGAGATGGCTTTGCCGACATTGCGGTGGCGCAGAACGACCGGAACATCGTCACCGTGCTCTTCGGTGATGCGGGGTCGACCTTCCGTCGCCGCACTTCGCTCTTCACCACCGAGCGACCGGTGAGCATGGCCTCCGAGGACTTCAACGAGGACACCTTCCTTGATCTGGCGGTGGTCACAGCGACAGGCCAGATCAACGTCTTCCTCACCGATGGTGCCGGCCGGATGCGCCGGGCAGGCGACGGCACGATTGTCTCGTTCCCGGGCGATGGCACGTTTGTTGCGCTCGACACGGTTGATGTCGGACCCGACGGCGACTGGGACCTCTTCGGGCTTTCCGATCAGGCCATTTCCCTCATCGTCAACGAGGGTGAAGGCGAGTTCGACGGCGTACTCAACATCCCCAATCCTGCCAACCCTCCCCTGATCGAGGGCAACTACACCCTTGATTTTGGCGCGAGCAGCCTGCAATTCGATGGTCGCGATTTCGATGTCATCCTTCAGGAAGACATCGACGAGGTGAACATCATCATCGCCGGCCAGGACACCGACCAGCAGGACCGGGGCGTCATAGCGATCCTCCGCGAGAACTTCCCCGATCCGATCAACAACCCGATCGGCCCTGACTTCCAGCAGGGATTCTTCATCTCCTCGTTCACGGATCTGCCCTGGGCACCGTCCGCGGTGGTTCAGGGTGATGTGTCCGGCGATGGTCGCTATGACGTGATCGTGGTTGCCGAGACCGAACCCGAGATCGCGGTGCTGACCGCGGACCGAGGCGGCTTCTCGACACAGATCTTCTCTCTGGGTGACGTGAACGGTGCCAATGACGTCGAGGTCGCAGACCTTGATGGTGACGGCGACCTCGACATCGCCATCGGTGCGGACGAGTCGATCATAATCCTCGAGAACCAAGGATTCGGGCGCTTCGCTGCTGCTGCAATCCAGACCGTCTCGGATGATGTGGATGCGATCGCTCTGATCGACTACGACCTTGACGGCCGACCGGAGATCGTGGGCGTCTCTATCAGTGAAGACATCCTGATTTTCCAAGACTTTGAGATCACGCCCGGCGTGGTGTCGATTGATGTACCAGCTGGAGCGGCACTGGACTCGGCGCTCCGCTTTGGCGTGGACCCGCAGGTCGTCGTCCGTGACCGTTCGGGCGACCCGCTGGCATTCTTCGGCAACCAGTTCAACGGGTTCCGAGTCGCGGACGTTCGGTCCGAGAGCGTCAGCGGCCCGATCTCTGCCAACGCGAAGACGTACTTCGACCCCAAGGATGGCCGGACCTACGCGGTTGCGCCCTCCGCCGAAGGGCTGATCCTCTACCGCGACAACGGCAACTTCTTCACCCAGCGCAACATCGCCGACGAGACACGCGTCTCAGAGACCTTCACCAACATCGAGCCCGTTGTCGGGGCCGACGGGCTTGTTCGCATCTTCGCGTTCGGAGCGTCCGGCGACCTGTACATCTTTGAGCAGAACGGCGCGGCCGACGATGGTGGCGAGTTCTTCTTCTTTGCCCGCAATCTGTCCACCAATGATCTGACCTCGTCAGATCTCGGCACACCGAGCTTTGCCAGCCCGGTGGTCAGCTTTGTGACGCCTTGGAACTCGATCCACATCGCCGGTCTCGATTCCGATGGCCGCATCTTCACCGTTTGGACCTCGGGCGATCTCGCGGGCCAGTACACCACCAATGATCTCTCCGAGATCAGTGGGGCACCGGCGTTGGTTGGCAACCTTGCCGTGTTTGTGCAGCCTTGGGGCGCGATCAACCTGTCGGGCATCGATGCCAACGGCGACCTCACCGTCACTTGGTGGCTGCCGAGCTTCGGCGGAGCATGGCGCAATGACAGCCTCACCGATCTGCTTGGCGCAGAAGCGCCTGCACTGATCGGCTCAACCCTGACCGCGTTCACCACGCCGTGGGCTGGCCAGAACATCGTCGGCCTTGATGGCGCGGGCGATCTGATCACCGTGTGGTGGTCCCCTGAGGCGAACGTCTGGACGACGACGAATCTGGCCGAGATCACGAACAATGCCGAGCCGCTGGCGATTGGTTCCATCACCGGCCAGGCTTCGACCGACGCGAGCATCTACATCTTTGGCACGACCCTGATGGGTGATGTCGCGTCCTACACCTTCAATGCCGGCGCGGAGGCATGGAACCTGCTGAACCTCAGTGAGACTGCTACATCACGTTGACCGCCGGCTGTTGCTCCCCAGCGACCCACATAGCCAGAAGCACAAAGCCCCTCGCGTTCAGTCGCGAGGGGCTTTTCATTGGTCTGGACTTGTTCTCACTTCGAAGCGGTGCTGTTGCACCCGCTGCGGCTAGCCGTTCCAGGGCTTGACAGCCGGGCCTGTGTATTCGGAAATCGGCCGAATCAGGCGGTTGTTGGCGTGCTGCTCGAGCACATGCGCTGCCCAGCCGGTCACGCGCGAAGCGACGAAGATAGGCGTGTACTGCGGCACAGGGATGTCCATGGTGAAGTACGTCATGCCACACGGGAAATCGACGTTGGGGTGGATCGATTTCTCCTCGAGCATCAGCTTTTGGACGCGCTCACCGAGGTCGAAGAGTTCGACCCACTCCGCACCACGCTCTTCTGCGAGGTCTCGGCCCAAGGTGTGCAGAATGCCCGCCCGATGGTCGCCGTTCTTGTAGACACGATGCCCAAAGCCCATCAGCTTGCGCTTGTCTGCAAAGGCCTTGTGCATCCAGTCCTCGACGGAGACGCCCTTGTGGTACGCCTCGCGAATCTCCTTGAGCATCTCCATCGCGGCCTCGTTGGCTCCCCCGTGCAGGGGCCCCTTGAGGGCACCGATCGCGCCGACGACCGCGCTGTGAAGGTCGCTCAACGTTGCACAGATCACGCGTGAGGCAAACGTGCTCGCGTTGTAGTCGTGCTCTGCGTAAAGGATCAGGCTGACGTCCATAACGTGAGCCGCCTTCTCCGTCGGCTTTTCACCCGTCATCATGTAGAGGAGGTTGGCGGCGTGCCCGAGGCTCGCGTCCGGCTGGACGGGCTCCCGGCCGTCGAGCGCGTTTTGCATGTGCCCGATGATGGTCGGGATCTGCGCGGTGAGTCGCTCGGCCTTGGCCTTCTCGGCCTCGGGGGTGTTGTCCTGGCACTGCGGGTCGAGGTTGCCCAGCATGCTCACAGCGGTGCGGAGGATATCCATTGGCACGGCCGAGCCGCTCTTGAGCATCGGGGGCGTCGTCTTGAGGAAGTCCGCCACGGGCTGGGGCAGCCGGCGATCTGCCTTGAGCTTGGCTTCATACGCCTTGAGTTCCTTGCCCGAAGGCTTATGACCCTCGAGAAGGAGGAAGGCAACCTCCTCAAAGGTCGCGTTCTTGGCGAGGTCCTCGATCTCGTAACCCCGATAGATGAGCGCCCCCTGCTCGACTGAGCAGATATCGGTGGTGCCAGCGATGATGCCTTCGAGACCAGCCTTCGTACCTGCTGCCGACATGATGGGTGCTCCTGTCCTCGAGTTGGTTGATCTGTATTGACTTCCGCGAGATGCCGAATCCCCGATGGTAGGGGCGCCGCACCCGCTTCCAAGCGGACCCCGCATAGACTCGCTGCCCCGACCGAGTTGCACGAACAGGCTCGGCCGGCGGTGGGAGACTCGCGATGCTCAAACGAACTCATTCCTGCGGCCAACTCCGCGCTTCAGATGCGGGCCGGGCGGTCGTCCTCGCCGGCTGGGTCCACGCCTTCCGTGACCACGGACAGGGCCTGGTCTTCATTGATCTCCGCGACCGCGACGGCCTGACCCAGCTCGTTTTCGAGAAGGATGACGCCAGCGCTGACCTGGTCGAGATCGCCTCGAAGCTCCGGGGCGAGGACGTCATCGCTGCCCGCGGCACCGTTCGCGTGAGAGCGGGCGGCGGCAACCCCAAACTTGCCACCGGCGAGATTGAGGTAGTTGTTCACGAACTGGACCTCATCAGCAAGTCCGATGTCCCGCCGTTCTCACCGAGCGACGAGGAGAACCTGCCCGGCGAGGAGCTGCGACTCAAGCATCGCTACCTCGACTTGCGCCGCCCCAAGATGCAGGGGTTCCTCCGCACGAGGCATCGCATCACCAAGATCGCTCGCGACTACTTCGACGAGCAGGGCTTCATCGAGGTGGAAACTCCCTATCTCTGCCGATCGACACCTGAAGGCGCCCGCGACTTCATCGTGCCGAGTCGCGTACAGCCAGGCCAGTGGTACGCGCTGCCTCAGAGCCCGCAGATTTTCAAGCAGATCCTCATGGTCGCCGGCGCTGAACGCTACATGCAGATCTGCCGGTGCTTCCGCGATGAGGATCCGAGGGCCGATCGCCAAGCGGAGTTCAGCCAGATCGATCTCGAGATGAGCTTTGTCGACCGCGAGGACGTCATCACCACGATGGAAGGCTTTGCGCGTGAGTTGTGGCAGAAGGTCCTGGGCGTCAGCGTCCCGCCGATGGATCGCTTGACCTATCGAGAGTGCATGGACCGCTTCGGCATCGATCGCCCCGACCGTCGCTTTGGTCTCGAGCTTGTCGACGTCAGTGATCTGTGCACTAAGACCGATTTCAAGGTCTTCACCGAAGCACTCGCCAAGCGCCGCGGCGTCGTCAAGGCCATCAGGGTGCCGGGCGGGGCGAGCAAGCTGACCCGCAAGGTGACCGACGGCTACAGCGAGTTCGCCAAACAGTTCGGCGCCGGCGGCGTGCCCACAACCAAGGTCGCCATGGTGGACGGCAAGCTCGCACTCGAAGCAGGAATCGCCAAGTTCGTCCAGCCGATCGCGGATGAACTCATCCAGCGTCTCGGGTGTGAGGCGGGAGATCAGTTGCTCTTCGGCGCTGACACCTATGCGATCTGCACCAAGGCGCTCGGCGAGCTTCGCCTCAAGGTCGCACGCGACCTCGATCTCATCGATGAGAACGCTTGGGACTTCCTCTGGGTCATCGACTTCCCAATGTTCGAGCACGATGAAGAGACCAATCGCTACTACAGCCTGCACCATCCCTTCACGGCACCGAACCCCGATCAGGTGGAGGCTTTCCTCGCTGCCGACGCACAGGATGTCGACGCGATCGAGGGCATTGTCTCCGCGGGATACGACCTCGTGTGCAATGGCTCAGAGGTTGGGGGCGGCTCGATCCGTATTCACCGGCGCGATGTTCAGTCCCGGGTCTTCAACCTGCTGGGCATGAGCGACACCGAAGCCAAGGACAAGTTCAGCTTCCTGCTCGAAGCATTACGATTCGGGGCCCCGCCGCATGGCGGCATCGCCTTCGGACTTGATCGTCTCGTGATGCAACTCACCGGTACGGACAACATCCGCGACGTGATCGCATTCCCCAAAACGCTCAACGGCGGGGATCTCATGAGCGATGCGCCCAACAGCGTCTCGGATGAACAACTCGCGGAATTGCAGGTCAGGAGCACTGCCGCGAAGCGGGGGAGCGACGCATCATCGACCACGCCTGCCTGAGTCTTTGTTGGCGAAGTCTCAGTCCGCACCGGGACGAGCCGCGAACTCCTTGAGCTTCTCGTCGCCTGTCTCCCACGGCTTGCCGCGGGTCGCGGTGCACCATGCTGCAGCTTGATCGGCGCTGAGGCCCTCGTGCTCCATGCGGTGCATGGCGTACGCGTACGTCGCCCGGCCGCCGCTGCCACAATGGAGCAAGACCGGCCCGGAAGCGCTGTCGATCGCACTCGCGACGGGTGTGTACATCGCCTCACCCATCTCTGACCCGCGGGTGGGAACATGGACGTACTTCAGCCCGCGAGCCTCGATGCTCTCGCGATAGCCAGGGAACGCCGCCATCTCATCTTCGGTGCGCAGATTGATGACCGTGGTACCGCCGCGAGCTTTGAAGACGTCGAGGGCTTCCTGGCTCGGCATGCCCGCAAGCAGCACATTCGGATCCGAAGCCGGACGGAACGTCTCCCAGCCATACGTGGGCGGGGCATCTGCTGCAGCTTGCGGGGCGGACGAGACCTGTCCTTGGGCCGAACCCGACTCCATCGCAGAATTGGAAGCACAGCCCATCAAAGAGGCGAACAGGACAAGGGGTACCGTCGCGTGGAATGCTTTCATGCGTGCAGCATACCCGGGTCTAAACTCGGCCATGGGAAAATCGATGACCGGATATCAGTGGGGCTCTCGCCTGCGGGCATTGATGGACTCGGGCTGCGTGGCGGCACCAGGGGCGTTCAACGGCCTCGTGGCTCGAGCAGTCCGAGACGCTGGGTTCGACGCGGCGTACGTCTCCGGAGGCGCGACCAGCGCGGCCTCGGGAGTGCCTGACGTGGGCCTCCTCTCGCTCGAATCGTTCACGCGCACCATCCGCGAGGTGGTCCTCGGCTGTGGGCTGCCGGTTCTCGCCGATGCCGATACCTGCTTCGGTGAAGCAGAGATGGCGCGCCGAAGCGTCTTCGAGTACCACCACGCCGGTGCGGCGGGTCTGCACCTTGAGGATCAGCAGTTTCCCAAACGCTGCGGCCATCTCGACGGAAAGGTGCTCGTCCCCACGGATCACATGGTCGAGAAGGTGCGGTGGGCAGCCAAGGCCTCTGCCGACTGCTCGGGCGGGTCCTTCGTCATTTGCGCTCGAACGGACGCTGCAGGGGTTGAGGGGCTGGATGCCGCTGTGGAACGTGCCACCGCCTATGCCCGCGCCGGTGCAGACATGATCTTCCCCGAGGGTCTCAAGAGCAAAGAAGACTTTGCGAGCTTCGCCCAAGCCATGCGGCAACTCGGCGATGACGCACCCTATCTTCTGGCCAACATGACCGAGTTTGGCAAAACGCCCATGCTTCAGCTCTCAGAGTTTGCAAGCATGGGGTACCACATTGTGATCTACCCCGTTACGACGCTCCGGTCAGCTATGGGAGGCGTACTCCGAACGCTTCAGACGCTGAAGGAGTCTGGCAGCGTGGAAGCCGACCTCCCCAACATGCAGGACCGCGAGAGCCTGTACCAATTGCTTGGCTACACGCCGGGCACACCTTGGGAGTTCGGCGGTGTCCAGCCCAAAGACGAGTCACCCCGGGATTAGTCGTCGCCGAGGCGCTTCCTGACGGCGTTCTGATACGCGAAGAACACCATGCCCATCGGGGCAAAGAGCTTCTCTCCCGCAGCCCTGGCCACGCCCTCGAGCGAGAGATACTCGCCCGCGTCGATCTCGGTCGAGAGATCATCGAAGGCGTTGGAGAGCACCCGCATGATCTGCGCCCAGATGATGAGTTCATCGCGGGTCTTGGGCAAGTAACGGCTCACCATCGGCAGATTCGTCGGAAGCACGATGTGCCATGTGCCGTCGCGGGCATCTTCCTGTACGACCACGCCCACGGGTGGCAGGATCGGCTTGCCATCCCAGAGCACCGCGTGTGTGCCGTCGAAGATGTACTGGGTTGTGATGCGGTCCTGGCTGGCTCGGATCCAGCCGTAGGGATCCGCAAGCAGCGACTGAATCAGCGCATTGAGACGCTCGTCGCTCTCGCCCGCCTGGCCCCGGCGCTGACCTCGGCCGGTGACCGCCTGCTGGAGATTGGAGATCGCATCGCCGCGCAGAGCGGCGGCCTCGGCATCCGCTCGGAGTTCGCTGATCTCCTCCGGGAACGCGGCTTCGAGGGTGGTCGCCAGATTCTGGAGCGCCCGAAGCATCCGACCGACCTCTTGGTACACGATGCGGTTGTTGTCAGTTGGAGGGGGCAGCAGCTCTACAAGCCGCTCGGCGTTACCGTCTTCAAGCATCTGGCGAGCCGAATCGAAGACAGCCGCAGGCGAATCTTGCGCGTAGGTCTTCGGCTCTTCTTCACAGCCGGTCAGGACCGCGATCGGAGCCCAAAGCAGAACGCCCAGAAGGGTGCGTGCCAGTGTGGCGCGATGGCGGCGCCCGTGGGCGCGTGAAGGCGTCGATTGCATGCGTGAGTGTAGTGGTCGCAGGTGCCTGGGCTGCGTTTGAAGGCCCCGAACCGGGCACTTGAACCCAGGGTCTGGCTACACTCTCCGCCCGGTCGAGCCGATGACCCCGGCGTGCACGCCGCGTGCTCATTGAACCCGGAACGAACCGGCCGGACGCCGCGCGGGTAGGCAATCTTTCCACCTCTCCACCGAGCACGAGCGGGACCATGAGCACACCCTACCAAGAACCAGCCGCAGCCTCGGGAGTCCGCCCGCCGCTTGCACAGTCCCTTGATCGGTGCGCTCCCTTCCCATACCGCAAGGACGAGTACGCCCGGCGCCTGCTTTGGGAACTCATCCGCAAGAGTGTCTATGGCCTTCTGCCGGGGCGATTCGTTGGCTGGAGGCGCTTCTGGCTCAGGGCCTTTGGTGCCAAGTTGGCGCCCACTGTCAACATTCGTCCTGGCGTGGTGGTGCGTCACCCTTGGTTGCTCGAGATGGGTGACTACTCGGCACTGGGCGATCATGTGAACGTGTACAACCTCGGCCCGATCCGAATCGGTGACCACACCGTTGTCAGTCAGTTTGCGCATCTCTGTAACGGCACGCACGACTACAAGGATCCAACCCTGCCACTGCTTCGCCCCGAGATGTACATCGGCTCTGGAGTCTGGGTGTGCGCCGATGCATTCATCGGGCCCGGCGTGACCATCGGAAACAATGCAGTGGTGGGGGCGAGGGCGGTGGTCATGCGGGATGTTCCCGAGCAGGCGATCGTGTCGGGCAATCCCGCCTCAGTTGTGCGCACGCGCCCGATGCCGGACGACAAATCAAGCGATTCCACCGCTGAGAAAGCGGCTTCAAAATCCAACGGGAGTGCTGCGTGAACGATTTCCCTTCCCCGTCCTCCGGCTCTCCTTCCTCAGGAACACACCACGCAGCCTCGTTGGGCTTGAGTGATGACCAACGCGCGCAGCTTGACGGCGCGAGGTGTCTTATCACGGGTGGAGCCGGGTTCATCGGGTCTCACATTGCTGCGGGCTTGCTCGCGTGCAATGCCAAGCCGGTTGTCCTGGACGATCTCTCGGGCGGCCATCGCCACAACGTGCCCGAGGGCGCCGAGCTTGTGGAGGGCTCCATCCTCGACGACGGCCTGCTGCGACGCACTATGGAGGGATCGCGCTTTGTCTTCCACCAGGCCGCGATGGTCAGCGTGCCCGAGAGCGTCGATCGACCTGAAGCATGCGTGCAACTCAACATCGAGGGAACGCGTCGAGTGCTTGCCGCGGCGACGGACGCGGGTGTGCGGAGAGTCATGTTCGCCGCCTCGGCGGCTGCATATGGCGGGGCTCCAACGTTGCCCAGCCGCGAGACGCACGCCCCTGACCCGTGGAGTCCCTACGCAGCGAGTAAAATCTCAGGCGAGTTGCTGCTGCGCACGTGGAGCCTCTGCTACGGCCTGAGCACGGTGAGCCTCCGCTACTTCAACATCTTCGGTCCGAGACAGGATCCCAAGAGCCCTTACGCGGCGGTCATCACCGCGTTCATGGACCGAGTCGCACGAGGCGAGGCACCGACGATCCTTGGCGACGGCCTGCAAACCCGTGACTTTACCTACGTCGGCGATGTTGTCCGGGCCAATCTGCTGGCAGCCACATGCGAAAGCTTGCTTCAGGGCGAGATCTTCAACATCGGCACAGGCTCGGCCTCCACGCTCCTTGATGTGCTCGCAGCGATCGCCGACGCAGCCGGCAAGCGGATCGAGCCCAGCTTCGCAGAGCCTCGTGCTGGCGATGTCCGCCACAGCTGCGCTGATATTGCCCGAGCACGCCAGGTACTGGGATATGAGCCGGGCACGCCGCTGGCCGAGGGTCTTGCCGAGACCTTTCGCAGCTTTACCGCAGAAGAAGCCGAGCACAAGGGGGGTGCAGCATGAGCGATCAGCATCCGCCGGCACGTGAATCGACCGAGGGCTTGCTGCCGAGAGACACGCCCGAGCCCCCGAGCGTTCTGGTCCTTACCAAGAACGAGGAAGTCAACATCGCGCGCTGTCTGGAGACACTCAGCTTTTCCGACGACATCGTCGTGTTCGACAGCCTGAGCGATGATCGAACCTGCGAGATCGCTGCCACCTTCCCGAACGTTCGGATCGTCAAGCGGGCATTCACAACCTGGAGCCAACACAGCAACTGGGCTCTTGAGAACATCGAGTTCAAGCACCCGTGGGTGTACTACTCAGATGCCGACGAGCGCGTTCCCACTGAACTGCAGGAAGAGATTCTTCGAGCGGTGAATGACCCTTCCGATGCATTCGATGCCTACCGCCTGCGATACAAGAACATGTTCATGGGGCGTTGGCTGCAACACGGCGGCATCTATCCGGTCTGGATCATTCGCCTGTTCAAGCCCGACAAGATCCGGTACGAGGACCGAGGTGTGAACCCACACCCGGTGGTGGATGGCCAGCTCGGAGATCTCCAGCATCACTTCATCCACTACAGCTTCAACAAGGGACTCGATCCCTGGTTCCGCAAGCACAACAACTACTCCACCGGCGAGGCAGACGAAGCAGGGCGGGTGCTCGAAGGCTCGAGCATCATCGCTGAGTTGCAGCGGATGTTCACTGGTGATACCGCCAAGGAACGCCGCCGCGGCTTCAAGAACCTCAGTTTCTTCATTCCTTTCCGCGGGCCGGCCAGGTTTCTCTACATGAGCGTGCTCAAGTTTGGTGCAATGGACCGCTCTCCCGGCATCACCTACGCCGGTATGGTGTCCATGTATGAGCACTGGATCGAGGCGAAGCTCAAGTCAAGCCGGCAGGACTGGGAAACAAGGACGCGCAAGGCCGCGAGCCAAGCCCTCGGGAGACCCTGGCGGTGAAGCCACTCACGACTCTCATCTGGGACGACGGCGTCACCCCCGAGGCACTGACCTCGGCGTGCCGTGACGCCGAGGCGCACGGCCGCTGCGTTCTTGTTCTTCCGGAGACCGCCTCGAAACCCGATGACCTCTCCGAGAGCGTCCTCACCCTGCACCTGCCGGTCACACGGGCAGGCCGACCCGCTTGGCATCAGCTCGGACCGATGCTGCAGGAGCAGGGCGACGAGGATGGAGCAGTACTCGTGCTCTCTGCGAGTGAGCGGGCGACGCAGCCGCTGATCGACGCCGCCCGAGATGCGAAAGTCCCGGCACGAACCCAGCTTCGTGAAGTCTTTCGCGGCAAGGTGCTGCACTCGGCTATCGCGGGAGAGCAAGAAGCCATCCGAGTTTGCCCGTTGCTGCAGCTTAACTTTGCCTCGGGCACCTTCGGCCCGGAGCTTTCGCTCCACGAGCCGACCACGCGTGTGCTTCCGGGCCGTGTGCTCAAGGCGGAAGATCGACCGCTCCACCGGATGCTCGATGCGTTCATCCAGCGTGCCCGCCACGCCAGTCTGGTGACGCCCACCCCCGACTGGGCGGTTCGCCCTCGGCTGCCATTCCCGGCGACGCTTGAGTTCCTCCGTCTCTTCCTTCTTCGCGGCGGCTTCTTTGATGGCGTAAGCGGCTACCACCGCGCGATCCTCCAGGCGAATCTTCACTTCATGGCGTGGACACTGGTGGCCGAGCAGCGTCGAGCGTTCGAGCATGAGCCCGGGCTGGAGTGGTCCGCGGACGACGCGTATCACCCTGTCTCCTGTGTCATTCTGACCAAGGACGAAGAAGTCAACATCGAAGCGTGCTTGGATTCGCTGCGCTTCAGTGATGACATCGTTGTGTACGACTCCCTCTCAACCGATCGCACCGTTGAACTCGCACAAGCGAGACCCAACGTGCGGGTCGTCTCGCGAAAGTTTGACAACTGGTCAAGCCATCAGAACTGGGGCGTCAACAACATCGAGTTCAAGCATCCGTGGGTGCTGTATGTCGATGCGGATGAACTCGTGCCCCCGGACCTGGCAGCGGAGATTCAGCGCCTGGCGGATCCCGAGAGCCCGATGTCGGCGTTCCGAATGCGTCGCAAGGACATGTTCCTCGGGCGTTGGATCAAACGAGCCTCGCTGTACCCGACATGGCTTGTTCGCATGTTCCGTCCAGAGCACATCCGGTACGAGCGGCTGGTCAATCCTGTCGCCGTGGTGAATGGCGAAGTTGGAAATCTGGAAGGGCATCTGATCCACTACCCGTTCTCCAAAGGGGTGCGACAGTGGGTCGAGCGGCATAACAGCTATTCGAGCTTTGAGGCAATGGAAGTGCTCAAAGTGCTGGATGGCGAGCGGAAGCCTTTGCGTGACATCCTCAGCCCAGACCCGAATACTCGGCGCGCCGCGCTCAAGGATCTCTTCTACCGGATGCCGCTGAGGCCGCACATCAAATACGTTTACTACGTTGTCGCACGGCGGGCATTCCTCGACAGAGCGCCGGGCTGGATCTACGCACGACTTCAGTACATCTATGAGTACATGATCACTATCAAGGTGAAAGAGGAACTCATCCGGCGCCGAGAGCTCGGCAGCAAGGAAGCAGCCGAGCGCTCACCCAACGCTAAAGGCTGACTTCATCCAGGGCGAGCAGGCCCGCCTGCTGAAGCACCTGTCGGCACGTTCCCCAGCGATGACGCGCAAGCAAAGAGCGAAGCTTCTGCCTGGTCGTTGATGTGCCCACGTAGCACTTGAAGAAGCGGTGCGGCGGCATCGATACCTTCGGGCAATCAGGGGCAAAGTCGCGTGGATGCAGATAGACAACCGTCGGACGATGCTGAGCTTGCTCGTGGGCAATGCCCTGCTCGATCATGCTGCTGGGCAACAGCCGCAAGTACCCGCCGCCGGAGTAGCACATCCGCTTGCGGAATGGACCAAGGCCGACCGGTGCAAGGCTCATCGGCAGCTCTGGCATGCTCCGTCCCGAGGGCGATCTGATCTCGTGGGCGCCCGGAGGGCAGGCGTATCCGCCGTGACCTCGCGAGCCTGGAAACAGGCTCGCGTCATACCTGATGCCGCAGTCGAGCAGCACATCAAAGGCCCACTCCGTACCCTCGGTGATTGAGAACGAAGGCGCCCGGAACCCGAGAATCTCTGTGCCGGGCGCGGCCTCCCTAATGGATGCCAGCGATTGCTGAATGTCCTGGCGAAACTCGTCCG
>CAZSBR010000002.1:20864-39808 GCA_964605165.1 uncultured Phycisphaeraceae bacterium
CCTCAGCTCATAGACCTTTCGGTGCCAGTGCGAATGGGTTGCGAGTTCATGCCCCGCATCGGCAATCCGGCGAACCATGGCCGGGTGCCTATCCGCGATCCAGCCGAGCATGAAGAACGTGGCCTTGACATCAGCCTCGTCACACAGCTCGAGAATCAGATCGGTGTATCGTTCGACAAGTGATGACTCGTCGCTCAGCCGAGGCCACTGCTCCGGATCTTCCACCGCCTTCACCTCGACGATGTGGAACCAGTCCTCGATATCAAAGGACAGTGCATGGAGCATGGGCTCCACCTGGCCAGACGCTGAACGGGTTCGCTCCTCAGACAAAGCGATGCCCACCCTGCTTGAATCGCTGCACATCTTCCTTCGACGGCATGGAGAAATGGCTCTGCTCGGACTCGGGGTTAGCCATCAGAGTCAATGGACCGTACTCAATCTTCCGAACGCACTCGAGAATGGCCTCGGCAGCAAGGTCCTTCGACCTGGCCATGACATCTTCGAGCGTGTCGTGCTCCCAGATGGCGTAGTCGCGTTGAACGACGATCGGACCGTTGTCCAGCTTTCGATCGACATAGTGAACACTGACGCCGCCGCGCTTCTCATGGTTGGCGAGCGTCCAGAAGCTTGGCATCAGGCCGCGATACTTGGGCAGCAGCGCTCCGTGGCAATTGACGATGCCGTAGGGGGTCTGTGCTCTGAGGTGCTTCTTGTACAACTGTGTGCCGCTGACGGAAACAATGAACTCAACGCCCTTGTCGCGCAGCATGGCGCGGAACTCCTCTGAGTTCACATCTGTTGCTCCCTGCACGGGCACGCCGTACTTCTTGGCTACGGCTGCGACGGAGTGACAGCGGCGAGTGGAGCCGAGCAGATCGTTGGTAATCTTCGCCTGGATCTTCTTGAGAAGGAAGTTCCGGAGCTTCCACTGAAAGTACATCGGGCCGTACATCTTGAGCAGGTCCATTGCCGTTTGGACGACTGTCCGCTTGCCCTGGGCGACAGACTGAACATTGATGCCCACCGTCGATCCCGCGTGCTCTCGGAGGTACTTGTCGAGCACCTTCGGCAGATAAAAGGGCTCGTTCTGAATGAACACGTACTTGGTCAGCGGTCGACCGGGCGGCTCAAGCTGAACATGCTCCAGCTTGGCGCGTTCGTCGGCGGGGAGATCCTCGGGGGCCACAAAGTGGGGGGGCGCCGCCGAGTCCTCAACTCCAACCGTGGAAGGCGAATCGATGTCAGTCGTAGTCGTCATGGTGTTTCTGGCCGCTTCGGCGTGCATGCGAGCCCTTGACGGCTAAGGCCAGCGTCGAAGGCATCTGGTGAACTATTCATCGCTGTGGCTCGGGTGAGGCGCACTGCTCCACAGCTTTGTTGAGCGCTTCGGGTCGCTGCCCAGCGTGTACCTGTTCAAGAAGCCGTTGCCACTCAAAGCAAGCCATTTCGCTGCTATAGGCCGCATCGAGTGCTGCTCGTGCATTCGCACCAAGTTGCCTCGCCCTCTCGGGATTCTCGGCAAGATCACGGATGAACTCCACAAGCGTTGCCGAGTCACCCTGCCGCACCGTGGTGCCCGCCTCGTGCTCATCGAGCACGAGACTGAGTTCGCTCGTGGGATGACCGATGAAGGCGCACGGCCTGGAGGCAGCCATGATGCCGAAGAGCTTACAAGGCACCATGATGCCCTCCACGCCCTCAAGGAGAGACGCGAGGTGCAGATCGGCACACGAGAGCGAATCGCCAAGGTGTTCGCGCGGCTGGTACGGGGCCACGACGCAGTTGGTGAGTGCGTGATCTTCCACGAACTGCTCGACGATGGCCTTCTTCTTCCCACCGCCGGCGAAGACGAATCGCACCCGGTCCCGCCAGATGTCGTCTTCGTGGAGAGCGCGGGCAGTATCGAGCATCGTCTGCACATCATGCCCGAGGCCGAAGTTGCCGGAATACATCACAACAAAGCGGTCGCCAAGTTCCCACTGCTCGCGGTACGGGTTATCAAGGCGGGCCCCGGGCGTTGCGTCTGACTTGGTCTCGGCTTGCAGAGCATCGTCGCGTTGCCCGGGCCACACACCGATGTGCTTGACCCGCTCCGGCGGCGTGCCCTTGGCCAGAACCCGATCGCGCATGCACCGTCCCAAAACGACCGTTCGATCCGCTGTCCGAAGGCAGAAGCGGTTGATGGTCTCGAACACCCGCGTGGCGAGGCTCCCGGGCTTCATCACGCCACAAGCCACCGGGAGGTCGGGGTAGAGGTCCATCACCCAGTAGACGAACTTGCTCCGCCGAGTCAGCCTGAGCCACCAGCCCGCCAGCGCGATGAACGGCGGCGTGGTGAAGCAGATCGTCACATCCGGCCTCGGCACCGTCATCGCCTTGAGAAGTGCAAAGACGTAGAAGAGCCCGAAGTCAGCGACACGAGCGAGGATGGACGCCTTGCCAAACAACGACCTTCCGACGCGATGGACATGAACCCCGTCGACCGTCTCACGGGCCGGTAGCGCCGCCCCCTTGGATCCGTAGAGAGCCCGACTGGCGATCACATGCACCTCGTGACCCTGACGGACAAGGTGACGCGCGAGATCGTCCGCGTGCTGGGCTGTCGCAGCGGGATCGGGGTAATAGACCTGATTGAGCAGCAGAACACGCATCTGGCAGTTGGGCTCCAGCGTTCCGAGAACTCGGGCAGAGAGGATCTATCGGCCACTTCCGTCCGCCGCTCAAGGATAGGGGCGGGCTTGGCGAAGCCGCTCAACGGGTTTTGATGGGTTTGCGAGTCGTTCTGAGACTCGGCCCTGAAAGCCCTACCATGACCCATGCGCATCGCAGTGAACGGAGAGCAACGGACGGTCGCTGATGGCCTCACATTGCAGGGTCTCGTTGCGGACCTCGGCCTTGCGGGGCGCCCCTGCGCGGCAGAAGTCAATAACGAGGTCGTGCCAAAGCGCGACCACGCCGATCGCCTCCTCCAGGAAGGCGACAGGGTCGAACTGGTCACCCTGGTTGGCGGCGGATAACGGAGGAGCACCATGAGCATCACCGAAGCAGGCCGGCCGAATGCCAACAGCGGCTCGCGCAAGCCAGAGCCCGGCCTTGAACCACTGCATCTTGCGGGCAGGACTTTCAATTCCCGCCTGCTCGTCGGCACCGGGAAGTACGCCTCGTTCGACCTGATGCAGCAGGCACTTGACGCCAGCGGCAGCGAGATTGTGACGGTCGCCGTGCGCCGCGAACGCCTCATCAATGAGCAGGGCCAGAGCCTGCTCGATTTCATCGATACGAGCCGCTACACGATCCTGCCCAACACCGCAGGCTGCTTCGATGCTGCGGATGCCGTGCGCGTTTCACGTCTGGGTCGCGAACTTCTCGACCAGATCGACAACCCCGGAAAGGACTGGGTCAAGCTCGAGGTTCTCGGCGACAAGAAGACGCTCCTTCCAGACCCTGTGGGCACCATCGAAGCAACCAAGACGCTCGTTGCCGATGGCTTCAAGGTCCTCGTGTACTCCAGTGACGACCCGATCAGCGCCCAGCGCATCAAGGACGCCGGAGCCACCGCTGTGATGCCTGCCGGCAGTCCGATTGGCTCCGGTCAGGGTGTCCTCAATGCCAACAACATCGTGCTTTGCATGGAACTGCTCAAGGCCGGCGACCCCGAGTACCCGGTGATCGTGGATGCAGGTGTCGGTTCTGCAAGCGATGTCAGCGTGGCCATGGAACTCGGCGCCGATGGCGTGCTGCTGAACACCGCAGTCGCCCATGCGAAGAACCCTGTCATGATGGCCCACGCCATGCGCAAAGCGACCGAGGCGGGCCGCCAGAGCTACCTTGCCGGCCGCATCGACAAGAAGCTTTATGCGACCGCCAGCAGCCCCATGGAGGGCGCTATCAGCTACATACCGGGCGAGTGAAGCAAACGCTACAGGTAGCCGCTGATCCCGACCCAAACGAAGAACCCGAGCGTGACAACGAGGGCGATGATGCCCAGCAGCCGCGTCCGCAGCGCTCCAACCAAACCTGCCTTGCTGTTGAGTGTGAGTAGAACAACCGCCAACAGGGGCACAAAGAATGCTCCGAAGATGGCATAGGCCAACTGAAGCTGGTCAAACCTCACGACCATGGCCAGAGCCGGCACCGTTGCCAGCAACACGAGGAAGACGCGATAGCTCCGCGTTTCCGTCAGCGGCTTCTGGTGGAACGAACTTCCTCGTGATGGGGTCAACGTGCGCAGCACATCGCTGAAGAGATACGGCACAGCTTGCCAAACCCCAAGCAGGCTGCTGAACACCGCTGCCCATGCGCCGACCAGAAAGAGCAAGCGAGCCCAGGTCCCCAGCGCATCATCAAGCCGCTGGGAGAGCTGAACAAGCAGTCCGGCGCCGCGCCCATCGACTGCCTGCACACCGCTGGCGATAACGATCATGCAAACGCCGAAGAGTGCGGTCACAAGGTAGCCCACAGCGAGATCGACCCGCATTGAGGAGAGGTGCTCGCGGGTGTCACGTCCGGTCTCCCTGAGCCAGTAGCCATAGCACAGCACCGTGACGGTGCCACCCACGCCGCCGATAAGCCCGACGACCCAACTCAACGGGCTGCCCGCCCCCTCGGCCGCGGTCGGCGGCGGTGACTGCCGAAGCTGATCGATGTCGGGGACAAACAAGCCACGAAGCAGATCCGCCACATCAGGTCTTAGAGCCACGGCAGCAACCACAACCGCGACCACCATCAACCCCACAGCGCCCGCCATGACTCTGCTGAAGAGCTTGTAGCCACCGATCCAGACAAGCACAAGACCGAGCAAACCGTGCCCCGCACCCACACCGATGCGGAGTGCTTGGCTCTCGACATCTGGCAAAACAATCGCCCGGAGCGTTGCACTGCATGCGCTCATCAGCGCACCCCCAACAAAGAAGCTCCAAAGCAGCAAGTACGCCAGAAAGATCACGACCGCCCAGCGTCCAATGTGGCTCGCGACACCCTCGAGGAGGGTCGTGCCCGTCGCGAGTTGCCAGCGAGCCAGGCCCTCGGTGATCACGAACTTCATCACCGCCCCGACGAGCACCGCCCACGCGACTCCAAGTCCGAGGCGCGAGCCCGCCAGTGCCGCCGTCGCGAGATCGCCCGCGCCGACACCCGTTGCCGCGATGAGCAATCCGGGACCGATGACCGCTATAAGACCCATTCTCGTGCGCACATGGCCAGCGTACCGAGATAATCCCACTCGATACAATGCTGCCATGACTCAACCACGCGTGCTCCGTGAAGCGACGTTTGACCCCAAGGTCAAGACCTACTACATGCTTTCCACCATCATCCTGTGTGTCGTGACGGTGGTGGGCATTCCCTTCCTTCTCATCGTGATCCCGTTCGGCTTCGCATTCATCCAGAAATGGCTTGACAACCTCGGCTGCACGCTGACCTCACGTTCACTAGAGATCCGCAAGGGCATCTTCAGCAAGGTGGAGAGCACGATTCCGCTTGAGAAGATCACCGATCTTCAGCTCTATCAGGGGCCAGTCATGCGAGCGCTCGGGATCGAGGGATTCCGCGTTGAGACGGCCGGCCAGACGTCCACCCCAGGAGGGGCACTCGTCAACATGCTGGGCATCGTCGGCACGCGAGAGTTTCGGGAGGCCGTCCTCGCCCAGCGTGATGCCATCGCAGATGGGAAGGGCTCGTCGACTGGAGCCAGCGAGACTGCACCAAAGGCGACCGATGAGCAGACAGCCCTCATGCGAGAAGCAGTCGATCTCCTCAGGAAGATTGAGCGAAAACTGCCCTGACAGCCATTGGACAGCTCACTTGCACGGTCATGCGACACGCGTCAGCCTTCAACGCTCGTCGCCGATGCGCTCAACCTCGCCCAGCAGCGGAGCATTGAGCCTCAAGAGATGCTGACGGAGCATGGCAAGCGCTGCCACGACCGATCGCTGGCGGATCGTCTGGCGCTCGTGCTTGAAGTTGAATCGGCGCACATCCGGGGCCTGGCCCCTGGTCGAACAGCCAATCCAGACCGTCCCGACCGGCTTGGCTTCACTTCCGCCACCCGGACCGGCAACGCCCGTGACGGACAACGCATGGTCCGCTCCGGTTCGTTCAAGTGCGCCTTGAGCCATGGCGATCGCCACCTCTGGACTGACAGCCCCCTGGCGATCGAGCACCTCAGGGTCCACGCCGACAAGCCGCTGCTTCAACACGTTGCTGTAGGTAATGAAGCCTCCGGCCAGGACCGCGGATGAACCCGGGACATCCGCGAAGGTCCCTGCCAGCAACCCGGCTGTGCAGGACTCACACACGCTCAGCATCTCGCCTCGCTGGTGGAGAATGCCCATCACCTCGCGCACCAGAGCGTGAATGCCGCGCTCGTGGGTATCGCCGGGCTCGCGCTGCGGCCTGATGATGATGGAACCAAGGATCTCGCCGACTCGGCTCACGTCTGCTTCAAGCGCCGATTCCGCCTCGGCCGCATCAGTCGCTTCGCTGCGTATGCGCACGGAGACGATCCCACCCGATGCGGTCGTCCCGACCACGGGCATGCGGTCACGCTTCATCAAGGAGCCCAGCTTCTCGGCGACGTTTGACTCTCCGATGCCAACCGTGTGCAAGACCCGTGTGCGCACAACACGCTCGGAAACGATCGCCGGCAGCACGAAGCGCTCGAACATGGGCTTCATCTCTGCGGGCGGGCCTGGCAGGGCGACGATGAGTGCCTCCGATCGATCGAGAACGATGCCCGGCGCGGTGCCACAATCATTGGGCAGGCAACGGCCCCGGCTCGGTCGCATCGCCTGCACGCGGTTGGTCTCGGGCATGGCCCGCTGGCCATACCACGCGGACAAGGCTTCCAGGGCTGCAGCATCTTCTACGAGCGTGTCCCCGGTAGACTTGCACAGCGCCTCGCGGGTGAGATCGTCGGCGGTGGGACCAAGCCCGCCGGTCAAGATCACGAGATCGGCTTCCTCGACGGCTTGCTCGGTGGTGGAGGCAAGCCGCTCGAGGTCGTCGTCAACCGTCACCTGCCGGAGCACACGGATGCCATGGTCCGCAAGCGTGCTCGACAGCCATGCGGAGTTGGTGTCCACCGTCTGGCCAAGGATGAGTTCGTCGCCGATCGCGATGATGACGGCCCGCGAGCAGACGCGCTGAGACGACAGCATCATTCCGAGGTGCCCGTATCCGTCAGAGGCTGCATAAACCCGCTCTGCTGCCCGACATAGTGCACCGCGATGAGGTTGGCAGCGAGCCGCTCGCCGAGAGGCTTGCCGCCCATGAGTACGACGGTTTCTCCGCTCTCGACCCAGTTCTGCCCGAGCAGGTCCTCGTCAACATTGAGGTTCCAGTCCGCAAGCTTGCCAGACTGCGGCGGCTCTCGCCGCAGCGGCGTAACACCTCGCAGCAAGCACATCCTGCGGGCCGCCCTGCGGTTGGACGTGTACGCGATGATGGGCACCGTGAACATGTTCTGGCTCAGATAGCGAGCCGTCTCCCCGCTCTGGCTCCATACCGCGATCAACTTCGCATCCACATCCTGAGCAACATGCCATGCACCGTGGGCGAGTGCAGCCGAGCGATTCCGGAGTGAACGCAGCTTCTCCGGTGCGCGTGATCGCTGAGGCATCTCAGCCATGCGCTGCTCGGTTGCCCTCGCGATGTGTGCCATGGTCGTGACAACCAGATCCGGATGCGCGCCCACAGCGGACTCGGCGCTGAGCATCACCGCATCGGCACCATCGAAGATCGCGTTGGCAACATCGCTCACCTCTGCGCGTGTCGGTGTCGAGTTGTCCACCATCGTTTCGAGCATCTGCGTGGCAACGATGCACGGCTTGCCCTGGCGGGCACACTCGGAAATCAGCTTCTTCTGGATCACGGGCACCATCGCCAGATCCATCTCAACGCCAAGGTCGCCGCGAGCAACCATCACAGCGTCGGCGGCATCCACGATTCCATCGATGTCCCGGACCGCCTCGGGTTTCTCAATCTTGGCGACCACCGGCAGCGGCGTCGCAGCAGGATCCCACGTCGAGCGTTCGATAGGGCACATCCCGGCGAGTCGCTGCTTGAGTCGGAGAATCTCCTCGGGCTTGCGCACAAAGGACAATGCCAAGAAGTCGAGTTCATGCCTCACCGCCCAGGACACCCACTCCCAGTCCCGCTCGGTGATTGCGGGGGCGGAGATGTTCGATTCGGGCAGGTTGATGCCCTTGCCGCTTGTGACGAGCCCACCGACAAGGACTCGACAGCGCAGTTCGCCACGCTCGGGGGACGCTTCCACGGCCAGCATCCGGATATGCCCGTCGTTGATCAGAACACGCTGACCGGGCTGAACCTCCTGAACCAGCGGCGCGTACGTTGTTGGCAGCACTGGCACCGGACCGCTCGGAGTCTGCTCGATCACCGCTTCCTTCAGGCCGTGCCGGAAGATCGCATCGGACCCGGTCTCGAGCGAGATGCCATCGCCCGGAACGGTGCCCACACGAATCTTCGGGCCCTGGAGATCGCCCATCGCAGCGACAGGCCGGCGGACCCTGACCGCCACCTCGCGAATGACCTTGAGCCTGCGCTCGTGATCCTCAAAGGAGCCATGCGAGAAGTTGAACCGGAACACGCTCACGCCGGCCAGAATCAGCTTCTCGACCATCTCGGGCGACTCGCTGGCCGGCCCGATGGTTGCGACTATCTTGGTCAGCGTCGGCTTGGCCGACGGGGTGAGCGCAATGCCGGAGGATGTGGGGCCGGCTTGGTTTGCAGTCGTCTGGGTGTGCACTTGGCCCCCTCCTGTCAGCCGATTCGGCTCTGCGGCTCTCAGAGACTGACGGCTCGCGGGCACGTGTTTGCCCCGGCCGTGCGCGGCTCAGTGTACCTCGCCAAACCGATGCAGGCATGGGCCACGACCCGTCGCCGACCGGCTACGCTGCCCTATGGAACCCGATTCTCCCATCGGCCGCGATCGTCCCGTGGCCATTGTCACCGGAGCTGGCAGCGGCATCGGGAGGCAGACCGCCGAACAACTCGCTGCAGCCAACTACGCTGTCGTCGTCGCCGCCCGGACCCACAAGCCGCTGAGCGAACTCGAATCCAGCATTACCGCTGCGGGCGGCGAGGCTTTGGCCGTGGTGGCCGATGTCGCCCGAGATGCCGATCTCGCGAAACTGGTTCAGAGCACCCTCGACCGTTTCGGGCGCATCGACGCCTTGGTCAACAACGCCGGGCGTGCATCCCTGCACGACATCGACGCCCACAACGATGCGCTCCTGGACGCTCTGTATGCGGTCAATGCCCTGGGGCCGGCGAAGCTAATCGCCCGGGTGTGGCGGCCGATGATCGAGGCCGGTGGGGGGGCGATCGTGAACGTCTCAACGTATGGCACGCAGAGCCCGTTTCCTGGCTTTTTCGGGTATGCGGCGGCCAAGGCTGCCACCAATGTCATGGCCAAGTCCATTGCGACCGAGGGAGCCGAGCATGGCATTCGCGGGTTTGCAGTGGCACCGGGGGCCGTAGAGACCCCGATGCTGCGTTCGATGTTCGATCAGAGTGCCCTGCCCACTTCAAGCTGCTTGACACCCGAAGATGTCGCACGCGTCATCGTCGAGTGCGTGCAAGGCAACCGAGATCACCAGAACGGCGAAACCATCTTCATACAGGCGTGATGGGGGGTTGGTAGCCAAGCCGCGGGCTCACCCTGCCCGCTTCGGCGAAGCGCTCAAGCCAAATCGAGCAGATGCTCGATGCTCTCGATCAGCGTGTGCATGACCACCGTATGGACCTCTTGAATCCGGTCCGCAGTGTGTCCCGGGACGATGAGCGGGTGATCGCACAGGCCCGCAAGCTCTCCGCCGTCCTTGCCCAGAAGTCCCACGATCGTCATGCCTCTCGACCGTGCGGTGCGAGCCGCAGCGATCAGGTTGGGTGACTGGCCGCTGGTAGAGAGACAAACGAGTGCATCACCCGGACGCCCCATGGCCTCCACCCAGCGGGTGAAGATCGCTTCATAGCCGTAGTCGTTGGCTGTGCAGGTGATGTGGCCCGGATCCGTGCATGCGATAGCCGGGAGTGGTCGGCGGTCCGCCCGGAACCGCCCTGAGAGTTCCTCCGCCAGATGCATGGCCTGTGCCATTGAGCCGCCATTGCCGCAGGCCAGCAGTTTGCCGCCCGCCTCGAGGGGCTGAGCAAGCGCAGCCGCAGCCCGCGTCAGCAAACTGATGGTGTTCGGATCTGCGCAGAACGCATCCAGACATCGCCTCGATTCCTCGAGCGCCGATTGCAGGAGCGTCGGGATCAGTTCGGCTTTCGGCCCGGGTTCTCGCCCATCCTGAGTCTTGACCATCGCCAGACTGTACACCTCGGGCCCCCGTGGTGGCGTGGGCCACGATGAGACGAAGCCCGCCCTAGCATCGCGACCACGGGCCGCTGACCATTTGACGATCTACCGCAGAGGGAGCCTTCGATGAGCCAGTTTGTCGAGCTTGGACGTGACACCAATCAGGCGCTCGGAATCGCCGAGTACGCGATCGCCTTCATCCGGGGCGATTCGCAGGGCCGCACGGGCGAGCCCTCGCAGCGGGTTCTTGATCGCGCAGACCTGTTCTGGACAGACTCCGTGCTCTGCGGTCTCTCGGCTCTGGCCCTGGGTACGAACGCCCCCTCTCTGCTTCGGCGTGAGGCGCTCAGCTACCCGGTCACCGAGGCGGCGCAGCAAACGGCCGGCATTCGGCAGGCCGGAGCAACGGTGTTCGGCTCGGGCATCGTCGTCCACCCGGAGAAGGCGATCGTGGCCAACTCCTCAGCCGTACGCGAGTGGGACTCCAACGGCACGAACTTCGGGTACGACCCCGAGCGGGGACGGACCGCCGGTGAGTTCGGCCACAACGACTTCTACCCCGTGTGCCTCGCGGCGGCCCAGATGCGCGGCCTCGACGGCGCTGCGACGCTCCGAGCGATGGTCTGCCTCGATGAGATCCGCGGCCGACTTGCGGAGGTCTTCAGCCTCAAGAGTTACAAGATCGACCATGTGGTTCACGGCGCGATTGCCTCCGCCGCGGTCTACGGCGCGATGATGGGGGCCACCGCCGAGCAGATCGAGTCCGCCATCGGCATGACGGTCGCTCATTACATCCCGTGGCGCGCGATTCGCGCGGGCAAGCAGTTGAGTGACTCCAAGGGGTCCTCCGCGGCCATTTCAACCGAGGCAGCTGTGCTGAGCGTGAAGCGGTCTATGCAGGGCTTCATGGGGCCGAGGGACATCTTCCGCAATCCCGAAGCGATCTTCAGAGCGTTTGAAGGCCCGGGTCAGCTCTTCAGCCGGATCGGACACGAGAAGTCCGCAAACACGCAGGCCGAGGATGCTTCGCCCTTTGACCTTTCGCTGGCGACCAGCGGCGATGACTTCTCGATCATGGGCATGCACTTCAAGATCGGCCTTTACGAGCACCAGTCGGCAGGCGCTCTGCAAGCACTGATCGATCTGCTCAACAAGGCACCGAGTTTGCTTGACGACGCGTCGGGCGACGGCATCAGGACCATCCGCATCAAGGCCTACGAGCCCGCGTTTGGCATCATCGGCGACCCCGCCAAGCGAGATCCACGTACGCGCCAGTCCGCGGATCACTCGATGGTCTACATCGTCGGCACCATGCTGCGGAAGGCCCTCGAGAGCAGGTCCGCCGGCCGCGCTGTCACCTGGAACGACCTGATGCTCATGCCGCACGACTATTCGCCCGCTGCTATCACGAACACCATCACGCGAAAGCTGATGGCGAGAATCGAGTTCGAGCACGGCGGCGAGGAGTACGACCGCCGCTATCCCGATGGCATTCCGACCAGCATGAGCATCGAGGCCAGCGATACGACCACCTACGACTCGGGGCTGGTGATGTACCCCGCGGGCCATGCTCGCAACACCACGCACTCTTTGGAGGATCTGCTCGCAACCAAGTTCCGCCTGCTGGGCCAGTTGGTCACCAATGACGCCGATGCGGTCATCGCTCGCTACCAGCGTCTTGCGGACAAGTCCAGCCAAGACGTCCGCGATATGAACACATTCGAGTTCACCCAAAGCGAGTCGTTCGAGTGAACACCGGCACAGAAGGCACGGCCATCGTCTCGATCGCGGTGTTCTGCGGGTCAGGCCCTGGCCGCGATCCCGCCTTCGTCGCGGCCGCCGACAAATTTGGCGCACTGCTCGGGAATCGGGGCTGGCGGCTGGTGTATGGCGGCGGAAGCACCGGGCCCTCTGGCAAGCGGGGCATGATGGGCACCGTGGCCGATGGCTGCCTCCACGCTGGCGGCAGCGTGACGGGCGTCATCCCGACCTTCCTCACCGCCGCCGAGCACGCCCACCCCGGCGTAGAGGACATGCGCGTCGTGCAGAGCATGGCCGAGCGCAAGCATGTGCTTATCAACGAGTCCGATGCGTTCGCCATTCTGCCCGGCGGGATCGGCACGCTGGATGAGCTCTTCGAAGTGGTGACATGGAACCAGCTCAAGCTCATGAACAAGCCGGTCGTTGTGGTCAACACGCGAGGCATCTTCGACGGATTGCAAGCGTGGTATGAGCGAGCGATAGACGAGGGATTTGTTCCCGAGAGCAGCGGGGGAGTTCCGCACTTCGTGACCACGCCGCAGGAAGCGATCGAGTGGCTTGCGTCGCGACTCGTTGCTGAGCCGATTGGGCCTCACACTTCGGACTGAAGCGAGCCCTGAAGCTCTCGCTCGTGGGGAAGCGCCCGCGGGTGGTGGTCCTTGAGGAACGTGACAAGCGCCTCGCGGACCTCGCAGCGGAGATCCCACGCTGTGGGCGAATCTGGCGCGCTCACGAGGGCACGCAGGACGATGGTGCGGTCTGTCGCATCAATCACTTGCAGGACGTTGACCCTGCGGTCCCATCGCTCGTTCTTCTCGAGAATCCGCGTGAGTTCGTTTCGCACCGCCTCGACAGGGCAGGTGTAGTCAACGTGGAGCGTGACGGTGCCGATGATCTCGGCTGTCTTGCGCGTCCAGTTCTGGAACGGTTCCTCGATGATCTTGCTGAAGGGCACGATCAACCTTCGCTGGTCCCAGATCTTGACGACGACGTACGTCGCGGTGATCTCTTCGATCCAGCCCCATTCACCATCTATGATGACGGCGTCATCGAGCCGGATGGGCTGCGTGAGCGCGATCTGAACACCCGCGATCAGGTTGCCGAGCACAGGCCTCGCGGCAAAGCCCACAACAACGCCCGCGATGCCTGCCGAGGCCAGAAAGCTGGTGCCGATCTGCTCGACCACCTCGAAGGTCATGAGCGCGATACCGGCGCCCACAAGGCCGGCGATGAGTTGCAGGGTGCGGCTGATGACCGCCACCTGCGTGTGCATCCGACGAGCCTTCAGATTGTCTCGAACATCCGTCTTGTAGCGAGCGAGTATGAGGTCATCCGTGCCGGCGATGATCTCGATGACGAACCACGTGGCGACGAGCACCATCGCTGCAGTGAGGGCTTTGGGCCACATCGATGCAGCCTGTCCCGCGAGCAGGTCGGACGGTGCCCCAACACTTGAGCCGAACGCCACACCAGCGAGAACTGCCAAGGCGACCGCGGGCCGGCGTGTCCTCCTGATGACGTTGCTGCTGGCCGAGAGCCGATTGGACTTCGTGCCTTTGGCCATGAGCAGCCAGAGCACCTGCTGAACAAGCACAAACACTACGATTGCGACCACGCAGGAGATACCGAGCTTCGCGTAACCAGGAAGTTCGGCAGTCAGGGCTTCGAAGGAATACAGCATGTTCCCTGCGGGCGGAGGCGTGGGCTTGGTCGCGGGCATTGCTGCATCGTATTGGCTTTGTTGGAGTCCCGCGTAGATCAAGGAAGGTCGACCGCGAGGCCTAGTGTCTGGGAAGCAGCACGCACGCACGCATTTGCACTTTCGGAGGCATTGAGTTGAGCCCTACCCCCGTCATCGTTTCCGCCAAGCGAACCCCCATCGGACGTTTCATGGGCAGCCTTGCCTCGGTTCCTGCCCCCACGTTGGGAGCATTTGCTATCCAAGCAGCCCTTGACGCCGCCGGCAGCGCCCGTGACCACGTTGATGAGTGCATAATGGGCTGCGTCCTGCAGGGCGGACTGGGGCAGAACCCCGCACGTCAGGCGGGCCTGGCAGCGGGGCTGCCCACGACGCTCAACGCCCAGACCATCAACAAGGTCTGCGGCTCTGGCTTGCAATCCGTCATGCTCGCTGCCCAGTCCATCAAAGCCGGGGACAACAACGTGGTTGTTGCCGGCGGCTTTGAGAACATGACCGCGGCGCCGCACTTCGCACATGTCCGCAGCGGCGTCAAGTACGGCCCCACGACGATGCAGGATCTCATGGCCCACGACGGCCTCACCTGTGCCTTCGAAGCTTGTGCCATGGGCAACAGCGCCGATTACATCGCCGAGAAGTTCTCCGTCACCCGCGAAGAACAAGACCGATTCGCAGCTCAGTCCCACCAGCGCGCCGCCAAGGCTTGGGATGACGGCTGGTTCGATGACGAAACCATCGCGCTCACCGGTGAACAGGTCGGCAATCGGAAGGTGCCCGGTCCGGAAGGTGGTATCGCCCGCGACGAAGGTATCCGTGGCGACTCCACAGCGGAGGGGCTCGCCAAGCTGCGGCCCGCCTTCAGCAAGGACGGCACGGTTACCGCAGGCAATGCCAGCCAGATTTCTGATGGCGCCGCAGCAACGGTGGTCATGAGCGATGCAAAGGCCTCCGAACTCGGCATCAAGCCCCTCGCCAGAATCCTCGCCTACCACACGCACGGCGTGGATCCCAAGGACATCTTCGCAGCCCCCATCGGCGGCATCTCCGGCGTGCTCGACAAGGCGGGCCTCAAGTCCAGCGACATCGATCTGTTCGAGATCAACGAGGCATTCGCGGCGCAGGTGCTCTGCAACATCGGCGAACTCGACATCTCCGAAGATCGACTCAACATCGGAGGCGGCGGCGTTGCACTCGGGCACCCCATCGGTGCCTCGGGTACCCGCGTCCTTACCACGCTGATTCATCATCTGGTCCGCACCGGTGGCAAGCGGGGGCTCGCAGCGCTCTGTCTCGGAGGAGGCAACGCTGTGGCCATGGTCGTCGAAACCGTCTAGCCGTGGTTGTGTTCCTGCTTCGTGCAGGTGTACACGAACGCCGGCGGTAGATTGCGCCAGACCACAGGGCTGATCTCCATCGAGGCAAAGAGCCGTCGACATGTTCGGCGAAAGTCCCATGCGCCCGGCATGCACAATCCGATGTGATAGCCGAAGGTCCGGAACTGCCCTCGCGATGACAACACGCTGTGTGTTCGCTCGAGGATCATGCGTCTGGGTTCGGGCGGGATCGATGGCCAGCCAAGGCCGGAGACAACCAGATCGGCCTGTTCAGCGCCGGCGCTGCTCAGAATCTGCTGGACATCGAGGGCATCGCCCTCGATCACCTCCACGTTGCACTCTTGTTGTCCCGCAGCCAGTTCCTTGACCAATGCCGCAGCCAGCCGCGGGTTCCGCTCGATCGCAACGACGCGCCGAGGCCCGGCCGAACAGGCCATCTGCATCGACTCCATCACCGCTCTTGTAAAGATGCCCGTCCCCGGACCGTACTCGACGACCGTCCGAACGGTCCGCCAGTCCACGTCGCGCAGCATCGCCCGCGCGAGGGCCTGTGAACTAGGGGCGATCGCCGCCGTCTCCAACGGTCTTGCAGCAAACTCTCTGAGGAATCGTACGGCTGTCTGCACGAAGCGAACATAGCGTGGGATGCACGCCAGCGGCGATGCCCTGACGGAACATGGTCACACGAAGTACCACCCGATGACTGACGAAGCCTCCAGCGCGCCCATCGACACCCCTCACCGCAACGAGAAGCCGCTGCAATTGATGGCGGTCTGTGGGTTCGGTCTGGAGTCGGTGTTGGCTCGGGAGCTCAAACTGCTGGGCTTCGACGACGCCAAACCCGCCGAGGCCGGATGCGTGCGCTACACCGCGGATCACTCCGGCATCGTGCACTCCAACCTCTGGCTGCGCATCGCGGATCGGGTCCTGGTGATCGTCGATGAATTTGAGGCGGCGGACTTCGACGCCCTCTTCGAAGGCGTGAAGGCATCACCATGGGCAGACTGGATGCCGCCCGATGCGGAGTTTCCCGTCCGGACCCGCTGTGTGCGAAGCCAGTTGTCGAGCGTGCCCGCGGTAACGCGCGCCGTCAAGCGCGGCATCGTCGAAGCCCTTCGCACGCAGCATGGCGTCGAGGCTCTGCCGGAAACGGGGCCTATGTATGCAGTGCAGGCGAGGCTGCTCAACAACCAACTCACGCTCATGCTCGACACCTCGGGCACAGCGCTGCACAAGCGAGGCTACCGGCGAGAGGGCGGCCCCGCGCCGCTCCGCGAAACCCTCGCCGCAGCCATGATCCGCTTGGCCGGCTGGAAGCCCGAACGCCCGCTCATCGATCCGTTCTGCGGCTCTGGAACCCTGCTCATTGAAGCCGCACTCATCGCGACGAACCGTGCTCCGGGCTTGGAACGTGGCTTTGACAGCGAGGCGTGGCATCGCGTGCCGGGTGATGAGTGGGAGCGCCAGCGAGAACACGCTCGCTCGCTCATCAAGCATGATGCGAAGGACTCGCTTCATCTGGCCGGGTATGACATCGCACCCGAGGCTATCGAGGCCTCGAGACGCAACGCCGAAAGAGCCGGAGTAGGGGTGCTCATCCACTTTCAACAGCGGGCGTTCGAAGACCTCCGTTCACGTCAACGCACCGGCACGCTGATCACGAATCCGCCCTACGGCATCCGGCTCAGTGAGCAACAAGCCGCCACTGCGATACTCAGGACACTCCCCGTCGTCTTTCGCCACCTGCCAGGCTGGTCGTTCAACATCCTCTCGAGCGACGAACGCTTCGAGCACCTCATCGGCCAGGACGCCGACAAGAAACGCAAGCTCTACAACGGCTCCATCGAGTGTGTTCTCTACAGGTTTGATGCGCCCAGTGCCCAGGCCACCCAACAGACCCGCGGCGCCGATCGCGTCTTCGGCGCACTTTCCGACAAGGACGAGCAACTCGTCGAGCAGTTCGCCGCCGTCTTTGCCAAACGCTGGCGACACTTTCGAGGCTGGCCCGGACGAGGACTCGAGGCACACCGGCTCTACAACGGGGATGTCCCGGCGGTCCGGTGCTGCATCGACAGGTTTGGCGACCACCTCGTGATACGCCCACCCGATCGCTTCAGCCCAGGCCGGAGCGTCGCTCAGCAAGCCGAACTCATGGACAGGGTGGCCCGCCAGGTCGCGACCATTGCCAGTGGGACGGTCGTCCACGCCCCGGACGAGGCCAAGCCCGCCTTCAGCCATGTGGTTCACGAGCATGGCGTCGGGCACACCATCGAGTTGCCCACGGGCACAGGACTCGATTTCAGCCTGCGAGAACTCAGGCGCTGGCTGCTCGACCGAGCCGAGGACGCTGAAGTCCTCGAACTCATGCCAGCCGATGCAGGCATCGCCGAAGTGGCCGCCGCAGCGGAGGCGAGCAGGGTGGTGTCACCGACGACTGGCGAACTTCTCACTGTCGACAGCATGGGCCGCTTCGACTACATCGTGCTGGTAGGGGGGGACCACGAGGATGCAGCTCTTGAGCTCCTTCATGATGATGGCACACTGGTGCTTGTAGGCGAGCATGCCCGTCGCCCCCCAGGGTCGAGAGACGACCTGCGCATCACCGACGCCACGCGGCGCTTCCGGTGTGAAGACCTCCCCGACCGCGAAGCCGCGTGCATCCTGCTCGTCTCGAAGACACGCGCCTAGCAACCATCACAGCCGGACAGCGCACAAGAAAAGACCCGCCGAAAGCTTCGGCGGGTCTTGAACGTGGTTCAACACACAGTGGCTTGATTACTCCATGCCGTCGTCATCCATAGATGCCCCGGGCGCGAGGCGAGCATTCCCGATGGTGCCCTCTTCCGCCTGGCGAAGCTCTTGCAAAGCCTCTTCGTTCACATCCTCTCCGCCAGAGCCTCCGAAGAGTTGCACCGCGATGACGATGACTGCGATCAACCCGACAAGACCTGCGATACCGATCTTGATGGTCTTGGCATTGAGTTCAAAGGAATCGAGCACAAAGCCTCCTGCTCAGTCATCATCAGAGCGAAGCGTGAAGTGAAGGTTGTAATCCTCGGTGTTGGCCTCGCCGAGTTCGAAGGGCAGGTACTCGGCGTGGCCATCGTAGAACGCCATGACACCCTTGTTCTTCTCGCCGTAGTCACCCTCGATGCCGTTCGGATAGGTGCTTGTGACTCGTGAGTCGTCTGAAGTGACAATGTCGCCGGTTTGATCGTAAATGTACACAAACTTGGACGGGCTGAAGCTCGACGCGATACGGAGACGACGCATGCCCTCGTTGTAGGCGTCATTGAAGGAAAGACCTTGTCCGTCGGGATCATTCAGCTCATCAAACCACTTGACGTTGGTGTGATAGCTCGTGCCGACATCCTCGTAGCTGCTGAGGGTGAGATCCGGCTCGGGCCAATCGCGCTGACGCGTCGCCTTGTCGCCAGGGGCGCGGAACACCTCGTGCTGGAGGTTCTGACGCACGCCCGGCACGCGGCTCGTCCGTGCCGCGGTGTAGTAACGCGAGGTGTTGCGCTCGAAGTGCGGCTCCGGATAGTCATAGTCGGAGTACAGGTACTGGTTAAGCGGACGCCCAGATGCTGCAAGGTCAAAGGACCCACGCTGCCAGGCGACTGAGGTGTCCATGCCGCCATAGGTCCAGGTGCACCAACCGCCGATGACGCTCCTTGTCTGCCGGTCGTAACCCGTCGCGTAGCCCGGAACCTCCTCGTTGTTGTCGATCCGGTAGCCCTCGAAGGCGACCATGACCTGACGCAGGTTGCTCAAGCTGATGGACTGCCACGCAGCCAGACGCGCCTTACCAAGCGCCGGAAGCAGA
>CAZSBR010000003.1:0-30135 GCA_964605165.1 uncultured Phycisphaeraceae bacterium
CCTCGCCCAAGGCCACGAGCCACTGGCCAAGGCCATTTTCAATGCGTTCCCTGCGCCCCTGCTCAGAGCCAGGTTTGAGCGCGACGGCAGTTGGCGGATGGTCGCCGTGCGCGTCATTGGTCTGGGCGAAGTGCCGGACTCACACCGGGGCTTCGTCGTTCAGCAGGCCGAGCGCTACCTCCGGCGGGCGCCGCGGCGAGCCAAGGCCGCTCCGGCACCGCGATTCGATCTTGCGATCCTGCATGATCCCGATGATCCCATGCCTCCCTCGAATGACCAGGCGCTCCGCAAGTTCGTCGCTGCGGGGGAGTCCCTCGGTCTTGCATGCGATCTGATCCGTAAAGATGCCTACGGCCGAATCGCCGAATACGACGCGCTCTTCATCCGCGAAACGACCTCCGTCAACCACCACACCTACCGCATCGCTCGTCGAGCCGAGGCCGAGGGCATGGTCGTCATCGATGATCCCGGCTCCATCCGGCGCTGCACGAACAAGGTCTTTCTTGCTGAGACCATGGCCCGGCACCGCGTTGCCACGCCACGAACACTCGTCTTATCAAAGGACAACGCCCTCGAAGGGCTCCGCTCCCTCGGCTTTCCCACCGTGCTCAAACGTCCGGACAGTTCCTTCTCCAACGGCGTCGAGAGGTGTGATTCAGAAGATCAGGCCAGCGACATGCTCGCGAGGATCTTCGAGGAGAGCGAGTTGCTGGTTGCGCAGGAGTATGTGCCCACCGACTTCGACTGGCGCATCGGTGTGCTCGGTGGAGCGCCTCTCTTTGCCTGCCGCTACGGCATGGCGCCCGAGCACTGGCAGATCGTCAAGCGTGATCAGGAGGGTGTTCACGAAGGGGACGCCGAGACCATGCGGGTCGAAGATGCCCCGAGCGATGTGGTCAAACTAGCTGTCCGCGCCGCCAAGCTTATGGGCGATGGGCTCTACGGCGTGGATCTGAAGGTCGTCGATGGAAAGCCCGTCGTGATCGAGGTCAATGACAATCCAAACATCGATGCCGGAGTCGAAGACGCTGCGCTCGGTGATCAACTCTACCAGCGTGTGATGCAGCACTTTTTCTGGAAGCTCGAATCGCGATGAGCGCTCAACACACAGACTGGTCTTTCCCCCTCGGGTTGTTCGATGCATTCGGCATCGAGCTCGAGTACATGATCGTGGATCGCGACACGCTTGATGTTCGCCCCATGTGCGACGAGCTCTTCAGGGCAGCAAACGGCGCCGACGCATCGGATGTCGAGCCCGACGGCCCGGCAGGCACCGTGTCGTGGTCCAACGAACTTGCACTCCACGTCGTGGAGCTCAAGACCCAGCAGCCGACATCATCCATCGAGGCACTTGCCGAGGCATTTCAGGAGCACGTCCGCCGAATCGAAGCGCTGCTGCTTCCCATGAATGCCCGTCTCATGCCCACAGCGATGCATCCGTGGATGGACCCAAATGTCGAGACCAGGCTCTGGCCCCACGAGAACAACGAGATCTATCGCACCTACGACCGAATCTTCGGCTGCCGCGGTCATGGCTGGGGCAACCTGCAGAGCACACACATCAACCTGCCCTTTGCCAACGATGACGAGTTCGGCAGGCTTCACGCCGCGCTCAGGCTCGTCCTGCCGCTGCTGCCGGCGATTGCAGCCAGTTCCCCGCTCGTCGACGGTCTGTGGTCTCCCAGCGCCTGTCATCGGATGGAGGTGTATCGCAACAACTCCAGCCGGGTTCCGATGATGGCGGGCCTTGTCGTGCCCGAGCCCGTCTTTCAGCGAGAACAGTACGAGCACGACGTCCTCGGCGGATTGTTCGCCGAGCTGAAACCTCTCGATCCCGAGGGCATCCTCCGTCACGAGTTCGCAAACGCTCGCGGCGCGATGGCTCGCTTCGATCGCGGGGCGATCGAGATCCGCGTCCTGGACATTCAGGAGTGCCCCAAGGCCGATCTGGCGATTGCCGCGCTCATCATCGAGCTTGTGAAAGCCGTCATCGATGAGCGATGGATGAGCTACGAAGATCAGAAGCGTGTTGCGACCGAGCCATTGCATGGCGTCCTGCTGGAGACAATCCGTTCCGCCGACTACGCCCGGATCCGACAGCCCGATGTGTTGCGAGCCTTCGGCGTAAGCGGTTCGGCGACTTGGGCTTCGGACCTGTGGTGCTCCCTTCTTGAACAGGTCATGCCGGCGCATAACACATGGTCACCGATGCTCCGGCAGATGTTGGACGCCGGCACGCTCTCGCGCCGCATCGGTAAGCGCCTCCGCACGCCGCCGACCAAGGCTGTGCTCCACACGCTGTATGAAGAGCTTGCGGACTGTCTGCACGATGGAAGGCTCTTTGATGTCGCCTAGCCATACCGCCTCGCAGCCGACGTTCTTGCTGATCACTTGCGAGCACGGCGGCTGTGACGTGCCCGCGAAGTACGAGCACTTGTTCCATGGCCAATCGAGCGTGCTCGAAAGCCACCGAGGGCACGACATCGGTGCGTTGGGCGTGGCGCTGCGTCTGGCATCCAATCTCGCCGCGCCCGTTGTGTTCTCGACCGTCACGCGGCTGCTGGTCGATCTCAATCGTTCCGTAGACCAGCCGGATCTCTTCAGCGAGTTCACCCGTGGGTTGCCGCGAGAGGAGCGCGAGCGCATCGTCGCCACGTTTTACACACCACATCGCCGGAACGTTGAACAGTTGGCCAGTTGTGCGATCACCTCGGGCTACCGCGTGTTGCATCTCGGCGTCCACTCGTGCGCGGATGTCCTCAACGGCAACCGGCGCGACCTCGATATCGCGCTGCTGTTCGATGAAGCACGTGCACTCGAGCAGGCCTTCTGTGAGCAGTACCGTGCACAGCTTCAGCAGCGGCAGCATGACTTGCGGCATCCCTTCAACCAGCCCTATCGTGGCGCTGACGATGGACTGACAACCACGCTTCGATCGAGGTTCAGGGCCGAGGACTATCTCGGCATCGAGATCGAACTCCGTCAGGGGATGATCCTTTCTGCTGCAGAACAGCGGGCTGTCGGTGACCTGCTCAGCGTTGCGCTCCGTGACATGGCAGGGGTGATGGAATGATCGCTTGGCTACAACTCGCGCTCGGTCTCGGCGTGCTCGTTCTCGGCGCTGAGTGCCTCGTCCGTGGTGCGTCGTCTCTTGCCCTGCGATTCGGGATCTCGCCGCTGATCGTTGGACTCACGATCGTGGCATTCGGTACGAGTTCCCCAGAGATCGCGGTATCGCTCGGAGCGGTGGCCGAAGGCAAGCCTGATCTTGCGATCGGCAATGCTGTGGGCAGCAACATCTTTAACACGCTGTTCATCCTCGGAGTGACAGCGATGATTGCGCCATTGGTCGTGCATCAGAAGCTTGTGCGGGTGGAGGTCCCGCTGATCATCCTCGCGAGCGTCGCGCTCTGGTGCATGCTCCTTGATGGCACGCTCGGAAGAGTCGATGGCGCGATGCTGCTGGCTGCAATCGTGGTGTACACGACGCTCGCCGTGCGTTCGGCTCGAAATGAGTCCGAAGAAGTGAAGGCGGAGTACGCGGCAAGCGGCGATGTCACCAAACCCCCGAGGCTGGTCTCAAGCGTCGTGCTCATCGTGATCGGTCTTGTGTTCGCCGTGCTCGGTGCCGGCTGGCTGGTCGATGGGGCGGTGTTGATCGCGACATCTCTGGGCGTCGGAGAACTTGTCATCGGACTCACGATTGTCGCGGCCGGTACGTCGCTGCCCGAGGTGGCAACGTCGGTTGTCGCTGCCATTCGAGGCCAGCGTGACATCGCCGTCGGCAATGTGCTCGGCAGCAACCTCTTCAACATCTGTGCGATCCTCGGGCTTGCCGGGGTGTTCGCTCCCGATGGCCTGCCGGCTTCGCCGACGCTGATGGCGTTCGACCTGCCCATCATGATTGCGGTCTCAGTCGCTTGCCTGCCGATCATGTTCACGGGCTTCCGTGTGAGCCGCTGGGAGGGAGCGCTCCTGCTGCTCGTGTACGCCGGCTACATCACCTACCTCATTCTCACAGCCGCAAGGCCCGAGTCCCTTCCGGGCTTCACCGCGGGCATGCTCTGGTTCGCCATGCCGCTGGCTGTCCTGGGGCTCGGACTGTCGGTCGTGCACGCATGGCAAGGCAGATCCTCACGCTCTTAGTGCCAAGTCGCTCCCTCTTCCAAACCCAGGCTCAGCCGCTTCCAGCGGCGGCGGGCAAGTGGGGGGGAAGAGCAGCCGACAGCCGGGCCCGTCAGACCCATCAAGGGCAGGCTCCAGCAGGCCGGGCCCTTCCATGGGAATTTCCTCTCTTGACGTGGCAAATGCGAACAACGCCGTGGCGTGGCTTCGGAGGCGCTACACTCACGCTCACCAAGCCGGTGGCCTCGCTGGTTGACTGCATGTGATGCAGGGCCTGAAAGCGAGATCCTGCTGGCTACGCCTCCGACTGATGTCGGTTCAGGCGTTCCTCAGGCCGGCTCCCCTCGCACCAATCGAAATTGGTCCTTGGCTGCCCCCGCTTGCACCGCGCGCTCATCTCGCGGCGGTGCTGGAGATCGCTCCTTTGACGACGTTCGCTGAACTTTCCCTCTCTCCTCAGATCCTCAACACACTCAACGCAAAGGGCTATCAGTCGCCCACGCCTATCCAGGCAAGATGCATCCCCCCGGCTCTCGAAGGCCGCGATGTGCTCGGCTGCGCACAAACGGGCACGGGCAAGACCGCCGCGTTCTCGCTGCCGCTGATCGAACGCCTCATGGCTCGATCTCAGCGCATCGGTCCGAAGCCCGATGGCGAGCAATCCAGGCGCAGAGCCCGCGCCCTCATCCTCGCGCCCACGAGAGAACTTGCAGCACAGATTGATGACTGCCTGCGGACCTACAGCGCAGGTGCCAGGCTCCGAACCGTTGTGATCTACGGCGGGGTCAAGCAGAACCAGCAGGTGCGCCAACTCCGGGCAGGCGTCGAAGTGATCGTCGCCACGCCGGGCCGACTGCTGGACTTGATGGAACAGGGCTACGTCGACCTTCGCAGCGTCGAAGTCCTCGTGCTGGACGAGGCCGATCGCATGCTCGACATGGGGTTCATCGATCCAATCCGGCGCATCGCAAGCGAAGTGCCCGCCGAGCGCCAGACGCTGTTCTTCAGTGCGACCATGCCCCCCAAGATCAAGTCGCTCGCGAGCTCCATGCTGCATGACCCGGTGCATGTCTCCATCGCGCCCGCCGCGATGACGACACCGAAGATCGATCAGTCGCTCTACCACATTGCTGGCGAGCACAAGACCGCCTTGCTCAAGCATCTGCTCGAAGAGGATGGCGTTCAGCGGGGTGTCGTCTTCACCAAGACGAAGCACGGCGCCGACAGGCTCGCCAAGAGCCTGTCAGCCGATGGGATCACTGCGGCGGCCATCCACGGCAACAGGTCTCAGAGCCAGCGTGAGCGCACGCTCGATGGATTTCGCAACGGAAAGTTCCGCGTGCTGGTGGCAACCGATGTCGCTGCCCGCGGGCTCGATGTCGACGGCATCACCTACGTCTTCAACTTCAACCTCCCCATGGAGGCGGAGGCCTACGTCCACCGCATCGGCAGGACAGGACGCGCCGGCGCCACGGGCAGGGCCATCTCGTTCTGCAGCCGAGAGGAGCGCGGCCTGCTCCGAGACATCGAACGCCTGACCACCAAGCCCATCGACACGGCTGAGGTTCCGGTCGTGCTCGGACTCTCTGCCGAGCAACTCAATGCGCCCGCAAAGGCCTCGGCGGGTACCAGATCGGCCCGCACCAAGCCGCCGGCGCCTCGCCCCAAGCTCGCAAGGCCCGCGAGGGCCTCGCGCACAGATGCTTCGGCGGTCGAGGCCAAGCCCCGGCGATCGCGGCGTGGCAAGCGGCGTGACAACGCCCAGGCCGACCACCGAGCGGGCAGCCGAAACCGCCAGCGCAGCAAGACCTCGCAGCGCAGCTGACGCCATCGGCGCGCCTTCGCTCGGTATCAACTGGGCAGGCTGCCAAAGATCCCTGTCGTGCAGGACCTGCTCGTCACAACCGAGTCCGGGCTCGAGTGTCCAGCGGGCGGCTTCTTCATCGATCCGTGGAAGCCGGTTGACTTCGCCATCGTCACTCATGCGCACGCAGACCATGCACGCCCCGGGTCCAGACGGTACCTGACCACGCCCGAGGGGGAGCCCGTGCTCCGAAGACGGGTGCAGGATGGGGCGATCATTGAGACGCTTGCCTACAGCGAGCAGCGATCGATCGGCAAGGTGAGCGTCAGCCTTCATCCCGCCGGGCACGTCCTGGGATCCGCACAGGTCCGCATCGAAAGCGATGCGGGCGTGTGGGTGGTTTCGGGTGACTACAAACTTCAGGCGGACCCCGTATGCACCCGCTTTGAGCCGGTACCCTGTGATGTCTTCGTGACCGAGAGCACCTTCGGGCTGCCCGTCTTCCGTTGGCCCGAACCCGCAGCAGTGCTGATCGATCTGCTGGAGTGGTGGGAGGCCAACAAGCGCGCGGGCAAGGCGAGCCTCGTCTGCGCCTACGCGCTTGGCAAGGCCCAGCGGCTGATGGCGGGCCTCGCCCGAATCGCCGGCGGATCTTTGCCAGGCCCCATCGGCGTGCACGGCGCTATCGAGCGCATGAACCAGGCGCACGTCGAGGCAGGGGTAGAACTGCCAGAGTGCGTGCACGCGGGCAAGGACAACGCTTCGACTCTCAAGGGCGAGGGGCTGCTGATCGCTCCCCCCTCCGTGCTGGAAACCACGTGGCTCAGCAAGTTCGGTCCCACGGCCGTTGGAATGGCATCCGGGTGGATGCAGATGCGTGGACCCCGCCGACGCCGAAACGCAGAGCGAGGCTTCGTGCTGTCCGATCACGCCGACTGGCCGGGCCTCCTGCACGCCATCGAGCAGACCGGTGCTCGGCGCGTGCTCATCACCCACGGCTACGTGGAGCCGATGGCTCGCTACCTCCGCGAAGAGCGGGGCCTCGACGCTGCCCCGCTCAAGACCGCTTTCGGGGGAGACGACGCAGAAGACCCGAGTCACACCACTGATGAGAACGAGGCGAGCTCATGAAGCGATTCGCTCGTCTATATCAGGAACTCGACGCCACCACCAAGACCAGCATCAAGCTGGGCGCCTTGACGCGTTACTTTGCTGAAGCGCCCTCCGGTGATGCCGCGTGGGCGCTGCGATTTCTTCTGGGTCGGCGTGGGCGGCGAGGCGTGCAGGCTCGCCACATGCGCGCATGGATTGCATCTCTCTCGGGCCAGCCGTCATGGATGGTGGAGGAGTGCTACGACGTCGTCGGCGACCTCGCCGAGACCGTGTCGCTGCTGCTGCCAGAGACGCAAGGGCTACGCCTTGACGTGAGTCTCGAAGAACTCGCCAAAGAGCGTGTTGTGGCACTCCTCGACATGCCGCCACAGGAACAGCGCGAACTCGTTGAGCAAACCTGGCTTGGCCTGAGCAGGAGCGAAGCGCTCGTCTACGGCAAGCTCATCACCGGAGCCTTTCGTGTGGGTGTGTCCGCCGGCCTCATCGAGCGAGCCCTCGCCGAGGTCGCGGGCGTTGACCAGGCAACCATCGCTCATCGACTCATGGGAGGCTGGCAGCCCTCGGGGGCGTGGTATGAGAGCGTTCTCAGCGCCGATGCCAGCGATGCAGATGTATCAAGGCCCTACCCGTTCCTCCTCGCCAACCCGCTCGAGTCAGAGCCTTCGGGCCTCGGCGATGTCTCGGACTTCCTCGCCGAGTGGAAGTGGGACGGCATTCGTGCGCAGATCGTCCGGCGCAGCGGCCAGACGTTCCTCTGGTCGCGTGGCGGCGAACTGATCAACGACGCCTTCCCGGAACTCGCACAGGCGGCCATGCTGCTCCCCAATGGCACAGCGATCGATGGCGAGGTGCTCGCATGGAGGGGTGGCAGCCCCATGGGCTTCGATATGCTCCAGCAGCGGCTTCAACGAAAGGCAGCCACCAGGCAAGTCCAAGCCCGCGTGCCCGTCAGATGCCTTGCCTATGACCTGCTCGAAATTGGAGCGGTGGATGTGCGCTCTCGCCCGCTGGCCGAGCGACGTGCCTTGCTCGAACGCCTCCTGGAACACCACGCATCAGCGCACATCGGGCTTGCACCGGTGTTGGAAGCAGCCACGTGGCCCGATCTGGCCTTGCTTCGGGAGCAAAGCCGCGACCGAGGCGTCGAGGGTCTCATGCTCAAGCGGCAGGAAAGCCTGTACGAGGCGGGGCGCCCGCGCGGCGCATGGTGGAAGTGGAAGGTGGATCCCTTCACCATCGATGCCGTCCTGACCGCCGCTCAGCAGGGCCGCGGCCGACGCGCTGCGTTGTATACCGACTACACCTTCTCATTGTGGGATGGAGACCAACTTGTCACGATCGCCAAGGCGTACTCGGGCCTTGATGACAGCGAGATACGCGAGGTTGATCGCTTCGTACGAAGCCACATCACCGGTCGGTTCGGACCGGTGCGATCGGTCGAGCCCGCGCTTGTGTTCGAGCTTGCCTTCGAGGGCGTGCAGCGGTCGGGTCGCCATGCTTCGGGTGTAGCGCTGCGCTTCCCGCGCATGGCCCGCTGGCGGCGAGACAAGTCGCCAGCCGAGGCGGATCACGTCGAGAGGCTTCGGGCCTTGCTGCCGCAGACGTTCGATGAACAGGGGAGGCTCTTCTGACGGTTGCTGCCGATGACAATGCGGTGTTGACGCCCGTTCGCGCTTGGTTCGCTCAGCGGGGCTGGGAGCCCTTCGCCTTTCAGGAGGAGGTCTGGGCGCGCTACCTCGCCGGCCAGAGCGGGCTGCTTCATGCCTCGATGGGCCACGGCAAGACCCTCGCTGCATGGATGGGGCCGCTGGCAGAGTCACTTGAAGATCCGAGGGCGCACGAAAGCCCCGGCAAGCGGGCCGGCGCGATGCCCTTGACCACGCTCTGGCTGACCCCCATGCGCGCGCTGGCGCAGGACCTGACCCACAACCTCGAAGTAGTCACGCGTGAGATCGCTCCGGGATGGTTGGTGGAGGCTCGCACGGGTGACACATCAAGCTCAGCCCGCGGTCGGCAACGAAGAAGGCTGCCCACAGGCCTCGTGACAACGCCGGAGTCGCTGACCGTTCTGCTCTCACACCCCGAGTCGGCAGGCATGTTCGCCTCACTTCGAGCAGTCATCGTCGACGAATGGCATGAACTTCTCGGCACAAAGCGTGGCACGCAGACGGAACTGGCCCTCGCTCGCCTCCGCACGCTTTCGTGCGATGCACGTTTCTGGGGGCTCTCTGCAACGCTCGGCAACACGCCCGAAGCGCTCGACACGCTGCTCGGATGCGATCACACAGGCGCGCTGGTGTCGGGTCCGACCGATCGCGAGATCATCTTTGAGACGCTCGCATCAGGCGATGTCGGGCGATTTCCCTGGGCGGGCCACATGGGGCTGCACCTCGCAGAGCAGGTGGTGGCACGGCTCGATGAAGCAAAGACATCACTCGTCTTCGTCAACACGCGCGGCCAGGCCGAGCGCTGGTATCAGGCCCTTCGATACTTTCGCCCTGATCGGTCTGAGCAGATCGCGCTGCACCACGGCTCGCTCGAACGCGAGGAGCGAACACGCGTCGAGCGCGGCGTGGCATCGGGCGAACTCTGGGCAACCGTGGCGACTTCAAGCCTCGATCTCGGCGTGGACTTTGCGCCCGTCGAGCAGGTGCTCCAGATCGGAAGCCCCAAGGGCGTGGCCCGCCTCGCTCAGCGTGCGGGCAGGAGCGGGCATGACCCCGGTCGCACCAGCCGGCTCATAGGCGTTCCGACCCATGCGCTCGAGCTCATCGAGTTCGAGGCAGCACGCCGAGCGCTCGCACGGGGACGCATTGAGGAGCGCCGGCCGATCATCGCCCCTCTTGACGTACTCGCTCAGCACGTCGTCACCTGCGCCATGGGCGGCGGGTTCGTAGAGGCGGAACTGCTCAAGGAAGTGCGCTCAACCGCGGCCTATCGCGACCTCACCGATCAGGCGTGGACATGGGTGATGGACTTCTGCCGCTTCGGCGGCAAGGCGCTCAGCGCCTACGACCGGTACGCGCGGATCAAGCTTGATGGCGACAGGTGGGTCGTGGGCTCGAGGCGGATTGCGACCGATCATCGTTCGGCCATCGGCACGATCACGGGCTACGGAACGCTGCCGGTGATCCTGAAGAATGGCCAGCGGCTTGGCTCGGTGGAAGAACTCTTCCTCGCGAGACTCTCGCCGGGAGAGGCGTTCACGTTCGCCGGTCGAAGCCTTGAACTGGTGCGCATCGAGGCGGACAAAGCGGTCGTCCGGGTGGCGCGAGCGCGCACCGGTGCGGTCGCACGCTGGATGGGTGGCCGGATGCCGCTGTCGACGGAACTGGCCTCAACGATTCGCGAGATCCTCGAAGAGCTCAGGTCTGGTGCGCGCATCCCTGACGAGCGACTCGCGCCGGTCCACGATCTCATCGCAACCCAGACAGAGGCTTCGCGGGTGCCAGCGCTCGATGAACTGCTCATCGAGCGGATACGAACGCGGGAGGGCGACCATGTGTTCATGTACCCCGTCGCAGGCCGGCTCGTGCACGAGGGTCTCGCGACGCTCATCGCGCACCGGATCTCTCGGCGAGCCCCGGCGACGCTCGCCTCGACCTGCAGCGACTGGGGGCTTGCGATCGCTGCCTCCGATGATCTCGGCGTGCACGACGAGGCGTGGCAGGAGCTTCTGAGCGCCGATGATCTGCTGGAGGATGTGATCGCAAGCGTGGATGCGTCTGGACTGGCACGACGGCACTTCCGCGAGGTTGCGAGGATCGCGGGGCTGATCACCACCGGACCTGTCCATCAACGAATCAGCCAGCGGCAGTTGCAGAGTTCCTCGGGGCTGATCTTTGATGTACTTGAGCAGTTCGATCCGGATAACCTGCTGTTGTCACAGGCTCGGCGGGAGGTGCTCGAGCGGTCCCTCGAGTTGACGCGGCTTCGCGCGACGCTCGAAGCGATCGGTCGGCAACAGATCATCGTGACTCGGCCGGAGGGGTTGTCGCCCCTCTCGTTTCACTTGTGGGCGGATCGGATTCGTGAGCAGGTATCGAGCCAGACGTGGGAGCAGCGCGTGGCTGCGATGATCGAGCGACTGGAGAAGCACGCCGGGCAAGCCAGGCACCACACCCCATGAGCACGTCATTGCAGGGCACCATCGAGATCACGCTGAGCGGCCACGACTTTGTGCTGCTGCCCGGCCGCGCCATGCTTCGGCCACAGACCGGTGAACTGCTCGTCGCGGATGTCCATCTCGGCAAGGGTGATGCGCTTCGGCGAGCGGGCAGGCCCGTGCCCGCGGGCGCGACCTCCCGCGATCTCGAGCACCTGCGCACGCTGATGAGCCTGACCGGCGCCCGTGTCCTGACCGTGCTCGGCGACCTCTTGCACCACGAGCAGACGGGTGAATGCCCGGTGGCGATGATGCTCACAGAGTGGCTTGGTCAAGCGCACGAATGGCGATGCCGACTGGTCCTGGGCAACCACGACCGCCACGCTCGCGTCTTGCTCGAATCTCTACGTGACCGGGGGCTGATCGAACTGCTGGAAGCGGGCACCGAGGTCGAGGGCGTGACCTACATGCACGAACCACCCGATGATGCGCGCGCGTGTGCTCCATGGCTGGGCGGCCACCTTCACCCGGGCACGAAGCTCAAGGGCGGTGTGGACCAGCTTCGGGTGCCCGTGTTCTGGCAGCTTGGTGAGAGCGGCATCGTGCTGCCGGCGGTGGGCTGTACAACCGGCATGAAGCCCATCGGGCCCGCGTCGAGCGATCGCGTCTTCTCTGCGGGACCGACGCGCGTCATCGAGGTGCCAACAGCGCGCGGGCACTCGGTGGCCATGAGGCGTCCGGGTGCGCACGGGCAGGTGAACTGGCGATGAGCAGACGCGATCAAGAGCAGGGTTCCAAGGGACACAGTGCCGATCCGCACCCTGTGCCGACCACCCACGATGAAGCGCTGGCGCAGATCTGGCGCTTGCTTGGAAGAGGCGTTGCTGACAGACGCCACGGCTTTCGCCTGCCGACCCTCTCGACAGTGGACGAGCAAGGCCTTCCCCGGGCGCGGACGGTTGTGCTGCGTCGCGCCATCCCGGATGCGGGCGTGATCGCATGCCATACTGACGCGCGCTCGCCGAAGGTCCGTGAGTTGGTGCATCAGCCCGCTGTGGCCTGGACTTTCTACGACGCGGGTGAGCGCGTGCAGGTGAGGGCGACCGGCAAGGCCGAGGTGCTCCGGCCCGATGAAGACAGCCGCGCTGAGGAGGCTTGGCAGAGAACGTCGCTCGATTCGAGGCGGTGTTATCTCGCTCCGCACGCGCCATCCTCAACAAGCCCTGGAAGTTCGAGCAACCTGCCCAGCGCGTTTGAAGAGCGCAAGCCGACGCAGGCTGAGTCCGAGGCCGGACGTGCGCACTTCCGGGTGGTCTGGACCGTGATCGAACGGCTCGAATGGCTGACGCTCCGGCACGATGGCCACCGCAGGGCGCACTTCGAACTCGATGCGGGGCATGTCACAAGTGCTGCGTGGATCCACCCATAGCAGTCGTGCGGAGACCGCTTGCCCATCGGAAGCAAGGGCAAGCCGAATCGGACCCATGGGTCGCCTCTAGGCCCTCGCTGCCCGGCAAGGTCGTTGCGGCGGATCAGATTCTGTTTCAAGCTGCTCTGCATCTGGCTGATGCGCTGCCTCGAACTCACAGCATCCCACCTCGCGGGATGCTGAAGGAGATTCGGATGAAGCGTCTGGCAGCCCTAGCGTGTTTGCTTCTGGTCGGCGGTGTCTCATCGGGCCAGATCAACAACCTTGAATTCGACGATGGCGTCGCAGGATGGAGAACCGTCCTCGATGGCGTCATGGGCGGCCTTTCCACGGGCACGATCAGCAGCGAGCGATCCGGCGTGCTCACGTTCCGAGGTGATCTCTCGCTTGAGAACAATGGCGGCTTCTCCCAGATCCGCACCAACGTCCGCGAGGGGTTGTTTGCCGATGCCGACGGCGTCACGCTGCGGGTTCGGGGTGATGGAAGGACATACCAGTTCAACGTCCGGACCTCCAACGTGCGCATGATGGCGGGCGGCTACGAGCGGCAGTTCGTCACCATCAAGGACGAGTGGACGACGCTTGATCTTGATTTCGACAACTTTGTGCTCACGACGTTCGGTCGCGAAGTGCGCGACGCGCCACCCATCAGGCCCGAGCTGATCGAGTCTGTCGGTTTCACGCTCGCCGATGGCACTCCGGGCCCGTTTGCGCTGGAGGTCGACTTCATCCGGCCTCTCAACGCGAGCGAGCAGGGCGGCGCATCGGGCAATCAGCCGGCCACGGCCGGTGCCTCGCCACTCGGGGACATCGCTGCCGATGCTGGGCTGACCACGCTGCTAAAGCTCGCCGAGGTTGCCGGCGTGACGCTGCCCAGCGAGGGCCGCTTCACGGTGTTGGCGCCGACGAACGATGCATTCGCAGCGCTTGACGACGAGACGGTGGAGTTCCTCACGAGCGAGGAGGGCAGGTCGACGCTGCGAACGATCCTGCTTCATCACGTGCTGCCCGGGGCGTTCGGGTCGTCGGAGGTGCTCGATCGCCGGGAGCTAACCACGCTTGCCGGGCAGGCGGTCAGCGTCGCTGGCGACCGCCTGCAGATTGGCGGAGCCGGCCTGGTGGCAGCGGACGTGCCGTTTGATCAGGGCGTCGTGCACGTGATTGATGCGGTTCTCATGCCCGAGACCCGTTCGATTGCTGAGATTGCTTCTGCGACGCCCGAACTCTCCACGTTGGTCGCGGCTGTTCAGGCTGCGGGTCTGGTCGAGCAACTCGGCGCTGAGAACCCAGGGCCCATGACCGTGCTTGCCCCGACCAACGCGGCCTTCGAGGCGCTGGGCACCGAGGCGATCCAGGCGCTCTTGGCCGATCGCCGGGCGCTGACCGAGGTTCTGGGTGGCCACGTGCTGCCCATCGGTTTGAGGTCGAGCCAGATGCTGGCGCAGGGGCGGTCGGCGACGCTCCTCGGTGGCAAGCCCGTCGACTTCGCACTCAAGAATGGCAAACTGACGGTTTCGGGGGTTGGCTTTGTCACCCGGGACATCCCGGCATCCAACGGCGTGATTCACATCATCGACCAGGTCATCCTGCCCGACGCTCCGACTCGCCAACATACTCGGGCTGCCGATGCAAGCCCGGACAGCGATGCGAGGCAGGCAGCGTCTGCTGTTCTGCTCGTCGCGATCGAGCGAGGCGTGCCGCTCTTCAACGCCGGGCAGGAACGTGCCTGTGCGGAGGTCTATGCGACAGCGGTGGATGCGGTTCTCCTGCTCGGCCGCGGGGCCCTTACGGAAGCCGAGGCTCGCGATCTGCAGCGTGCTCGCGGCCACGCGATGCAGCAGCATGATGCTCGCGAGCGGGCCTGGGTTCTGCGTCGCGGAATGGATGCGCTGCTCGCGGATCTGGAGCCGCGCGGCATGGTCAAGGCCCCGGTTTCACGCTGAGTAATCTTCGCCGCCAGTCGACGCTTGTTCGGTAGAAGATTGGATGCTGCCGGCTTGCGGTCGTTGCCCAGTGAGGCTACCGTCTTCGCGAGCCCAATAGCGGCTCACTTTGTCGGGAATGAAGGCGTCTTAGCCAAGTGAACTCCTTGGCTCTCTTGGCGAAACTGAGTTCAATGAAGCCGTGGTATGTGCTTGGAGTGGTGAAGCACTCGCAAGCCCGGCTCGAAGGAATCGAGCAGATGAGCGTATCTTTGGATAACCAACTGACGGACACCGAATATGATCGTTCGATCAACTGGTTGAAGTGCTCACCTTTCTTTGGAATGCACGCGGCATGCTTGCTGGTGTTCTGGGTGGGTTGGAGCCCCGTGGCGGTCGTTTGCGCCGCGGCCATGTACGTGTTTCACATGTTCATGATCACGGCGTTCTTGCACCGCTACTTCTCACACCGTTCCTTCAAGACGTCACGCGTCGTCCAGTTCCTCGCTGCCGTCGCAGCCACTTCCTGCGGCCAGCGCGGGCCCCTGTGGTGGGCTGGCCATCATCGCCACCATCACAAGCACTCGGACCATGACCCCGACCTGCACTCGCCGGGCCTTCGTGGGCTGCTCATGAGCCACGTGGGATGGTTCCTGCAGAACGGTGCGGTCGCAACGCCCGAGCGGTATGTGCGTGACTGGGCCAAGTTCCCCGAGCTCAAATTCATCAACCGCTTCCACTGGCTCTGTCCCATCGCACTTGCGGTAATTGTCTTTCTGACGGGCGTCGCTCTTGAGCGGTGGGCCCCGGGGCTTGGGACGAATGGTTGGCAGATGCTGATCTGGAGTTTCGTCATCTCGACGGTGGTGGTGTACCACGCGACGTACACGATCAACAGCCTCTCGCATCGGTACGGTTCGCAACCCTACAAGACAACCGATGACAGCCGCAACAACATCTGGCTGGCGTTGCTGACCCTTGGTGAGGGCTGGCACAACAACCATCACTACTTCCCCGCGTCGGCACGACAGGGGTTCCGGTGGTGGCAGATCGACCTGACCTATTACGTGCTCAAGGTGCTCTCGTGGACCGGGCTCATCTGGGACCTTCGCGGCGTTCCCAAGCGCGTGCTCGCGCAGGCTGGCAAGTCCTCGGACGCTGCGGGCAGTGTCACGCCCCCGGCTCGGGACGATGCCTGAGCCCAGGCAGACGAAGGATTGAGCCAGGTGCAAGCTTCGGTGGCGAGACTGCAGACACCATCGGAACATGAGCCCTCGCTCTCAGCGGGTTCCCATTTGACGCGTGCGGACACCGCCCACCCGCTCGGGGATGTCGCTCAGCCACAGCCGGGCGACAGCGTGGCTGTGATAGGGGCAGGCATCTCCGGCTTGGTCGCTGCCCATGTTCTCAGCAGGAGCTACGCCGTCACGGTTTTCGAGGCGGCGGACTACGCCGGCGGACACACCAACACGATCGAGGTTCACGAGCAAGGCCGAACCTTCGGCGTCGATACCGGCTTCATCGTCTACAACGAGACAAACTACCCGGCCTTCACTCGCCTGCTGGCGGAACTGGGTGTCGCGACCAAGCACACGTCCATGAGCTTTGGCTTTCATTGCGAGCGTTCGGGTCTTGAGTGGAACGGCTCGGACTTGAACACGCTTATGGCACGGAGGCGCAATGCGTTGTCGCCCCGTTTCTATGCGATGCTGCTCGATGTGTTCCGCTTCCACGAACTGGACCGCGAAGGAGCAATCGATACGACTGGACGCCAGACAGTTCGCGAGTTCATCAGCGATCATGGCTTCAGCGAATCGTTCTACGAGTTGTATCTGCTCCCGATCGGCGCTTCGCTCTGGTCATCGCCCGCTGAGCGGTTCGGAGCGTTCCCGATCAAGTTCGTGGCGGACTTCCTTCGCAATCACGGGATGCTCCAGTTTCGCAACCGTCCTCGATGGCGCGTGATCGAGGGCGGCTCCCGGCGGTATGTTGAGGCATTGCTGTCACGCCTTGAGGCAAAGGTGCACCTCAATGCGCCGATCGATCGGGTGGAGCGCACGGGTGAGGGCGTTCGCGTCTGGGCGCACGGCCAGCCTCTGGAGTTCGATCATGCGGTGGTCGCTTGCCACAGCGATCAGGCGTTGCAGATGCTGGCCGACGCCTCCGAGACCGAGCGGCAGGTGCTCGGGCCGCTCAAGTTCCAGAAGAACATCGCTGCGTTGCACACCGACACGCGGATGCTGCCAACGAGGCAAAGGGCGTGGGGTGCCTGGAACTACAAGCTTCAGCCTGATGAGTCCCGCCCGGTGCCCGTCACGTACAACATGAACATCCTGCAGAGCCTGCAGGCCGAGCAGACATACTGCGTCACGCTCAATGGCGGGGATGCGATCGATCGCTCGCGGCTGATCCGCGAGATCGTCTATCACCATCCCGAGTACAGCGTCGAGGCCGAGCCCGCGCGCGCGCGCCACCACGACGTGATCGGTCACAGGCGAACGTCCTATTGCGGGGCGTATTGGGGCAATGGCTTCCACGAGGCGGGCGTGCAGAGCGCGCTGCGGGTTGCCTCCTTGTTTCGGTGTTCGCTGTGACCCTGCGTAGTGCGGTCTACGAGGGTTGGGTGCGTCATCGCAGAAGGCTGCCGGTGCCGCACGCCTTTCGCTACAAGCTTTGCATGCTCTACCTTGACTTGGGCGAGCTGGATCGCGTGTTTGCTGGTCACGGGCTCTGGTCGGCAGGTGAGTGGGCCCCCGCGTGCATGCTTCGCGCAGATCACTTCGGCGACCCGTCGCTCACGTTGGATGAGGCTGTCCGCAGGCTCGTCGCGGAGCGGACTGGTCGTCGGCCAGAGGGCCGAATCGGGCTGTTGACGCACCTGCGATACTTCGGCGTGTACATGAACCCCGTGAGCTTCTTCTACGTCTTCGAGCCTGGCTCGCATACTGTGGAGACCATCGTGGGCGAGGTCCACAACACCCCGTGGGAAGAACGGCATTGCTACGTGCTTCCCAACGAGCAGCCGCTGGACCGGGGCACCTGCACCCACCGGTTCGCCAAGGCCTTCCACGTCTCCCCCTTTATGCGGATGGAGCAGGAGTACCGCTGGCGGCTCTCGCCCCCGGGCGAGCGTCTGCTGGTGCACATGGACAATATCGAGGAGGGGAAGTCGATCTTCGATGCGACCATGGTCCTGCAGCGGCGGTGCATCTGTTCGCGGAGTCTGGCGAACGTCCTGCTACGGTACCCCCTGATGACCGCCCAGGTGCTGGCGGCGATCTACTGGAATGCGGGCAAGCTGTGGCTCAAAGGTGTTCCCTACCAACACCATCCCGAAACCAAACGTCGAAACGCCAAGGACCGAGCGGCACAACGACGAGCAAGCAAGCAACGAAACGAGGCAGCCTGAGGTGTCTTCGCAAGCATCGATTCAGCCGAATCTGGCCCAACTCGAGCCCAAGCCGATCACATCTGGGTGGCAGGCGTGGTGTCGCAGGCAGGCGATCTCGCATCTCGATGGCCTCACCCGGGGTGTGATTCGGCTGCGGGACGCAAATGGCACGTCGATCCACGGGCAGGGTGATGCAAGCCAGGCACCAACGCTCCACGTCATCGACCCGTCGACCTACACGTCCATCGTCCGGGGTGGCACCGTCGGATTCGCCGAGGCCTACTTCAGGCACGCGTGGGACACCGATGACCTGACCTCGCTTCTGCGTGTCTTCGCACGCGACAGCGAGACCACGAAGAACGCCCGCAAGGGCCTTGCGAGTGTCGCTCGGGTCATTCGTTCCATCGGCTACAGGCTGCGTCGCAACACGCCGCGTGGCAGCCGCCGGAACATCCATGATCATTACGACCTTGGCAACGATCTCTTTGAGATGTTCCTCGATGACACGCTGATGTACTCGTGCGCTGTCTTCGACCATCCCGGTCAGACTCTCCACGATGCTTCCCTCAACAAGCTGGATCGCATCTGCCAGAAGCTCAACCTGCAGCCCGGCGACAGGGTGGTCGAGATCGGAACGGGCTGGGGCGGCTTTGCCATCCACGCGGCCAAGCACTACGGCTGCCATGTGACCACAACGACCATCTCCCGAGAGCAGCATCGTGTCGCGGCCGAGAGGGTCGAGGCCGCCGGTCTGCAGGATCGGGTCACGCTGCTGCTCGATGACTATCGAGACCTCGAGGGCACCTACGACAAGTTGGTATCGATCGAGATGATCGAAGCTGTGGGGCATGAGCACCTGCCCATCTTCATGCGTCTGTGCAATGACCTCCTCAAGCCCGATGGTGAGATGCTGCTGCAGGTCATCAACATGCCCGATGCCTACTACGACGATTATCGCAAGAACGTCGACTTCATTCAGCGCTACGTCTTCCCTGGCAGTTGCTGTCCTTCTCCGGGTGCGATCGCTCAAGCCGTTGCGAAGGCAGGCCATCTCAAGCTCATCGGCATCGAGGACATCACGGCGCACTATGCGAGAACACTCGCCGAATGGCGACACAACTTCCAGTCCGGACTGGACCGCCTCTCGCCGCAGAAGTACCCGCATCGCTTTCGACGGCTGTGGCACTACTACCTGTGCTACTGCGAGGCGGGCTTTGCCGAGCGGTACATCGCCACCTCGCAGATGCACTACCGCAAGGTCGTGCCCGGCGTCGGAATCGCAACCGCATCGGGGATCGAATGAAGCCGAGCACCACAGTCAAGGTCTTCAACTTCGTCCTCTTCCAGATCGGTTGGTTCTCGTGCGTATTGGGCGCTGCAAACTCGCTGCCGTGGCTTGGTGTTGTCGTCGTCGCGGCAACGTCCACGATTCACCTGGCGTTCTTCCGTCGTGGTTGGCAGGAAGCGATGCTTCTCATCAGCGCGCTGCTGGTGGGCGTGGTCTGCGACCTCGCTGTGATCTTCACGGGGCATCTGGGCTTTCCCGACTACGCCCTCCTGGGTCAACCGCTTCCGCTGTGGATGCCCATGATGTGGGTGAACTTTGCGATGACACTTCATCTGTCGATGGGGTGGCTTCGCGGGCGGTACCTGCTGGGTGCGGCTCTCGGCGTCATCGGTGGACCAACCGCCTACTGGCCGGGTGAGCGTTTCGGGGCGGTCACGCTTGCAGATCCTCTCTGGGGTTCGCTGCTGGCGATTGCCATCGAATGGGCAATCGCCATGCCGGTGCTGCTCTGGCTGGCGTCGAAGCTCGATGTTGACCGCGATGCGCCGGCACCGGTTGAGGCTGCCATCGCGGACCTCGCTCCGAAGGGAGATGCCTCATGAATGTCTGGATGCTCATCGCCATCGCTTGGGCCGCGATGATCGTGGTGATGGTGGTGTTGTGGCTTGTGCAACGGCGTACGCACAATGCTGGCATTGTCGATATTGGATGGTCCTTCGGCGCAGCGGTGTGCGCTGGCTGGTTTGCATGGGGCGCTGATGGCGATATTGCTCGCCGAGTGCTCGTTGCCTCCATCGCGGGTCTCTGGGGCCTCAAGCTCGGCGTGTATCTGACGCAGCGCATCATGGATGGCAAGGAAGATGCGCGGTATGCCGCCATGCGAGAGCGGTGGGGCGACAAGACGCAGCGGTACATGTTCGTCATCTTTCAGGTGCAGGCTTTCTGGGCGGTGCTCTTTGCGCTTCCCATGTTGCTGGCGGCTTCCAATCCGGCCGAGGGCCTCCGCTGGTATGACTGGCTGGGCGTGGCGCTGTGGGCCATCTCCATGGGTGGCACGTTCATCAGCGATCAGCAGTTGCAGGCGTTCCGCACGAATCCTGAGAACAAGGGTCTCGTCTGCAGGCGCGGCCTGTGGAAGTACTCGCGTCATCCCAACTACTTCTTCGAATGGTTCCACTGGTGGGCGTACGTTGCCATCGGTCTGGCCGGACCTCTGGGATGGCTCACGCTGCTCGGCCCGGCCGTCATGTTGTTCTTCCTTCTGAAGGTCACCGGCATCCCGATCACCGAACGCCGACTGGTTGAGAGCCGTGGCGAGCGGTACCGCCGATACCAGCGGACTACCAGCGCTTTCGTGCCATGGCCCCCCAAGCCCGGCGCCGAGCATATCAACGACCCGGTTGAGGACGACAGAACGAGCAGTGCGGGCGACGATGCAGACGCATCGCATAACGCCGACACCCGGGGAGACGCGTCATGAGCCTTGCCGCTGCTGGGATCTGGGCCGCAGAGCATCGCATGATGCCCGATGCTGCTGTTCGTGCGGGCATTCGTCGGCTGTGCGCCAACCGTCTGCGTGACCTCGAGTCGCTGGGCTCTGAAGAGGCTGCGCTCGAGGCGTTCGCCCGGAAGATGCGATCCGGCCCGGTAGCGCCCGTCCCGGAAGCTGCCAATGAGCAGCACTATGAGGTGCCTGCGTCGTTCTACAGCGTTGCGCTGGGCAAGCACCGCAAGTACAGCTCGTGCTATTGGCCACAAGGTGTGACCACCCTCGATGGCGCCGAGGCGGAGGCCCTGCGCGTCACCTGTGAGCGCGCTCAACTGACCGACGGCATCGATATCCTCGAGCTTGGCTGTGGCTGGGGTTCACTGACGCTCTGGATGGCCGAGCACTACCCTGCCAGCCGTATCACAGCGGTATCGAACTCATCCAGTCAGCGGGCCTACATCGAGGCACAGGCGGCCGAGCGGGGTCTTGCGAACATCACCGTGCTGACGCGAGACATGAACGACTTCAGCACCGATGCCACGTTTGATCGTGTGGTCTCGATCGAGATGTTCGAGCACATGCGCAACTACGAGTTGCTTCTCGAGCGGATCGCATCATGGCTCAAGCCCGATGGCCGTCTCTTCGTGCACATCTTTGTACATCGAGCCAAGTCCTACGAGTTCATGGAAGAAGGTGCCTCCAACTGGATGGGTCGGCACTTCTTTACGGGCGGCATTATGCCCGCTGTGCGCATCTTCGATGCATTCACGCGGGATCTTGCCGTCGAACAAAGCTGGACATGGGATGGAACGCATTATCAGAAGACCGCCGAGGCATGGCTTGAGAACATCGATGCGCGTCGGGTCGAAGCGATCGATGCTCTCCGCAGCGGCGGTCTCGATGACGCCGAGGCAAGGCTCATGGTCAACCGCTGGCGCATGTTCTTCCTCGCCTGCGCGGAAACCTTCGGCTATGCGAAGGGCTCGGAGTGGTTCGTCGGCCACTACCTCCTCAAGCCGGTGAAGCGTGCTCCCGCAGATGGAGGGCGTTCGTGAAAGTGCTCTTCGCCATCGGTGTCATCGGCGCCATCGTGATGGCCGCCGGTCTTGTCTACGGCTTTGCGGCGGGCGACGGCTGGACTGAAGTGCGGACGCTCGCAGAGTATCCGTGGTTTATCGTCTCGATCATCGATGTCTACATCGGCTTCATTCTCTTTGCGTGCTGGATCGCACTCAGGGAGCGACTGCTGCCGGCTGTCGTCTGGATCATCCTGCTCATGACTTTGGGCAATCTCGTCGCGTGCGTCTATCTCGCGATCGCTGCGATCCAGGCATCGCGAGGCACCAAGGCCCTTCTGCCAGCCAAGCACAGGTGAGCAGTGTTGGATCCATCGGCAGCATGATGTGAGATTGACGCCGTGTTCACAGGATCGTCGAAATAGCGACCGTGCTGATCGTGTATGCTCCCACGCGGTGGTTGTCGCTCGCCGAGGGAGCCTCCAATGACGGCTGTTTCCGTGTTTCTCGTCCTTCTTGGCGCGTACGCCCTCATCGGCCTGCTCGTCGGTGTGTGGTTTGTTCTGACTGGTATCCAATCAGTCGATGCGTCAGCCGAGAGGGCACCCCTCCGCGTTCGTCTGATCTTCCTGCCGGGAGCGGTTGCCTTGTGGCCGACCGTGCTGTCGACCGTGCTGTCGCGCCGAGGAGAGTCCTCGTGACGCGCACCCAGCGGATCGCCCACCGGGCCATCTGGCTCGCCCTGACGCCCACGCTGCTTGCGCTGACGGCGTATCTCATCGTGGCCAGGCCTCCAAGCATTGCAGCGGGCACGTACCCCGCGTCAGATCAACCAAGTGCCGCCGCGGAGCAAACGCCATGACGGCAAGCTACCGGTGGGTCCAGTGGAATCGCCACAAACTGGTGTATGACGCATTGCTGGTCACTGGCTGCGTGCTCTACCTCGCGGTGTTTGTCGGTGTAGGGCTTGCGGTGCATGGTGGTGAGAGCGTGCTGGATCCCATGATCCTTCTCATGCGCGCATTCTCAACGCTGGCCTTTGTGCTGCTGCACATCGTCCTGTGTATTGGCCCATTGGCAAGGCTCAGTGACCTCTTCGCGCCTCTCTTGTACAACCGCCGGCATCTTGGCGTGACGCTCTTCGTCGCAGCTGTGCTGCACAGTGGGCTTGCGCTGTTGTACTACGGCGGCTTCGGTGTGAGACATCCCCTGTCTGGCGTCGTTGATGGGTACCACAGCTTTGGCTCGCTCAGTGGGTTTCCGTTCGAGGTTCTGGGGCTCATCGCGCTGCTCGTGCTTTTCGCCATGGCTGCAACGAGCCACGACTTCTGGCTGAGCTTTCTCGGCCCTCGTACATGGAAGACGCTCCACATGGGCGTGTACGGTGCCTACGCGCTGGTCGTGCTGCACGTTGCTCTCGGAATCCTGCAGGCCGAGCCCAGCGGCGTGTACCCGGTGATGTTGCTCGGCGGCGTCGGTATTGTGGGCGCGCTGCACATCGCAGCTTCGCTCCGGCCGAGCAAGGTGGTAGAAGGTCGCAGCGATGCACAGGGCTGGGCCGACATCGGCGAGGTCGATGACTTCCCGCTTGATCAGGGCCGCGTGGTTGAGCTTCCCTCTCGCCAGCAGGTTGCGGTCTTTCGGCACGCCGACGGACTCAGCGCGATGTCCAATGTGTGCGCGCACCAGGGCGGTCCCCTGGGCGAAGGGGTGATCATCGATGGGTGTGCAACGTGTCCGTGGCATGGATACCAGTACCGCCCCGAGGACGGGTGCAGCCCCCCGCCTTACACCGAGAAGCTGCCCACCTACGAACTGCGATGTGAGGGCAGCCGGGTCCTCATCAGGACCGAGCCACTTCAGCCCGGAACGCACATCCAGCCCGCTCGGCCGCCATCGAGCAACGCCGAGGCCCCAACTGGAGAACACGCATGACCCGTTCACCCGGCGATTTCTACGTGGGCTATCGACCGCTGCCCGCGCGGCACAAGCTCGCAGCAGCGGTTGCTGCAGTGCTCATCGTCTTCGGGCTTGGGGCGCTGGCCGGGGTGATCACATCCTCGCAGCGAGATCCCGGGGCGACGGTGCTTCTGGCAGATGGCGAACGCGACTGGGCAGGCGTCCTGTACGTCCAGCCCTTCCCGATGCTCGTGGATGACGAGGGCGAGACCTACCTGCTCGCATCGCTCGTCAAGTCGGGTGTAGCTGATCGGGTGGCAGGCTTTGATCGTCAGCGCGTCGCGCTTCGTGGCTTTGGTCAGCAGCGGGGCAGCAGACGCGTCATCCAGATGAGCGACGGTCAGGAAGCGATTGCTGCCGAGCAAACCACGTCGCTCTCGGATCCGCTGCCGATCGTCAGCGGCCGGGAGATCGAGGTAGTGGGCGAGATTCTGGACTCGAAGTGTTACACCGGAGCGATGAAGCCGGGCGATGGTAAGGCGCACAAGTCCTGCGCGATCTTGTGTCTTCAGGGGGGGATTGCTGCAATCGTCGGGTCACCCGATCTGACGGGCCGCGACGAGTTGCCGCTGCTGCGCGTCGCGGGCTCCAATGCTCTCGGACCTGAAATGCTTGAGCTTGTGGGCGAGACGGTGCGCATACGCGGCGTGCTGTCCTACCACGGCACACTGCCGGTTCTGGATGTGCAGCCGGGTGGCATCACCCGTTTGGGTAACCCCTAGCGAGTGTTTGCTACTGAAGGTGCATTGAGAAGGCGACGTTGCGCAGCAGCCTTGTGGGCATCGAGCCCCTCAATTGCTGCAAGGGCAGCGGTGTCCTCGATTAGGGGCTCCGCGGCGGCTGGATCGTCGATGCGAAGCCACGTGCGTAGTCGCAGGAATGTGCTGACGGAGAGGCCCGCGCGGAATCGTGCTGTGCCTCCGGTAGGCAGGGTGTGGTTGGGGCCAGCGCCATAGTCTCCCAGCACCTCCGCAGAAGCCGGTCCGATGAACACGCCGCCGCCGTTTCGGAGCCTTGCTGCAACACCGGCGGGATCCTCGGTCATGATCTGCACGTGCTCGGCAGCGATTCGGTCGGCCAGTTGCAGGGCCTCGGTGATTGATGAAGCAACGCATACGAAGCCGTTGGCCAGGGCCGCCGATGCAGTCTGAGATGTCGAAAGGCTGGGGAGTTGCCGGTGGAGTTCCTCGTTGATCGCCTCGGCGTGCGCCTCGCACGTGGTGATGAGCATCGAGGATGCGTCCGGATCGTGCTCGGCTTGGGCGAGCAGGTCCGCTGCGAGCATGTGCACATCGGCAGTGTGATCCGCGATGACAAGCAACTCGGATGGTCCGGCGAGCATGTCGATGCCCGCCGCGTCGCTGACGAGCTGCTTTGCAGCGGTCACCCACTTGTTGCCCGGGCCCACGATCACATCGCATGCCTCAAAGCCCTCCATGCCGAAGGCCATCGCAGCCACCGCGTGTGCGCCTCCCACAGCGAGGTACTGCTCAGCGCCGGCGATCGCGGCAGCTGCAAGCATGATCGGCTCGCGGCTGGGGGACGCCACGACAACACGCTGGCATCCGGCCACGCGAGCGGTCACGCCAGTCATCAAGACGGATGACGGAAGCGGGTACCTGCCCGCGGGGGCGTAGCAGCCAGCGTTTGCGATCGGCTCGATGGTGTGACCGGCGCGCCCGCCCGGTACCTCCACATCCACAGCGGCGATGGCATCCCTTTGAGCTCTTGCGAAGAGCGCGATGCGCGAAGCAGTCCTCTCGAGGAGACGCCTTGTCTCAGGATCGATCAGATCCAGAGCCTCCTGCAGCACCTCGGGACCGAGCACGATGTTCTCGCCCTCTCGGCTCTCGCCGAAGCGTTCGGCAAAGCGGGAAACCGCCTCACTGCCACCCATGCGGACCTCTTCGACGATGCGAGAGGCTTCGACCAGCGTTGCCGCATCAACCGCTCGCCTGCGGGGCATGCGCGTAACTTCATCGGGCGTGCGTCGTCGCAGGAGTAAGTCAAGAGTCGTCATGAGTGGCTTCCTGGCGTGCTTGCGTTCGAGTTCGTGGCGGCATGCGATGCAGTTGTTGCCACGGGCTGATCAGGCTTGGCATCTCCCGGCCTGCGGCTGACCTTCAGTCGTCGGCGGTCAAGTTCCGCCTCGATGGAGGCGAGGGTTGCACCACGCGCCTGGGCAGCCACCAGTGCAAAGTAGATGAGATCCGCTGCCTCGTGGGCTGCATCGCCTGGCGTCCGGGCTTCGATAAGTTCGCGTGCTTCTTCAATAAGTTTGCTGGCCAGCAGAGAGGGATCATCTCGAAGACGCGCGGTGTACGAACCTGGTGTCGCGTCCGTGAGACGCTGGTGCACGATGGCGTCAAGCTGTGCAAGGCCCTCAAGCCCGCCGAAGCAGGTGGCCATGCCAGTGTGGCAGAACCCATCGCCCTGCTGCGAGACAGTGAAACGCAGGGCATCACGGTCGCAGTCGGGCGCGATGCCGATGAGCTTCTGGACATTGCCGGAGGTCGCACCCTTTCGCCAGAGGCTGTTGCGCGATCGGCTGAAGTAGACACCCTCGCCGGTGTTGAGCGCAGCCCGGACCGACTCGAGGTTCGAGTAGACCTGCCCGAGGCACCGGCCCGCCTCGTCGCAGACCACGGTCGGCCAGAGGCCATCGGCACGGTCGCTCTTCAGGGGTGCGCAGAAACCGTCGGCAAGATCAAAAGCGCCCGAATACAGCGCCATGCCGACCTGCGTGTCCCCGCCCAGAGCGTCGACGGCTCGTATGTCCGTGGTGCTCTGCACGCCGCCGGCGATCGTCACTCGCGCCGGGTGCGCAAGCTCAATGAGCCGTTGAACCCGGTCAAGCGGCAGGCCCGTCATGCGGCCCTCGATCTCGACGAACGTGATGAGAAAGCCACCGACAAGCCCGCTCAGTTCCTCAAGCCGATCCTCGATGGTCGTGCCGGTTGCCCGTGTCCAGCCCTCGGTGACCACTTCTCCATCGCGTGCATCGAGCGCAGCGATGGTGCGATCGCGCGGCAACTCGCGCAGAATCTCGGGCGTCGCGGCGGTGCCGAGAATGACTTTACGAGCCCCGGCATCAAGCCAGCGAACGGCCGAATCAACGCTGCGGATGCCGCCGCCGACCCGGCATGGTGCCCGCGAGATGAGGTCTTCAATGACAGAGGTGTTGTCTCCTGTGCCCAGCGCGGCATCGAGGTCGATCACCGCGATTTCGCCCGCCCGGCCGAACTGATCAGCGATCGGACGCGGGTCTCCCGCATCGATAACTTCGGTCTCGCCTCCCACGAGCTGGACGGCGTGTCCCCGGCGAAGATCGATCGATGGCACAATCACAGGCGAACCTCCTCACCCAGAGCCCGCAGTGTTTCCTTGACCTGCTGAACGCTGAAGATGTTGTCGTGGAAGATGGATGCAGCGAGCACCGCATCTGCACCCGCATCGAGTGCTTCGGCCATGTGCTCGGGGCCGGCGGCGCCTCCGGAGGCGATGATGGGAATGTTGATGGCCTTGCGGGCTGCGCGCAGCAATGGCAGGTCGTAGCCCTGGCCGCGCCCGTCTTCGTCCCAGCTTGTCAGCAGCACCTCGCCTGCCCCGCGGTCCTCGGCGTCTCGCATCCAGTCGATGGCGTCGAGCCCGGTGCGATGCGTTCCCGCGATGGTGACCACTTCCCAGCCATCGCAGCCCTCCCGACGAGCCGCATCCACCGCGATGACCACGCATTGCCTGCCGACACGTTCTGCGAGCGAATTCAGGAGAGAGGGATTGGCGACGGCTGCCGAGTTGATGCCCACTCGATCGGCGCCCGCTTCGAGCAGGCGCAGTCCATCCTCGACCGTTCGCACCCCGCCTCCAACTGTCAGAGGTATGGACAGCACAGCCCGGACACGCGCCACCGTCTCCACAGCGTGCGCACGCTCGGCGGCGGTTGCCGAGACATCGAGGATGACGATCTCGTCGGCGCCCGCCTGCTCATAGGCGGCGGCCCGTTCGGCGGGGTCTCCCGCATCGCGCAGGTTGCTGAACCGCACACCCTTGACGATTCGGCCATCACGCACGTCAAGGCAGGGAATCACGCGGTGCTTCAGCATGGAAGTGCCTCCCGGGCAGCTTCTGCCCAGCGCCTCACAATCCCGGCCCCCCATGAGCCGCTGAGCTCGGGGTGAAACTGACACGCCAGAATCGAACCTCGCTCAAAGCCCGCGACGAACGGGCCGCCATGGTCACACCAGGTGACTGTGAGATCCTCGGGCGGCTGCTTGATGCCGAAGGAGTTGGCAAAGTATGCATCGCCCGCGGTCAAGCACCGGCATGCAGGAGACGGGGTGACTGCGTTCCACCCGAGGTGTGGTGTGCGCACGCCGGAGGCGGCGAGCGATGCAACGTGGGCGTTGATGAGCCCGAGGCCCGAGAGCGCCGGGGCTTCATCTGAGGACTTGCAGAGCAGTTGCAGGCCAAGGCAGATGGCCAGCAGCGGTCGATCGTGATGGACGTACTCAATGAGCGGGGCCACAAGATCGCGATCGCGCAGCGCCTGCATGCCCGAGGCGAAAGAGCCAACTCCCGGCAGGACGAGCGCTGCGATCGTGTCGAGCGTTCTGGGAGTGTTCACGACGACAAGCTCAACGTCGTCCAGCCGCTGGAGGCCCGACGTGACTGATGCGATGTTCGCAACGCCGGTTTCGATGATTCCGATGGTGGTGGTCATTCGAGGCTGCCCTTGGTCGAAGCTGCGCCTGCGGGGCGCTCGTCGAGTTGGATGGCGGTGCGGAGGGCGAGGGCCAGAGCCTTGAAGGCAGCTTCGGCCTTGTGGTGGTCGTTGCAGCCTCTGAGCACATCGAGGTGCAGGGCACATCGGGCCTCCATCGCGAAGGAGACGAACCAGTGCTGCAGATTCTCGCAGGCGAGCGAGCCGATGCTCTCCCTGTTGAGCGCAAGGTTGATTGTCGGGCTGGGCCTCCCGCTGAGGTCGATGACCGCTCGCGCAAGCGCTTCATCAAGAGGTGCGTGTGCGTCTGCGAATCGGCGGATGCCCGACTTATCGCCGAGCGCGTCGGCGAGCGCACGGCCGAGGCTGATAGCGGTGTCCTCGACGGTGTGGTGGTCGTCGACTTCAAGATCACCCTGGCATGTCAGGGAAAGATCGATCCTGCTGTGCAGCGTCAGGGCGGTCAGCATGTGATCGAGAAAGCCGATGCCCGTGGCAATCTCCGATCTGCCAGAACCATCGAGATCAAGGCTGACTGTTACACGTGTCTCGCGGGTGGCACGCTCGATGGTCGATGTGCGGCGGGTCATGGCAGAAGCTCCAAGAGGTCCTCGAGAGCGGTGAGTGTTCGGGCGACTCCAGCCTTGCGAAGGGCCTGATCTGCGGTGTCGGCTTCATCCCCGGGGGCTACAACACCCAGCGGAATGACGCGGGCAGCCCTGGCTGCGCGCACATCGTCCGGTGTGTCGCCGATCAGCCAGGCATGCTGAATGCTCATGGCATTCATCGCATGATGGAGCGGCGCGGGCGACGGCTTGGCGGGTGCATCTTCCATGCACGTCAGATGCTTGAAACAGCCGCGGAGGTCATTGTCCTGCAGAAAGGTCTCGGCCTCGGCCCTCGGCCTGCCGGTGACAATCCCGAGGGGCAGTCGTTTGGCAAGCTCCTCTATGAGCTGTCTCGGCGGGATGAGCGTTTCGAGTGCGCACAGCCCCTCGCTGCCATCGGTGCCGAGGTAGAGATCCTGGAAGCGGCGTGTGACATCGGACAGTTCTGCTTTGACGCCCCTGTTCTCGAGCAATCGCTGCGTGAGAACCCAGTCGTTGTTGGCATTGCCGGCGGCCTTGGCCGCGGCGACGTCCCCGGACGTGAGATTGACGCCGAACGTTGAGGCCGTCTCGATGATGCATCGACGGTATGAACGGCTCACATCGGCGAGCACGCCGTCCATGTCCAGGAGGAGTGCCTGCGGCGCGAGCGTGGTCTGGATGCTGTCGTACAAGCGGTCGCAATCCGTCGGCTGATCGGGAATCGTGATGCGCGCGGTGTGCTCAAGGTCGGGCTTGGCAGCAAAGCTGCGGATGCCGATGCCGAGGGACGCGAGACCATCAACGAGCCAACTGATGGAGCGCCGAGAAGCTTCTTGCAGGGCTTCAGGCTGGCGGGAGCCTTCTGAACGGGCATCGCGCGGCAAGACAAAGTTCGCCTGTGACGCTGGGCATTCGAGCCCGAGTCCGGTGAGCAGGCCGGCCACCTTGTCGCGGTGCGCGCGGATGCGCTCGATGGCTGCGAGATCCGGCTGGCCGGCATCGAGCGCCGAGATTGCAAGAGCGAGCGACGGACCCGAGACTGGGAAGGGGCCGCCGACTGCTCGGAGCATGTCAGCAATCTCCAGAGGCGCAATCGCGTAGCCAAGGCGAAGGCCGGCAAGGCCGAACGCCTTGGAGAACGTTCTTACAAGCACTGTATTGGGTTCAGCCAGCAGGTCTGGCGT
>CAZSBR010000003.1:30235-36425 GCA_964605165.1 uncultured Phycisphaeraceae bacterium
GGCTCAAGGGCGACTTGGCAGATGCGGTGGATCGCGTCGTCGCCGCCAGCGGTGACGACAACCCGCCGGGCATCGATCCCGAGCAGGTCGGCCAGACGGCGCTCAAGCGTGCCGGTCGACGGGTAGGTGCGGAGTGAGGTGCTCAGTTCGAGGAGTCGGGAGGCCAGTTCGTCGCTTGCAGAGGCTGGTCCCTCGTTGGCATCGAGCCAGAGATCGACACGGGGGTCACGAGGCTGCGGCTGGTAGGGCCGAACGCCCCGGGCGCGCGCAGCGGGCAGCCAGCGCTGAGCGAAGCCGAGTTCAGCGGGAGAAGTGGCCATGGTCATGGCACGATCTGCTCGGGTTTGGTGACCACGATGTCCGTGCCGCCGAGGGACTTGATGAGCGGGATGAGCGTTGGAAGCACTGACCGTTTGACCGCAACCCTCACGGCAAAGCCCTCGCTCGAACGCAGGCTGGAGACGGTCGGCTCTCGCATGCAGGGCAGGGCTTCGACGAGAGCATCGAGCGCGTCGGCTCCGACATTCAGCTCAACCATCACGCGCTGACGGGCCTCGAGGACAGACTCGACGAGCATGGCGAACGTCTCGATGCGCTGGCGTCGATCCTGATCGGCCATGGCCTGCTTCGACGCGTAAAGGCGGGTCGAGGAGCTCATGACCACATCGATGATCTCGAGTGCATTGGCTGCGAGCGTCGCGCCTGTCGCGGTGTTATCGATGATGCAGTCCGCATCTTCGGGTGGCAGCACCTCGGTGGCGCCGTAGGAGCGCAGCACGGTGGCATCGAGCTTGTTGTCATCGATCCATCGCTGGGCGATCGAGGCATACTCCGAGGCAACGACCAGAGGCCGATCAGGGAGCCGGCCGTCAACGAGGATGGACTCCGGGGCTGCGACGACGAGTTGGACACGATCAAGGCCGGTATCGAGCAGTTCGATGAGGTTGGCTTCAGACTCTTGCACCCAGTCGGCGCCGGCGAAGCCAAGGTCGCGGGTGCCGGCGGCGAGCATCTCGATGACGGCTCGTGGTTTGAGCAGCTTGGTGTCAAAGCCCGCCTGGGCAAGCTCGGGCCGGTAGCTTCTGGATGTTGAGCGGAGCGCGAGGCCGGCTTCTGCAAGGAGAGCAGCGACGCCCTTCTCCATCCGCCCCTTGGGCAAGGCCAGGCGGAGGTTTGGTGCTGCTTGATCCTGGCCCGCCGGCGGGCGGACTGCGGGTTTGTTGGTGGGGGAAGCGGAGAGCAGGGGGGCGGTTGGGGTGGGTCGCAGGGGTGTCATGGTTCGTTCCGTTCGTCGCGGCTTCGAACCGGGGTTCGCTTTGGATCCGCCCAAAACGAACAACGCCGACTCGTCGCCGGCGTTGGTGTCTGCTTGAAGGGGGTCCTCAGGGCAGCATCACAGCCGGTGCATGGCGTGGTGGTGATGGCCGTGATGGTGGTTCTGAGAACTCATGCGGAACGAACCTAGGCGTGCTGATCGGGGCAGTCAAACCGCCATCGCTCGATGGTGGAAAGCGGGACCCAGCCGTGCGGATTGAGCCATGCCCCTCGGGCAAGGGGCAGCAGCGAGGCGACATGTTTACATCGCGTGAATTCCGCTGCTGCGGAGCGGGGCATCCGGCAGTTGCGCGATGGTCATGGAACGAGCGGCAAGACGGGCGAGGAACGTCCACAATCGCACAAACCTTGAAACTCGAAGTGTTTGTCGATGGTCCTTGAACGCGTGGGTGTCTGGTAAGAAAAGTGAAGTGTCAACGTTGCATGAAGCTTGCGTTTAGGGCGTTGATCGTGCGCGCATCTTAACGCAGCGCTGACATCACGGGTTCTGTGTGCTCTTGTAATGTTGCCCTTTGATTCGCTTCCCCTTTGCTCCGGAGACTAGAGCTCATGTCAAGCATGCCTCGTATGCGAAACGCCTTTACCCTGATCGAGCTGTTGGTCGTGATCGCGATCATCGCCCTTCTCATCGGCATCTTGCTTCCGGCGCTCGGCAAGGCTCGTGCAGCTGCGCAGCAGGCTCAGGCGGCGGCGAACAACCGCTCGGTTGCGCAGGGCGTCGCCATCTACGCGACCACGGGCGACTACTTCCCGCCTTCGTACGTGTACGCGGCGGATGAAGACGATCCCGAGAGCGGCGAGTGGGATTTCGACTCGCAGAGCTTCAGCACGGGCAACAACGTGTACATCCACTGGTCGTGGGCGCTGTTCGCTCAGCAGAACCTGCCGGCCGATGCGTTCGGTTCGCCGGCACTGACCAACAAGGGTGCGCCGCGGACCAACCCCGGCCAGAACCCCGATGACTGGGAGTTCGGTCAGCGTGATGACTTCGGCAATTCCGGCCCGACCAGTTCGGCGAAGACCGACCGCCAGGCGGCACGCGTCGGCTTTGCGGGCAATGGCGCAATCTTCCCCCGCAACAAGTTCGCAGCGACGACGCCTCGAAGCAACCAGCTTGTCAGGACCGCGTGGATCGATGGCTCCCAGCGCGGGCCTTCGCAGACCATTCTCGCTGGTGAGTACTTCGACAACGGCAAGAACTGGAGTTCGCTGTATAAGAACGCCGGCGGCGGTGATACCACGGGCATCGTCGCAAGCCACCGCCCCGTCGACCCGTTCGTTGGCAAGAGCGCGGGCTCGAACGTCTTCAGTGAGCCCACAGCGGGCGGCAACCGAGTCCAGCGTTTCCGCTACCCGCGGGAGGATGAGATCCTCGAAGAAGACCAGCTCGGCGTCGGCGAGATCGAGAACAACATCTCGGGCCTCAACGCCATCGGCCGCCACCACGGCGGTGGTGCATCGACCTTCTCGTTCGTCGATGGGCATGTGGAGACTCTGACCGTTCTTGAGACTGTTCAGCAGCGACTGTGGGGTGACCGGTTCTACAGCCTCACCGGCAACAATCGCGTCGACCTCGAAGACTGAATTCGTCACGCCCCCGCGAAAGTGGGGGCGTGTGCTTTGTTGAGCCGGACTTGCTCGGCTCCGTGAGAGTCAATCCGGCTGCAGGGCCGCGGTCGGTTCACACACGATGACTTCCGCCCCTTGTGGGTGGTGGCTGACATGGTTTTCCGTGGCGCGATCGGTCTGTTGGTCTGGTTTGGTTCCAGGCAGCCGGGCCCGCCAGAGGTTTGCAGAGAGTTTCATTGAGAAAGAGATCCACACCATGACGAAGAAGACGCTCTCCCTGCTCGCAGTCTGCGGCGCGGCCATGGGCCTCGCCACCTCCGCTTCGGCTCAGCTCGTCGCTGGCCAGCCCTACCTTGTGAACGGCTCGGGCGCGACGCTGCTCGAGGACTTTGCCAAGGCCCCGGCGCTCACCAACGACTTCATCGATGTCGATGGTGACGGTCGCGTCGGCATCGACGCCGACCAACTCGCACCGCCGGACATCTTCGCACCCTTCCCTTCCTTCACCACCCAGTCCCTTATCGTCAGCTACCGCGTTGATGGCTCGGGCAACGGCTTTGCTGAACTCGTGCAGTTCGGCCTGCCCGGTGTGTTCGCGACCGGCAGCCCCGATCCGTCGGTGAACCCGACCGCTTCGCTCGCCCTCGACCTCAACGTCGACAACTCCATCCAGAACCGCGTGGCGATCATCGATGACGCCTTCAGCGTGACCACCAACGGCATCGCGACCAACCCCGGTGGCTTCCGTGTGCTCGGCGAGACGACGGGCCCCAACATCTTCCGTGCTGCTTCCAGCGGCGGCGGCATCAAGATGGACTTTGCCAACCTCGATGTGCCCGTCTTCTGGTTCAGCCTCCAGGACGGCACGCCCAAGTTCAACGCGGTCCCCAACGAGGATGGCTACGGCAACAACCCCGTCGTCGCGCTCGACAAGGACGGCAACCCCACCTCGCAGAGCAACAAGCTCCGCAGCCTGGCCGGCCCCAACGGCACCGCCAACACCAGAATCAACACCCCCGACGCTAACACAATCTTCGACACCGATATCGCCCTCGTGCCCGTGGCAACGATCGCCAACCCGGGTACGGACCTCGTGCAGATCGATATGTCCGACCTGCAGTACTACAACACGACCGGTCGCGGCAAGAACGGCCAGAACCTCGTCGTCGCCACCCGTGACGTCGGTTCGGGTACCCGCAACGCCTACGCCAACGGCATTGGCGTGGATCCTTCCTGGAACATCGGCGACAACATCGGCGTGCGGAGTTCCGCATCGGCTGACGACCTCGCGGGCCCGGACTATCAGCCCACCAACCGCGGCGGTTCCAGCCGTATCGAGGGCAGCGTTACCAACAACCGCTTTGCCATCGGCCACACCGGCGCGCAGCGCGGTGCCAGCCGCTGGCTCAACTCGCCCGATGTGAGCGTGCCCGCCAACCGCGTGCTCAACGCCCTGCCCGTCCGCTCGGACATCAAGGGTGGCACCGTCTTCGCTGGTCCGACGCTGGCCAACACCATCGCTGGCGGCCCCGATGGCTACAACATCACCGGCCCGGCCTCCATCGCCACTGTCGGTAACCCGCGCTCCAACGCTGCCAGCGTCGGCGGCTGGGGCTTCCTGCCCGACGGTCTCGACGGCATCCCCGGCACCGCGGACGACGAGACCGGCCCTGCGCCCTTCCCTTCGGCGCCCATGGGCAACCCCGCTGCTGCGGCGTTCGTCAACAACCTGACGCGTTCCATTCAGGCCTTCCAGGCTCTGCCCGGCGCCGATGAGACGCTCTTCACCCCGGGCGAACTGGCTGCGACGCTCTACGTCCTGCCCAACGCTGCGGACAACATCCCCAACCCCAACCCCGTCGCGGGCTCGGGCTTCATCAGCCAGGTGCCCAACCCGACGCTGAACCAGGCGCTCCAGGACTTCATCCTCGGCCCCTCGGTCCCCAACGACCTGAAGGACGCACGTCTTGAGTCGGCTGACCCGCTGGCGACCGGCGCGGTGCCCGCTCGTACCGCCATCAACCCGAGCCCCTACTCGGATGCCAACGAGACGGGTGCTTCGGTCGACGGCGGCCGGTACATCTCGCAGGGTGGCGCACTCTTCAGTGCTGGCGATAACCTCCCTGCTCGCAACAAGGTCGGCTTCGACTTCGATGGCAACGGTCTCCGCGAGATCGCGGATATCTCGGAAGCGTACCTCGCGCTGCTCGATCGCGAAGCCGGTGCAGGTTTCCAGTGGGCGGCTCCCAACGGCAACGGCCTGCTCGCAAGCGAGCACTCCACCGGCATCAGCGGCAGCGATGCCATCGTGGAGGTCCTGGGCGACACCAACTCCGACGGCAGCTTCGACCGCAAGGACATGCGATACTTCGCTGATGGTCTGGCCATCGATCCTTCGACGGGCAACCTCAACCGCTTCCTCGGCTTTGAGGCACTGGACAACGAGGAGCTGAACTTCTTCGGCATCATGCCCTACACCACCGGCGCGTCCTACAAGGCCGGTGATGCGGCTGCGGACATCGCGGGCGAAGCTCAGACCCCCGGCTTCGTTCCCAACGGCGCCGACAACATGATCAACCTGGCCGATATCGACTACGTCGCTGCCAACTTCGGCGACTGGACCGACCTCAACCAGGCGGTCGGCATGGACCTTTCGGCCGACATGAACGGCGATCTCGTCGTCGACCTCAACGATGTCTGCTTCGTCATCAACACCGTCCTCGGCACCGAGTTCGGCGACCTCAACCTCGATGGCGTGCGTGACGCGTCTGACGCGGCGCTCGTCAACGTCGGCGGCGTGGCGACCTATTCCAACGGCGACGTCAACCTTGACGGCGTCATCGACAGCACGGACGTTGCCATCGCCAACGGTTCGCAGAACTTCGGCTGCAACGTGCCCGTCGACTGCCCCTTCGACATCGCCGATGACTTCGGCTTCGCTGGCGCGGATGGTCAGGTCAGCTTCGGCGACTTCCTCTTCGCTCTGACCATCCTCGGCCCGTGCCCCGGCGGCACGCCCGGCTGCGATGGCGACGTGGCCGATGACTTCGGCTTCGTTGGCGGCGATGGTCAGGTCAGCTTCGGCGACTTCCTGTTCGCCCTGACCGTCCTCGGCCCCTGCCCGTAAGGCTTCATCAAGTTCAACTCCGTCTGAACTTCCAAGCCCGCGGTTCGAAAGAGCCGCGGGTTTGTTTGTGGGCGCCGGTTACGAGCATGGCCCCCTCGATACCGCGCAGTGGGGGTTGGAGGATCGGGGAGTTCTTCGTACATTGATAGGGTGATCCTG
>CAZSBR010000004.1:0-35518 GCA_964605165.1 uncultured Phycisphaeraceae bacterium
ATCAGCAGCACGTTCAGCAGGACCGGTGCCGCGGCAGAGGGCACGAACCGTCCGTGCGCATGCAGCACGCAGCCGAGCACGGCCGAATCTCACACAGCGGGCATGAACGGCAGCGTGATCGCGATGAGCCGAAGCGAGAGATCACGCTCGGGGCTCTCATCGAGCACGACCAGGAGCGTGATGAGCACGATCTCAGCGATGATGAGGATCGAGCCCGTGACGATTGCAAGTGCTGCGAAGACGCCAGAGGCAACGCGTCCTGGGGCAGCGGGATCGCCGCTGGCAAGGGTGCGGGTATACACCGGAAGGAATGCGGCGGAGAGAGCACCTTCGCCGAAGAGGCGGCGGAAGACATTGGGCACGATGAAGGCGGCCATGAAGGCCGACCCGAGCGCAGTATCGCCGAAGAGACGAGCCGTCACGAGGTCTCGCACCAGGCCGAAGAGACGGCTGAAGAGTGTCCACCCCGCGATCGTGCCCGTAGCGCGGCCCACGCCGGCGCTGTGATCAGCCGGTGCGTCAGCGGGACGGGCCATCAGCTCACCTCTTTGTCGGTCGGGCGAGCACTGGGGCCCAGCAGCCTCCGGAGCAAGAGCAGAAAGCAACTGGCCAGGGCGATGCCCACCAGGTTGGCCGCGTAGTCGAGGGGGTCTGCAACGCGCTGGAAGATGGCGATGGCCTGCGTGATCTCGTCAAACCCCGCGATGGCAGACGAGGCCAGCGCGCTCGTCAGAACATTGCGCGGCGTCAACACCTGCCGATCAAAGAGACGAGCGCCCGTCATCAACAGCGCGAGCAACCCAAAGGCCCCGCAGTGAATGAACAGGTCAAGGCGAAAGCCGCTCTCAGGGTTGACATTGAGCCTCGGCCAGTGCGTTGCCGTCAGCAGCGCAGCGACGTAGCCCGCCAGTGCGAGCCGGGCGAGCATCACAGCGGCGTCTCGACCGCAGCGGCCTCGGGTTTGGCCTGCACTTCGCTCGTGGGCCGGGCAGCGGGCGCGGTCTCGAGGCCCGCGAGCACAGCGCCGGCCAGCGCTCGGTAGTCCTCCGCACCCGGAGCGGTGGGGGCGTAGTCAAAGATCGTCTGGCCAAAGCTCGGGCACTCGGCGAGCTTGATGTTGCGCCGAATGGCCGGCTGGAGCACCGAAGCGCCGTCCCATGGCTCACCGCTGCCGATGGACTCGGCGAGGAACGCATCAAGATCCGCGACGACCTCCCGCGTGTGGGAGGCCTGGCCGTCGTAGCTGCAGAGCACGATGCCCATCACCCGCAGGGACGGATTCACGCCATCGCTCAAGAGCTTGACGGTTTCGAGCAGCTTGCCCACGCCGTGCAGCGCGAGAAAGTGCGCCTGCATCGGAATCAACACCTGATCCGCTGCCGCGAGCGCGTTGATGGTGAGCAGACCGAGCGAGGGCGGGCAATCAATGAGCACCGTGTCGTATCGGCCGGCCAGCTTTGCCAGGGCGTTTCTCAGGCGGTCCGTTCGATCGGAGAGGCTGGCCAGTTCGGTTTCCGCCGCGGCGAGGTCGGTCTCGGCCGCGAGCACGTCGAGACGTTCGCCAGCGGAGCGGATGGCCACGTGGGGTTCGATCTTGTCATCGAGCAGCACGTCGTAGACGCTCAGTTCGCCCTCACTCGGCTCGATGCCGAGGTGGAGCGAGGCGTGGGCCTGCGGATCCAGATCGATGAGCAGCGTCCGCCGACCTCGCCGGGCGATGCCCGCCGCGAGGTTGACAGCGGTGGTGGTCTTGCCCACGCCGCCCTTCTGGTTCATGAGTGCCAGCGTCCGTGCTGCTCGGTGTGCGTCCATGCGTCGAGTATACCGGGCGCGGGCAGACCGACGGCTGTGCCGAGACCCGCTGCGGCCTCAGACCACCTCTGTGGAGGCTTCTGGCCGCGACTGGCCATCGCCAACCGACCGGGTGGCCCCCGGGGCGGGCGTTGATCGGGGTGGCCGACCGCTTGTCAGCGGCGTAGGCGAGGCCTCGGCAAGCTCACGCTGACGCTTGCGAGCAAGCTTGATCGCCGTCACCCCGATGTAGGAGATGAACACGATCGCAAAGACGTAGGTAATGCGAGCCCGCCCGAGCGTCATCAGGACGCCCGTGGCGGCAAAGGCCAGCCCAATGCCGTAGAGCGAGAGCACCGCGCCCTTCACGCCCAGCGAGCGCTTGAGCATGTGGTGGAGGTGGTCGGCATCAGGATCGGACATCCGCTTGCCCGCGAGCTTGCGTCGGACGATGGCGAGCACCGTGTCGATCACCGGGATCGCGTACATCGTCATGCCAGCGATCACCAGGGCGGTCTTGCCCGTATCGCCCAGACTGAGCACGATCACGATCGTGATGAAGCCCAGGAGCATCGAGCCGCAGTCCCCGAGGAAGATGCTCGCGGGATTGAAGTTGTGCGGCAGGAACCCAAGACATGCGCCCAGCACGGCCATGCACATGACGATCCGCTGCCCATCGCGCGGGCCATCCTCAAGCACCGCCATGCCCAGTGCTACGACGAGCAGGCCTGCAACGCAGATGCCCGTCACGCCCGTGAGCAGGCCATCAAGGCCATCGATCAGGTTGGAGGCGTTGCAGGCGCCGAGCACAGCAATCGCGATCACCGCGGTGCCGATCCAGTAGATGACATCGATGGTGATGGCCTCACCGATAAGGGGCCACTCCTGGCCAAGATCGAAGATGAAGCCGATGGTCTCCTGTCCGCCGATCTCTACCGTTGAAATGCCAAACCATTCAGCCACGGGCAGCACAACCCCGGCTGCGACCTTGACGCCGACGTCCTGCACCGCCAACGCTGCAGCGGCGAACAACTGCCCGGCGATCTTCAGCCTGGGTTCAATGCCCACCACGTCGTCGATAAGACCGAGCAGCATGATCACCGTCATGCCGAGCAGAACGGAGATCGGAACGGGCTCGGGCGTGCGCATGGATCCGGGTGCTACCGAGAATTCGATGAGCCCAAGCTGCGGGTAGATCGTCGCGGCGTAGCTGTAGGCGATGCCGGCGACGATCCCGACGAAGACGGCCACGCCGCCGAGATACGCCACGGGCACCCGGTGCACCTTCCGGGGGTCGGGCCTGTCTACCACACCGTTCTGCACAGCGAGCCACCGCATCACGGGCGTCGCGCACAGCGACACGATGAACGCCACCGCGAGCACACCGATGTAGGCGTGGAAGTACTCAAGCCGCGTCGCCGCGGCTGCGGGCTCGGGCGAAGCAGCCACCTGGAGCAGTTCGTTGGTGAAGTCCTGCTTCAAGGAGATGCCTCCCCAGCAGAAACCGTGGCCCCGATCTGCTCAGCGATGTCCGCGATCGTTCGTTCGAGCGGAATCTTGGGCGCAAAGTCGATGGCCTGGCGGATGCGAGAGAGATTCGGCACGCGCCTGGGCAGATCCTCAAAGCCGGCGCCGAATGCATCCTCGAAGCTCACATGCTCGATGCGGGAAGAGCTTTGCGTGACCTCGATCACAAGTTCGGCAAGCTGCTCGATGCTGATCTCGCGGTCCGAACCGATGTTGAAGACCCGGCCCACAGCGCTCTCATGGCCCAGCAGCCGCGGCAGCGCATCGGCAACATCGCGCACATCGCAGAAGCAACGCGACTGCTGGCCATCGCCAAAGACTGTCAGCGGTTCTCCACGCAGCGCGGCCTGCACGAAGCGGGGAAGCACCATGCCGTAGGCACCAACCTGCCTCGGGCCGACCGTGTTGAAGAAGCGAGCGACCACCGCGGGAAGCCCATGGGAGGCGTTCAGCGAGATCGCGAGAAACTCGTCCAGCGCCTTGGAGTAGCCATACGACCAGCGCGAGATGCTCGTCGGACCAAACACCACGTCGTCATCTTCACTGAAGGGCGTGCGCGTGCCCTTGCCGTACGCCTCGGAACTCGACGCGATCAGCACCGTCGGCGGCGAGTCGTGCTCGAGCGCGTACCGCAGGACCTCCGCCGTGCGCCCGACGTTCACCTCGATGGCTGCTGCGGGATCATCCACCACGAGCTTGACGCCCACCGCTGCAGCGAGGTGGTAGACCTCGTCGAAGCAGAGGTTCTCCTCGCGGAGGATCGGCAGAGCCTCGGCCACATCCATGGCCAGCAGGCGCACATCGGGGCACGCGGCCAAGTTGGCCCTGGAGCCCGTCGAGAGGTCATCGACGACGATGACTGAATCACCTCGTGCGACGAGCCTCTCAACCAGATGCGAGCCAATGAAGCCCGAACCGCCCGTGACGAGGGTGTGTCTGCGGTTGTCTCGGGCGTGCGGCAATGTGCATCAGGCCTCTGAGGATTTCGCGTACTCGTGCGTCGCAGCGATGTTACGCCGCAGATAGCCACCCGCTGCAGCCTTGACGCCGTTGATCACCACGCCGAGGAACTCGCCGCGGCAATCGGTGAACTCGTTGCGCAGACGGCTCACAAGGCCGCGGGTCTCGCTCATCGCCCGAACGACGATCAGGCTTGAGTCCACGCGGTTGGCGATCGCCCGGCCATCTCCCGAAACGACTGCGGGCGGCGTGTCGATGATGACGAGGTCCGCCCCGGCCGTCGCTGCCGCAATGGCATCGCTGAAGGCGGGGGTCGAGAGCCGCTCGCTGGACCGCGATGCTGTGGTTCCTGCGGTGATGACGCTCAGGTTGGGAATCTGCGTAGGCCGCAGCACCGCCTCGAGGGTCACGGTGTCGCCGCTGAGCAGGTCGCCCAGGCCCTCTGCATCATCGATGCCGAAGATCTTGTGAAGTCTCGGCTTGCGGAAGTTGGCATCAATCAGCACAACCTTCATGTCGGACTTGGCACAGCATGCGGCGAGGTTGGCCGCGATGGACGTCGCGCCTGACCCCGGCATGGCGGGCACCACAGCCAGGCTGCGATGGCCCGCTGCGTTCATTCGGCGTGCAAGCGAGGCCCGCATCTGCCGGAAACTCTCGGCCAGGGCAGACTTGTCCTGCGCGTGGTAGGCCAGCGCGATCTCCTCATGCTTGACCGGGTCTTCGCTTGCATCGGGGATGATGCCGGCCAGACGCATCCGCGGCATCGAGGTGATGTCCGAGGCGCCCTTGACGCGTTGATCGAGGATCTCCTTCAGGAAGATGAGGCCCGTCGTCAGGCCAAGAAGCACAACCATCGTCGCCGGGATGACCACGAGCGGCTTGGGCGAGTGGCGGGAGTCCGGCACCTGCTCGAACTGCGCAACGGTGACACGGGCGGCGTCGTCGAGGCCGATGACGATTCGATAGTCCTCAAGCTGAGCCTGAAGCGTGTTCTTACGGTTGGTGATGAGGCCAATCTCGGCTTCAAGGTCATTGACCTGTGCGAGAATCTGCGTCATCTCCGACTTGCGGAGCTGGGCTTCTTCAATCGCCTGAAGGAGGTCGTCTTGCTGAGCGCGCAAACCCGCCAACTGCTGGTCAATGGAGTCATACAGGCCTCTGAATCGCGAGTCCAGCAATTCCTGCCGCTTGCTCTCGAGCTCCTGGTTCCACGCATCGATGCGGGACTCGATGCCCTTGAACGTGCGGTGGTTGGGGCCGATGCCCGACTGTCGCAGCGCGCTGAGCTCTGCCTCGAGCCCGGTGATGGTCTGGCGGATGTTGCGCAGCTCGGGGTCGGACTCGACCTCTGCACGGAGCGAATCGGGGTAGGCGATCGCTCCGGCAGTGGCATCCAACTGCGCGCTGTACAGTTGCCGCAGGCTCTCGGCGTTCTCGATCTGAAGCTGCACGCGCGTGAGCTGGAACTGGGAGTTCTCGATGCGCTTCTGCGCAGCGCTGGTGTTGGTCTGGAGGTCGTCGATGCCGCCGGAGACGAGCAGGTCATCGCGGCGGCGCTTGAGGTTCTGCTCGCGGGTGTTGAGGTCAGTGAGCTGACGAGAGAGCTCTTCCTCCTGGTTGCGAGCCTGCAGATTGGCACGGTTGCTGAGGGTCTGGAGGTACTCCTCGCGGAAGCGGCCCGCGAGTGTGTAGGCGTCCGCCGGCGTGGCGTAGTCCACGTGGAGTGCGATCAGCTTGGTGCGTGCGAGTGCGCCGGCCGAGACCCGGTCCGCGAGATCCTGGCGTGCAGCTCGCTTGTCGAACGATCCGCCGTCCATAAACTGCGATGCCCATTCCTGAGCCTGCTGAACTGTTCGCGGGTTGTTCAGAACAGCGTCGATGACCTCGCGTGAGGTCATGAGCTGAGCCTGCGAGTTCATGAAGCGGTCGAGTTCCTTGTCGTCCTCGCGGAGCGTGGTCTGCGTGGCGCTGGCCCGGTCGCCCTGAGCCTGGAACAAGACCGTCGATCGGAACAGGGGTGCCTGCTCCTTCCAGACGTAGAACACACCGACACCGAGCGCCGCGCTGATGACGCCGACGGCGACGAGCAGGGGCATGTACTTCAGGCCGATCTTGACGGGATCGATCGGCGGAAGGCCCGGCGAGCCACTGCTGCTCTGGGCGGGAGCCCTCTGAGCACGGGAAGCAGCCGACGGATCAGCCTGTGGGGGGGTAGGAGTGGTGGTCATCGGTGGTTCTTCCGCAAGCTTGGATCGGTATCAGGCCATCGCTGATAACCGAAGATCGTCAGTTCATTCCTAGATCGGCCAGCAAACGCTCGTAGTCCTGCCGAATTACATCGTTGAGTGCAGAGGGGTCCGCCACCCGCTGCTGGACCGCCTCGGTGATCTCCCGGGCCTCTTCGGGCCTCTCCAAGGCCAAGAGGGCCTCGGCCAGATGGACGCAGGCTGCCACCCAACTCGCCGGGTTCTGGGCGGTGGCACGCGCCGCCTCCAAGGCCCGGACAGAGGTCTCGGCGTCGCCGGCACGCAGCAGGCTCACGCCCAGCGTGTGCAGGACGTCCGAGTCATTGGGGGCAAGCTCCGCAGCCCGCCTCGCCAGGGGCACCGCCTTGGCGTGCTCGTTCAGCTGAATGCTGTACGTGTACGCCATGTTGTTGAGGACCGTCGGATCGTTCGGCCGCTTCTCCGCGGCCCTTTCCCACGCTGCGATCGCGTCGGTGTACTGCTCGTCGCCGTAGGCGTTCGTGCCGAGTGATCGCCAGGCCGTGAAGGCGACCTCTGAGTCGGCTGTGGCCGCCGCGTGCTGCTCGAGGATGCGCCGCCCCTCGGCCTTGGTGTCGTCCTCGGAGATCAGCAGCAGGCCTCGGAAGAGACGTGCCCACTCGCTCGTTCCCGGCTCGGCCCCGAAGCGATCGAGGAAGTCGAGCGTCGCCGTGCGGTCATCAAGCATGGTCTGTATGAAGTTGAACCACACGAGCATGTCGCGGGCGATGGGCCGCAGCGAGCGGTAGGCCTCGACGGATTCGCGCAGCGCTGCATCCGAACGGCCCTGCAGGTGGAACACGCGGGCCCGCATCAGGCGAAGGCCGCCATCCTGCTCGATGAGATCCGCCATGCCCGGGCGAGCGAGAACACTCTCGGCATCGACCGTTCGCGGCGGGCTGTCACTCAGCAGGAGGTCGAGCACACGCACCGCACGGGCGGGTGTGAGCTCGATGTCCAGAGCCGAGCGGTACATCTGCACAGCTTCACGCTGGCGATTGGCGAGGGCAAAGGCCGTGCCGAGACGATCACGCAGATCCGCATCGCGCGGCTTCAGGGCCATCGCATCGCGGGCGATCTCGACCGCCTCGTTCGTCCGACCCTGGTTGACGAGATACTCGACAAGGTTGAGCCGAGCATCATCAAGCCCGGGGTTCAGCTCGATCGCCTTACGAAGATCGTTGATGGCTTCCTCCGCCCGGTTCATCGAGGCATACAACCTCGAACGGGCGCGATAGGCCTGCCAGAACCCGGGGCTCAGCTCGATTGCCTTGTCGAGGTCCAACAGGCGATCCCGCTGAAGCTCGGGCTGATCGCTCATCGCCTCGGCTCGCTTGACGTACACGAGGGCGTTGTCCGGATACTCGTTGACGATGCCATCAAGCAGCGAGCGAGCCCGGGCAGCGTCTCCCATGCGCATCACCAGATCGGCCTCGAGCAGGCGAGTCGACAGCGTGCGTTGGTCCTCGGGAAGCGAGGCAAGGGCTGCAGACGCCTCGTCCACCTGGCCCGTGCGGATGAGTGTCTCGATGCGGCGCTGCTCCCACACGGGTGATTCGCTGGGGTTGCCCGCGTTCCGAATCCGCGTGTAGGAAGCGTTGGCGCCCGCGAAGTCGCCACGCGTCATCAGCAGGTCGCCCAAGATCTTGTCGACCTGCATCTGCACAGGATCCTGCCACGGCAGCGCCTGCTGAAGAGTCACGATTGCTTCCTGCAGTCGTCCGCGGTCACGCAGGAAGCGGAAGAGCTTGAGGTACGAGTTCGCTCTGGTCTCGGGCCGCGAGCTTGCAATCTCGCGAGCGAAGATGGCCCGCGCCGTATCGAGGTCGCCCTGCTCGGCCCGCAGGTTGGCCCTGAGGGTGGTGAGCATGTCCCTGTCCTCGACCTCAGTGCCGAGTTCATCGACGATCCGCTGGGCGCGATCGAACTCGCTGTTCTCGATGTAGAGTCCCGCGAGCTGCACCCGGTTGGCCAGGTCGCTCGGATCCTGTGCTGCCCGCTGTTCGCGCTGGGCACGGGCGAGTGCCTTGTCGCCGTACTGGCCCTCAAGTCGCAGGTGCAGATCGGTGAACTCCCGGTCCGTGCGTGCGATCTGCTCGTTGTTGCGCTTGAAGATCAAAGCATCTTCGGGCCGTCCCAAGGTCAGCAGCGTCCTGATCTTGGAATTGATGACCACCGTGAGATCGGGGCGGATCTCCAGCGCGCGGTCATAGGCGTCGAGCGCCCGATCGTGCTGGCTGTTTTCGTTGTACATCAGGCCGAGCAAACGCCACAGACTGGCGTTGTTCGGGAACCGATCCGTCGCGGAAGCCAGCGTCTCGATTGCAGTGGCCATGTCGCCACGCCCGCTTGCAACACGCGCCACATACGTCGCGCCGTTGGCACCATCGGCGTTGGCCTGCACAGCTCGCTGGGCGACCGTGTCTGCCACCTCGAAGTTCTGCTCACGCAGAGCCCGAGTCATCCGTGCTTCGAGCACCGCGGGGTTGTCCGGAGCTATCTCGATCGCGTTGTCGAGCGCTCGCTCGGCGGCCTCGAGCTCTCCGAGCTGCTGAAGCGTCAGCCACTTGGCCACCGCCAACTGGCCCGCGTCGCCCTCCATCTGGTTCAGGAAGTACTCGATCACCTGTGCGCGGCTGCCCGTCTGGACAGCTTCGTTCAGCAGCAGCAGTTCCTCGTCCTCTGGGTTGGCATCAAGACCCGTGGCGGCAACGCGCCTGGCATCCTCGAGTTCACCAGCAAGGACGTACTGCCGAGCGAGGTTGGTCACCAGCCGCGGCTCGGGGCCATGCTCCTCGATCGCGCGCTCAAGCCGGGCGCGGGCCGCAGCCGGGTTGCCAAGCTCGCTTCCCGTGCCCTGATCCAGGCGCCTTGCCTCGAGCAACGCCTGGTCGATCGGGTCCTCGGCCGGGCGATCACCGCCAGCGATCTCGAGCCGTGTGACCGCCTCCTGCACTTCAAGGTTGGCCGGCTCGATCTCCAGCGCGGTGCGAAGCTGGGCAAGTGCCTCAGCACGGTTTCCGACCTCGAGTTCCATCTCGGCCAGCGCGCGGCGGTAGCGAACGGAGCGGGGCTCCAGTTCGACCAACTGACGGAATCGCTGACGCGCAAGCCCCGGCTGGGCGTTGCGGGCCGCGCTCGCGCCCGCGAGCCAGAGACCTTCCTGGAAGCGGAACTGCGTCTGCTGGTTGAGTCGCTCGAGCAGGGCCTGGGCTTCGACGACGCGGTCCTCGCTCAGAGCGATGCGCGCATCGATGAGCTGAAGCTGCGGATCGTCGCTGCGACGCTGCGTGGCGAACTCGTCGCGGATCTCCTTCACCCGCGCGATCAACTCGTCACGCTCCTGGGGTGTCTCGGCCTGGCCGATCAACACATAGTTGAGCTCGGCACGCTGGTACAGCGCATCTTCTCGCAGGCCTCTGCGAACAAGGCTCTCGAGCGAAATGGAATCCGATGGGAACGTGCCGATCTTCGCATAGGTGTCAAGGGCAGCGGCCGGGTCACCCGTGATCGACTCGAGCACAGCCTTCTGCTTGTAGAGCTCGGCATCCTCGGGTCGCGCCGCGAGTGCCCGCTCCACCACCTCAAACGAACGCGCCAGCCCTTCGCCGGGCCGGATGCCGCGCTCGACGTTGATCAGACGTTCGATCAGGCGGTTGTTGGGCGCTTCATCAGCCGCGAGCACGCGGTCGAACAGCGCATCGAGCGGCTCGGTCAGTTCCGTCACGCGGCGACCCATCTCGATCGCTGCTCGGTCTGTTGGGAGCCGCGACTGCAACTCGTTGAGCATGACACGCATGCGGCTGGTGAGCCGGGTGACCTCGGCATGGAGGCGCGCGTTGGTGCCGGGGGCGGAGCGGTCGATCGTCGTCGCGACGAACTCCTGCACTTCCTCGGCAGCGTCGATCGCACCGGGCACCTGCAGGCGGCGCATCTCGGCGGCGCGGTACTCCAGCAGGTCGTACACCGCCAGGGCTGCCATCCAGTCGTTCGGGTCCGCAGTGAGAGCTGCACGCCCGTCGGCAATCGCCTGCTCGACCTCTTCGAGCGGTGGGGATGTGGCAGCATTGACCGCGGCCGCCACGACGACTGCGTTGTATCTCTTAAGGGGCCACCACGCGGTGTCATCGGGCCGCACACGCTCGTGGTGCTCGATGAAGGGTTCTGCCAACTGGACAAGCGCGGCAAAATTCTGCGCCTGGTAGCTGCCGCCGCGCGTCAGAATCTCAAGCCGGAGGTTCAGGAACTCGATCTGGTCCTCAATGCCATCGGGATCTGAATTGGCCAGTTGTTGGTAGGCCGGCACCAACTCACTGAAGAACTTGTCGTTGAGCAGTTGCTCGTTCCGCGGCACACTGAGCTCGAGTGCGCTGATCCACTTCCTCAGGTACTCCTTGTTCTGCTGATCGCCGGCCACAGCCTTGGAGTAGGAACTCGCAGCCATCCGGTAGTCGCCTGCCGCCATGGCGGTATCGCCAAGACGAACGTGGTCTTCGGGAGACTTGAGCACAACCTGGGCAGCGAGGAAGGCCACGCCCGCGCTGATGACAATCAGCACAGCGGAGAGAATCACAACGAACTTGATGTTCACACGGTTGGCCATGGCCCGGTCCTTCTGATGCAACGCCACCCGGCGTCAGCACCCTTTCTGTTGTGCGGGATGGCCTCATGCCTCCCGCCCTCATGCTTCTTCACGCACCCTTGCCGCTCGGGGGGAGAGCGGCTGCTATGCCTCGCTGCCGTCTTCCTGTGCACGGTCCCGCTTGACCGTGGGGTGCACACCCGTCTTGACATCGACCCAGTCCGGCACGCACAGCATCAGATCACCAAATAAGTCGTCCAGCAGCGACGCCGAGGCCGCTGCAAACGCCTCGTTGCTGTCAAACGCAGTCGAGGAGAACTGGATCTTCATGTAGTACGCGTACTCCTCCTGCAGCCGGAACGACAGAAGCCGCACGCCGTGGGCGTGAGCGACCCAGTCGCCGTTGGCCACGAAGAAGTAGCCCGCCCGCAGCACCGTGCCGCCGGGCTGCTCGAACTGGCTGACCCGCATCTCGATGCCGTGCGGTCGGCGTGGCAGCCGCACGCGGCCAGAACCATCGGCGGTGCGCGTCCGGTACCACTCGCCCAGTTCCTCGGGCACGTCCACATCACGCACCCAGCGCTGCGTGTTCAACGGCAATGGAACAGTCTCAGAGACGTTCGACATCTGGAAGCCAGCGCCCACGAGGCACACCTCGGGCACGTGCGGCACCGTGTCGATCATGCCGGTGTAGTACGCAGCGTGAAAATCGATCGCCTTGGCCTGCTCCCCCGGCTCGGGGTTCTTCTGCACATACCAACGAGACACGTAGTTGGAGGTGCCCAGCACCTCTTCGATCTCCGCCGCCTCGATTCGATCGACACCCACGCGCTCCCAGTTCCGCGTCTCCAGCGGCAGCGAGCCGAGCGAGCGCTCCGGATACGGATGAATGGGCTTCTTTTGGAGCTTGACGCCCATCGAGTCCATCGTGCGATGGAAAGCAAACGCCGAGGCACCAAAGCCCGCGCCCAGCAGGGCGAGGCTCACCGCTGTACCAATGGCTGTCATGCCCCGGGCAGCGCGCCCGCTTCGGCTTGCTGTCTGCTGGGTTTGGCTTGTCATGGCGTGGTCTCCTCCGCCCTCGTGGCCTGCTCCTCGGCCCTTTCCTTGCCCTGCTCGGTGGGTGCGACGATCTTGATCAGCGCCCACCGCACCGCCAGGAACAAACCAAGCGACGGCACGAGCAAGATCGTCCCGATCAGCGTGTGCGCATCGCCCGCAGCCAGCGCCGGGTCGATCAGTGTCAGGATGCCGAGCACCGCAACACGCACGATGTTCATCAGCAACGCCACCGGGGCTGCGAGCATCAAGAGAAGAATGCGCTGCCACCACAGCTGCATGCTGAGCAGCGAGACCGCGCCGGCCAACGCGTAGAACGCGATGAGCATGCGCATGCCGCTGCAGGCCTCGGCAACATTCAGCGGCGCGACTAGCGCGCCCGTGCTGTCGAAGATCTCCAGCGTGTTGCCGTCAAGTTCAACGGTGTGCCCAAAGGGCGTCAGCACGAGGCCCAGCAGAATCCACGCGCCCTTCGAGGCGAGCAACTGCAGCGGGAACGTCATGGCCGTCATGATCCGCTGGCTGATCGTCACGCCAAAGGCAAGAAAGCTCACGGGCAAAAACGCAGCCCTCGCCACCGCAGGCCCGAATGCTGTCAGCACGGCGCCGTACAGCGCGAGGATCATGCACGCGCCCTGCAGCATGTGGTTGGAAATGTTCAGCGTGAAGAACAAGAAGCCAACCATGCCCAGCGCCACCGCGGGTACGCCCGCAGCAAAGGGCTTCACGGGCAGCCTGGCTAGCTCGGCGCGCTTCGCCCAGAGCATGTAGCCCGCGATCAGCGGGATGACGTACGCGTGGCCCCAGTCCTCAGGAAACGCCCAACTGAACTGGTGCTGACGGAAGAACCACGGCCAGAAGTACAGCAGGAAGCCGACCGCCCCGATGCCCGCAGCCACCAGCCCGACCGGCGAGCCGAGTGAACGCGCAGCGCTGGCCGCATGCGAGGCTGCAGCTGAGGGCGCTGAACTTGGGTGGGGCGATGAGGTCATGACGAGTGGGCAACGGGCGTAATGAAAGCCAAGGGAAAACTACGTCACCCGAACAAACGCTTTCGACTGCTGGGCTGTTCCGTTTCCGTACGTCCGGCCCCTGTCCATGTTCGGAGGGATCCTCCCTCCCGATTTCAAGCGCCTCGTTCCGCCTCGGCATCGGCGGGGCATCTCAAAGAGCCGGTTGCCCGGCTGTGTCACTGACCAGCCTCTATCTGGTGTTTGTCCGAGGACCGTAGACGTCCTCGTCAAAGTTCCGGTCCAGCACGAATCCAAAGCCATAGCTGAACCGCAGGCCGTTGCGAACGACCGCCAGCGGCAGAGCCCAGAAATTGGTGCCGACGTTCACGTGGTCATCGGGCTTGAGCAGGATGTCAGGCTGCGTGCCCTCGGCAATAGCACGGGCATTGAGACGGATGGTCGCCTGCCGTTCGGTGCCCATCATGCGGGTGAGATCGACGCGTTCGGGAATGGCGATCGGGCCATAGCCGCCTGCGGCGGTAATCGCCCGCGTGAGCGTGAACGTGCCCTGCGCCGGCAGGGCGTAGACGCCCGGACGGTTCACCTGGCCAGCCATGTAGACATTGCCGGTGGGGGGCGTGGGCACGCGGATCAGGTCGCCCGGGCGCACCACGACGTTGAATCGAGCATCACCATTGACCAGCGGTTCGACGGGCACACGAATGACGCGCTGCGTGACCAGCGCATCAGCGCCGCGGGCATCGTCCGGCCCGTCGGCCGAGGCGTTGGCCACCTGGACCCACTCGCCATTGAGGAACACCCAACGCGTCGGGTCGTTGCCCGGCATGGCCGCCTGGCCTGACGCGCGGCTCCGCGAGTCGATGAGATCGACGATCGGATCAGGGGCGTCCTGCGGCATCATGCCCACAGCGGGTCGGCGGGCCATCATGTTGCCGCCCATCACCGCTGGGGATGCTCCCTCCGTGCCCGTCAGGTCATCGATGAGATCAAGGAAGGAAGGATCGGCCGGCTGCTGGCCATCGGGCTGCGTGGGTGTGACGGGTGCCTGCACCGGCGGGGCGTTCTCCCGGGGCTGGGAGGGGACGTTCAGGGGCACCTGGCGAATCACGTAGACGTACTTGGAACTCTCGTTGAAGCCGCCCGCGGTCGACAACGCCTCGAGCAGGCGGAAGTCCGCCTGCGGCAAAAGGTAGGGCCCCGGGGCTGCAACCGAGCCAAAGACGTTGTACGCCAACTGCCTCTGCTCGGCGACACGCACCTGCACCAGTGCATCGCGGGCAATGCCCGCCTGATCGATCGCCAGTGAGATGCGCTCACTTGCCTGCGCCGATGACAGGCCCGTCACCTGCAGCGGGGGCAACTGCGGCAATTCGATCCCGCCCTGCGAGTTCACCCGTGCCGGGAAAACCTCACGCACACGGTCCGTGATGAAGCCCTCGATCGTGACTTCCAGCAGGTCGCCCGGGCCGATGCGGTAGGCGCTGGCTTCGGGAATCAAATCCTCAGCAGCGACCTCTGAATACTCGACGAAGCCGTCGCCCGCATCCTCGATCGAACTCAGCCGTTCGAGGATCGGTGTCACGGTGGGGGTGTGCTCCCAGCGGCCCACAACGGATGGATCGATGTAGTTGTCGAGTTCGCAGCCGGTTGTCGCGAGCAGCACGCCCGCGCCGGCGCAGCTCAGTGCGAGCTTGGTCAGTCGGCGGGCCGACCGGGTCAGCGGGCTCTGAGGCGATTGAGTTGATGTCACCGTGGGGCTCCTTGCCGGGACAGACAGCATGCCGATTTGATGCCCAGGCGCACGACCAACGCGCACGCCCGAGAACACCGGGTCTCACGAAAGTTAGCACCGGTCAACCTCGTGTCAAACGAAGTCAGGGCGCCGACAGTTCGCGCGATTGCATCGACCGAGAACGCGCGGCAGTTCAGGGTTTCTCTGGCCGGGCGTCGATCCACCGCCCTCAACCCCCATTTCGCGCAAGATCTGCCTGAATCGCCCCTCCGGCGCGGCCCAACTGCCGGGGCTTTGGGAAACGCCCCCGCAGCGCTAGACTCTCTCCATGACAACTCCCAAGACGCTCGGCGACCCAGGTGCCTCCCAGCGAGCCATCGAGCGGACGATCGCCCGTCATCCTCGCCCCGCAGGCGGCGACCCGATGCGACGCATCGAGGCAGGTGTGCTCAACCTCTCGGGCATGGTCCTCAACAACGCCGATGCCAACGTCGATCACATCGCACCGAAAAAGAAGCCCAAGTGGCTCAGGGCCAAGGCTCCAGGCGGCCCGGGCTACCAGAAGCTCAAGGGCATCATGGATGAGCACCGCCTCCACACCGTCTGCCAGGAGGCCGGCTGCCCCAACATGGGTGAGTGCTGGGCCCGCGGCGTCGCCACCATCATGATCCTCGGGGACACCTGCACCCGCGCCTGCGGCTTCTGCAACGTCAAGACCGGTCGGCCCCAGCCGCTCGACCGCGATGAACCCCGCCGTGTCGCCGAGAGCCTCGCCCTCATGGGGCTCAAGCACGTGGTCATCACCAGCGTCAACCGAGATGAACTCCCCGATGGCGGGGCTGGGATCTGGGCCGAGACCATCATCCGCGCTCGCGAAGCCTGCCCCGAGATGTCCGTCGAGGTCCTCATCCCGGACTTCGAGGGCAACTGGGACGCCCTGCAGATGGTCATCGACGCGAAGCCCCACATCATCAACCACAACATCGAGTGCGTGCGACGCATGTACCCGGCTGTGCGACCCAGCGCCAAGTTTGATCGCTCGGTCGAACTGCTCAGGCGCGTCAAGGAGCAGGGCGGCGTGGCCAAGACCGGCATCATGGTCGGCATCGGTGAGAAGGACGCCGAGGTGCTCGACCTCTTCGATCAGGTGCTCGAGGGCTCCAAGGCCACCGGCCCCGACGGCAGCGAGGACCGCTGCGATGTCATCACCATCGGCCAGTACCTCCAGCCGACGCGCAACCACCTGCCCATCGATCGCTGGGTCACCCCCGAACAATTCGACATGTTCCGCGCTGAGGGCCTGGCCCGGGGCTTCAAGGTCGTTGAGAGCGGCCCACTCGTACGGTCCAGCTACCACGCCGACCATCAGGCGGACGTCCTGACGGACATCCTTCAGGCACGGTCCTGAGTCAGCATTTCGCGTGCGCCGAGAAACGCCAACCGCGGGGACGACCTGTCCCGGCACGCAGAGAACCGAGGGCGAGTCTCCGCCCGCACCGTGAGCGGAAGTGCACGATGGATCCCGAGTTCGTCCACCAACTCGTCCGCGCCATCGAGCACAAAGATCTCTCAACCGCTGCCCATACCTGGCGCGTGGTTCTCTACACGCGTGCGATGATGGAGCAGGCCGGCTTCGATCACGACCTCATTCACCTCGTGACCCACGCCGCCGCTTTGCACGACGTGGGAAAGCTCGACCTGCCAGCATCGATTCTGCAGAAGCCAAGCAAGCTCACGCCCGATGAGTTCGAGGTCATCAAGCTCCATCCGGTGGCGGGCTATGCGCGCATGGTCGCCAACGACATCAACGACGAGCCCATCCTCAATCTCATCCGCTACCACCACGAGCGGTGGGATGGCCTTGGCTACCCCTATGGGCTCTCGGGCGATCAGATCCCCATCGGCGCGCGGTACTTTGCCGTGATTGACACGTTCGATGCGCTCACGAGCGTGCGCCCGTACCGCAGAGATGTGGGCGAGGGAGCGGCCGAGCGGGCCATCGAACTCATCGAAGACGATGCGGGCACGCGGTACTGGCCCGAAGCGGTCGAGGCTTTTAAGTCCCTGTATCGGCAGGGAGAACTCGACTTCATCCTGCACTACTTCAACGACGATGTGCCCGTGCCGGGCTTTGAAGCGCGCAAGCTCGAGCAGGAGGAGCGTTCACGTCGCCGGGGGCGTGTCTGAACTTCGCGTGACCCGCGCACGGCCTCGGGGCCATCACACGCTCATGAGTGTTCCGCCGCTGGCGGCGGTGGGGGATGCGCCGTCATTCGGTGCGGCTTGTGCGAGACGTAGCCGCCCATCACCGCGGCGGCGCTCAGCAGCATCAGATCCTTGATGATGTACTGCCCCGCGATCGTTGGTACCAGCGGCACGGACACGAAGCACGCGTCCGTCTTGAGCACCAGCGCCAGCAGCGTGCCGGGCAGGCGAATCAGCAGCAGAACCAACGCCACGCGGTGCAGCTTGTGGAAGATCAGCGTCACGCCGATCAGGATCTCCCACACACCCAGCGCCGGCACCACCACCTCGGGATCCCCGAAGTAGATCGTCTCGGCGATGATGCTCGTCGCGGTCTTCTGGCCCGCGACCTTCAAGGAGCCGAACCAGATGAAGACACAGCCCAGCGTGAAGCCATGCGTCGAATGGCCAAAGACGTAGAGCCAGTGCTCGATGCGTCGATCGATCTTTGAAAGGAGGTCTTTCATACGCGCAGAGCTTACGGAATGGCGATCGATGCACCAACCGATATCGCCATGCAAATGCCGGCGGTTGTCTACGCTTGGCCATGGTCCGATCGGATTTTCTCCAGGCCGCTGTCACGATCATTGCGATCATGAACCCGATCGGAACCGCGCCGATCTTTCAGAACATGGTCTCGCAACTCGAGCCCCACCGACAACGCGTCGCTGCGGTCTACGCGTGCGTGTTCATCGCATCCATCCTGATTGCAACTGCCTTCGCCGGGCGCATGGTGCTCGACCTCTTCGGCATCTCCATCGATGCGTTCCGCGCCGCCGGCGGGGTCGTCATCGGCGTGATGGGCTACCAGATGCTTCGAGGTGCAAAGTCAGCCGAGCACGAGCGCCTTGCTGATGAGAAGGCCATCCGCGAGAACCTGCTCGTCCCCTTTGCGATGCCCCTTGTCGCCGGCCCGGGCACCATTACCACCATCATCACACTCGCGCTGAGCCACACGACCTACGGCGTGCCGTGGACCGCGCTCTTTGCCATCGGTGTGGGCGTGCTCGTGACCGCTGCCTGCCTGTTCACCATTCTCGCTGTCGGCAAGTACTTCTCGGTGGACGCTCAGCGGATCTTCACCCGGTTCATGGGTCTGATCCTGATGGCGATGGGCATGGAGTTTCTGCTCAGGGGCATCGCGGCATTCTTCGCCTCATCGCCCTAGAGCAAACGTTCGTCACCGCTGCTGAGCCGCAGCACGCTCCTGCTCGGGCAGCGCCCCGGGACCTGTGCCGTAGGGGTCGGCGTCGATCAGTTCAGCGCTCTGGAGCACCGGCGGGTTGGTGGGCCGGTCGCCTGGTCCAACGGGCGTAGCCGCAATCGCGCGAATGACCTCCGCGCCGCTGATGGCCTCGCCAAACGCCGTGTACCGCCCATCAAGGAAGGCTGTTCCGCTTCGGCTCAGGCAGACGAAGACCTGCGAGCCGTTGGTGTTCGGGTCGTTCGTCCGTGCCATCGAGAGCACGCCGAAGTCATGCGGCAGCGACGAAGGCTCAAGATCCACCACGTACCCCGGTCCGCCAGCACCTTCACCCGTGGGGTCGCCCACCTGGATCACAAAGCTGCGGTCGCCGCCCACAACGCGGTGGAAGATGATGTCCGTGTAGAAGCCCCCCTCGACGAGGTGACGGTAGTTGAACGCGGTGTTGGGCGCGATGTCCGGCCTGAGGCGATACGTGATCTGCCCCTCGCTCGTCGTCCAGCGAACGTACTGGTCGGTGTAAAGCCGGTAGCCACTGAAGATGAGTTGCGGTCGCTGGAAGCGGGGAGCCTCGCGCGGGTTGGGGGGCTGCACCGCGGTGGATGGCGTGAGCAGCGGCTGGATGACCAGCGCCGGACCGATGGGCTCATCGCCCACAAACAACTGGGCGTACACGACCTGCTTGGCCGAATCCTCAGCCCAAAGGCTCGGAAAGAGGCCCGCAAGGTCCAGCGGGCCAGCCGCAGCGGGCGCTCGCTGAAGCTCATTGGCGGTGCCGGCCTCGAGCAGGGCGATGGAGACATCACCCTCAAGGCCTCCGGGAACCTCCGCGGTCACCGGAATGACCCTGCCGACGCCCACGTAGAGCCGATCTGCCATGAGCTGCGCCGCTGCGGGCGTGCTGAGGGCGACCAACACGAGCAGGCAGAGAGCGCTTCGCACTGAGGTGTACATCATGAGCAGACGATATCAGGCCCGCGCCGGGTGGGCCGACCTCTGCGCCTGAATTCAAGGGATTGCCCAAGCCTGCAGCCGAGGGATCAGCCAGCCGACGGATCAGCGTGCGCCGCTGCCGAGCGGGTCGCCGCCGCCGGGCTTGCTTTCCGAACGTGCCGAGGGCCACGACTGCAGCTTCGCCCAGTAATCGTCGTAGAACGCCGCCTCAACACCCTCCGTCGAACTCATGTCCGAGAGGTTCGCATCGGTCAGCGGGTCGAGAGCGTCGGGCACGTGCGCCAGAAGCTGGCCGCCCGTATCACTGAGCCAGCCGGTCGACAGATCGGCACGAAGCAACGAGAACCCGTTGTCGTGGTTGAGTTCAATCTGCGAGCGGAAGGTGTCTGCGACCAGAGCTGTGCGGCTGGGCTGCACGAGGCTGAACTTGGTCACGCCGCTGGCTGACCCGCCGCGGTACTGGTAGTTGCCGACCACCAAGTCGCGGTCCGAGCGCCACGCACGGGCCATATCGCCGTGCGTGTGCGGTCCGCGGTGCGAGGGGCAATAGAAGAGTTCCTGCGACGGCAGGTAGCCGCTGCTGTAGAGCACGCCCAGGCCATCCCACCACGCACCGGACTCAAGGCCCACGTCAAGACGCAGGGCGGTCGAGTTGGCGGGTGTGACATGGATCGAGGTCGAATGGTTCGGCGGCAGGATGTCGAGAAGATCGACCGACCCCGCCATGATGCTTGGCGGGAGTTGATCGCGGTTTCCGTCGGCATACAGCACCAGCCCCATGCCGATCTGGCGGAGGTTGGAGCCGCACACAACTTGCTCGGCGGCGGATCGAACCGATCCCATCGCTGGGAGCATAAGACCGATGAGCGTTGCCATGACTCCAAGGGAGACAAGCACATCGGTCAGCGTGAAGCCCGAGCGCACGGTCCGCTGGCCTTGCCGAGCGGCTGCGCGAATGTCACGTCTGGCTTGATGCACGTACCCCGCTCCGATCTGGCATCTATGACCGAGGGCCGAAATCAGCACCGTCGGCACATCTCCTCCAAACTGCGTATTCGGCAAGCCTACCGGGCCATGAATCCCGTTACAAGAGGCGAAGCAGGCCCCGACGCGTCTTGGCGAATTCTCGGACCTTTAACCAACTCTTTTACACACCCGCACGTCCGGATATTCCATGCCCGCTGCAGCCAGGTGGTTGGCGGGCACGGGCATTCCCTCGTGACGCTCTGGCTGCAGTTTGGCTATGGTCGTGCCGTTCATGACCTCAGAGGCTCCCAAGAACGTGGATCTGGATCTGATGCAACGTGTTGCATCGGGCGATGCTGGAGCCGTCGAGGAGCTCTACGACAGGTTCAGCTCGCTCGTTTTCCGCATGTCGATGCAGTCGATGCCCACGCGTGCGGAGGCTGAGGATGCGGTTCAGGAGGTCTTTGTTCGGTTATGGCGGACGGCTGAGCGATACGATCCCGAGCGGGCAGCCCTGGTCACCTGGGTCATGCTCATCACACGCCGTCACCTCGTAGACCGGCTCCGCCGCAAACGGGCTCGCATCCAGAGCACGACGCTCAATGAATCCGCTGGTCACCCCGACGCGGACGCATCCGTTCCCATCGGCGCCCGTATGGAAGACCGTGAGAAGTACGAGGCGCTGCTCGCCAAGATCGAGTCGCTCCCCGAGTTGCAGCGAACCGTTGTGACACGCACCTATCTGGGCGGTCAGACGTTGCGGCAGGTCGGTGAGGAACTCGATGTGCCGCTGGGCACGGTCAAGTCAGCGCTGAGCCGAGCACTTGTTCGGCTTCGAGAGCGGATGGGTGAGGGCCAGCGGGATTGAGCCTCGCCCTCGCACGTTGGTTCGGTGCTGCAGACTTGCGTCTGGGCATCGGATCTGACTGAGCAACGGCGTCGAGAGACGCAAGAGGGTTTGAGTCCGATGGCGATCACACAACCGGCAACTACACAAGAACTGCTCGAACTCGCGCTGCTGGACGCACACGGTCTGCTGACCGAAGCCGAAGCATCCCAGTTCGAGCGCGACATCGAGCAAGCCTCAGCAGCGGTGCGCACGCAGGTCTGCTTCGAGCAGGATCGGCTCATGCGCTCCGAGCTTGCCGACCTCGATGTCCTTTCGAGCGAGAAGCCCACGCCCGAGCTGCGCACGCGAGTGATCGAGGCGGTGCGGGCCGATCAGCGCGCGCGGTTGGCAGCAGCTGAGTCGGCGCCAGCGCTGCGCCTCCACGCCGCCGAAGCCCACCGTGAGCAGACCCCCGCGCTTCCCAGGCGTGGCCGTCGCATTCAACCGGTCGCCGTGTGGCGTGCCGCGGCGCTCGCCTTCGCTGCTGCCGCGGTCGTCTTCGGGTGGAGCACCTTCCAGATGCGCACCGAATACGCCCAGCTTGCGCAGGCACAGGCAGATGATGCGCTCTTCGAGTCGCTCGCTCGGGAGTTCGGCCGCCAGTTCGTCGTCGATGCGCTCGTCGATCCCGATACCCAGCGGCACTTCCTCCGGCCCGTTGCCGGTCCCGAGCGTCAGGTGAAGGCCGAGGCTGCTGTGTGGGTCAACCCCAACTGGGAGTCGGCTCGCTTCTTCGCCGTCAGCCTGCCCGCGACCAAGCCCGGCACGACCTACCGCCTTGCGGTCCTCGATGAAGATGGCAAGCCCGTCAAGGATGTCCTCCGGTTCGAGTTCGCGGGCCAACTCGTCAACCGCGAAATCAAGCTCGATGTGACCATCGAGAACCCAGTGCTCGGCATCGTGAGCAACGCAGGGGCGGGTGAAGACGAGATCCTCCTGATCTCCAATCAAGACACCGGTCTCTGATCTCTCGCCGAAGCCATAGGTCCACAGGCACTATCACCAGCAGGACGCCGTCACATGGTTGGCGGCTCATGGTGTGCGCAGTGAGACCTCAGCCCGCTCGGTCGTCTCAGCCGCGCGGTGCGCGGCGGGCGACATCTGGCACCGGGTCCATCCACCTCGCCTCGCTCAGGATCTCGTCGAGTCGGCTCGACTGCTCGTAGCGAGAGCGCACACGCGCCATCGCACGCCAGAGCCCGAACCAGAGCAGGGCAGCAACCGATGCTGCAGCCGCAAGGCCAATGCCCGCATACCTGGGGCGTGGGTCTTCGATCGGCGCAGGGTTCGTCACGGGTTCCTGCTCGATCGCGGTCGAGAGGCCATCGCGCCGCCTGGGCCGGGATTCGTTGGCCTCGGCGACCAATGCGGTGATGTAGGTCTCAAGCCATCGCTTGGACCTGGCCTTGCCCTCGCCCACCACCTCGATCTCGAGCCGACCGGGCTGCGTGCTGCGATGAATCACGCGTTCTTCGACCATCGTGCGCACCGCGGCGACGGCGCCATCATCGGTCATGCCGCGGCGTTGCAATCGCGCAGCCACACGCTCGATCAGCCGGGGATGGTCGAGCAAACCGACGTGGAACTCCGTCCACGCCTCGACGTCACCCACACCGGGTGCGATCTCCTCGGCAGCGAGCACCGCGGTGGACGAGAAACTCGCGGGCGCCATGCGCCCAGCGATGAGCCATGAGCCTCCCGCCAGCACGCTGAGTGTTACGAGCCACGCGGTCAACTGAACGATGCTCGACGAGCGGGCCTTGGAGCTTTCCACACGTTCGTGCAACACATCCAGCGCGCGCTTGGCCGCAGCCAGTTCGCGCCGCTGCTGCAAGAGCAGGTCACACTGCTCGACCCGCTGCTGAAGGACCTCGCCCGCTCGGCGAAGCTTGCGGGCCCGCACGCCCAGCGCCGAGCGCACGTTGGCGAGCCTGCGCATGCGGCTGGCGACTCTGGTCGGGGCCATGGGGCGACCGCTGGTGTTCGTCGGGGTTGCGCTCGCGATCTTCTTGTTCAGCTCGGCGTTCTGTGCGCGCAGCTCGTCGCGCTGCTCGGTGATCTCGTCGATCCGGCTTGTGACAAGTTCGAGCTCGATGCGGAGCCGGTCGCGGTCCTGGGCCGCCTGTTCGACACGAGCGGAAAGCTCGCGGACATCACTGCCCTGCTCGCTGCGTGCGCTGTCGAGCTCGGTCCGCAGGCGATCGGCGCGGCTCTGGGCCGAGGCCAGATCCCGTGCAGCCTCGTCGCGCTGCCGGGCGAGTTCCTCGGCCTTGGTTTCCGCATCAGCGATCTGAGCCCGTGCACGATTGAGCTCTTCACGGCTCTGGGCGAGCGTTTCGTCGACGGTCGTCTGGTGGGCCTGCCGTTCGGCTTCGATGGCCTGTTGCTGCTCGTCAGCGAGCTTCGTGAGTCGGTTCAATTCATCCCGCTGGGCTTCGTGTTCTGCAGCAAGCTGCGTCACGCGCTCCTCGAGATCGGTCCGCTTCTGCGTTTGCTCAGCGAGCTCGTCGCGCGCCTGCTGAACGTCCGCTCGGGCTTGCGTGAGTTCCGCATCCAGAGCTGCGATCCGGTCGTCGAGGCCCCCTCGCTGCTCGGCCTGCGCTTCGAGGTGCTCGCGAGCCTGCTGGAGTTCCGCTTCGAGCTGATGGACGCGCTGCTCGAGCGCTGCTCGCTCCTGGGTCTGGGTTTCGAACTGGGCGCGGGCCTGCTCAAGCTCTGCTCTTGTGCTGGCGAGCTGGGCATCGCGCTCCTGCAATTCGACAGCAAGGGCCTTGCGCTGGGTATCGGCCTCCTTGAGCCGAAGGAGTTGATTCTCCACGTCCGCGATGATGCGCGTGACATCCTGCTCGGGACCGCTCCCGCCTGACGGCTGCGACACTTGGTCCTGGGCGGGCTTGGGGTTCACGGCCGATGGGCTCCCTCAATCGATCGGTTGGCGGCGGTGAGCACGTGATGACGACTCTGTTTGGGTACTGGAAGGTCCAAACGGGGTCATCACCCAGCGCAGCCTCCTTCGCACACAGGAGGCAACCGCTTGGGGGGTATCGGCCGCCGGCAAGCGGGTCTGAAGCTCGTCCGAGAAAGGGATCAACCAACCGTGTGAATCTTGGGCGAGTGGGGGCCGATATACCGGATTCGTGGAATACCGCCGGCCCAGGTTCGGTAGAATGCTGTAACAGGTCGCTCTGTGGGGCGATCGGTTTTGGCGGGCATCGCCCGCCCATCGGCCCAGCGAGCCGATGCTGGCGAAAGGTCTTCGCCGGTGTCTGTAGCTTGCTGAGCAACGATGGCGGTTGGAGAGAAAGCACAGAGGCGGTCACGAACCGGTCCGCCTCGACAGGTATCGATGGACATGAGTTGCCCGCACCCCCAGCGGGCCGGACCCAAAGGAGTATCAGGATCATGAGTCTCACTGCGATTGGTATCGGCAAGCTGGTTTCGTCCGTGGCTGTTCTGGGTGGCGCCGGGTTCCTCGGCTTCAACCTGATGACCACTGGCTGCGTGCTCGGCATGTCCTGCGACACCGACAAGACCGAGGCCACGACGGCTCTGGTTTCCACCGAAGCCCCGGCTGCCAGCGACAGCTGCTGCCCGCTCACCGAAGCCGCTGCGACGACCCAGCTTGTTGCAGCCGCTGAGACCGAGCCCTGCGCCGAGAAGTCTGACTGCGCTGACAAGAGTGACTGCGCGACCAAGAGCGACTGCGGCGCTGAGGCGACCGCTCAGCTCGTCGCCAACACTGAGGCGTGCGCTGAGAAGAAGGACTGCGCGACCAAGACTGACTGCGGCGCTGAGGCGACCGCCCAGCTTGTCGCCAACACCGAGGCGTGCGCTGAGAAGAGCGACTGCTCGACCAAGACCGACTGTGGCGCTGAGGCGACCGCTCAGCTCGTTGCCAACACCGAGGCGTGCGCTGAGAAGACTGACTGCAGCGAGAAGAAGGATTGCTCCGAGCCCTGCAAGACCGAGTGCGAGACCGAGTGCCCCGCACAGGTTGCAGCGACCGAGCCCGCGAGCAGCAACGGCTGATTGCCACGCGGATCCTGTGTGCCTCCGACCCGGAGGAAAGGGGTGATTGACACGCCCCGACAACGCAGGAAACAAACATAAGAACGCAGGCTCCACCCCCGGGTGGAGCCTCGTTCGCTTTTGCGGCGGGTTTGCTGCGCAGAGCTGGTGAAGACGCGGCGCTTGGTCGCTACCCTCGGCCCATGGCGAGCTACATTCTCAAGACCGAGCCCTACAAGTACAGCTACGCGGACCTCGTCAAGGACCGTCGCACGCATTGGGATGGCGTGCGCAATGCGACCGCTCAGCAGAACATGCGGGCGATGCGTCGCGGCGACCTCGCCTGGATCTATCACAGCCAGACGGACAAGGCGATCGTCGGCCTCGCCAAGGTCGTCAAGGGCCCGTACCCGGACCCCGAGCAGCCGGGCACCACCGCCAAGGGCGATCCCAAGGGCGTGCTGATCGACATTGCCCCGCTGGCTGAACTCGACGAGCCGATCACGCTCAAGATGCTCAAGGACGACGGCCGGTTCGATGAACTGGCGCTGATCCGTCAGCCCCGGCTGAGCGTGATGCCGGTGCCTGCCAAGATCGACAAGCTGCTGATGAAGCTTTCAGGCGTGTGACTGCAGGCCTGCGTGAGCCGGCGGGTCAGAACCTGAAGCTCGCGCCCAGGCGCAGCCGCAGAGCCACGTCGGCGTCGTCTTCGCCGATCTCGTCGCCGGAGGCATCGAGCACTTCGTACTCGTTGTAGACCACCGCGCCGATGGAGCCGGTGATGACGATCTGTCGCGAGGGCGACCATTCCGCGCCCGCCTCGATGGCGATGCGATCATCGCGCAGCACGCCGTCGGGCACGGGGCCGTCCTCATCGAGGCGGTACTCGCGGGATTCCCAGCCGCCGACCGCAAAGAGCGTCAGCGGGTCGCTCTGCTGGTAGCTCAGGCGGAGCCGGGGTCCGATGTTGCGAAGCCGCCACTGGTCGTTGATCTGCCAGTCGATGGTGGGAAAGCCGAAGATGCGGGCATCGTCTTCGAGCCGCGAACCGCCGGCGATGGCAAGGCCGAGTTTCAGGCCGTTGTCAAAGCGGTAGTTGGCCCCGGCGTAGCCGCCCGCGGTGAAGCCCTCGCTCACGTCGGCGTCTTCCTCGTAGGCCCATGTCACGCTGGCGCCGCCGAATGCGGTCCAGCGATCGTCCAGCGGCACGAACAACTGGCCGCCGAGCCCGAAGCTCGTGGTGCGGTCGAGCAGGTCATCCACGCCCGGAACGAGGCTCGTTGCGTTGTCGAACTCGTACCACGAATACTCGCTGCCCACCGAGAGGATGAATCTCGAGTTCTCGGGCAGCGCAAACGAGATATCGAGGCCCGTATCGATGCGGTTGACCGCCACATCACCTTCGTCGAGATCGCCCGCCAAGTCGAATGTCGCCGAGCCCCTGAGGGCAAAGCCGATGCGGTCATCGGGCGCAGCGTCCCGGAAGTCAAGCGTCTGCTCGACGTCCTCGGGTCGATCCTGTGCAGTCGCGGTGGTGCCGGTGAAGAGCACACACCCTGCGGCAACGACGAACATCTTGGAGCGGGTGGCGGTGAGCATCGAGGATCCTGCGGGTCTCGTCACGGGGAATCTCCGGGCGCGAGGAATTTCCAGGCGTTCACATGCGGGCATCGAATGGATGGGCAGTGTACGGCGATCGTGGCCGCTCGCCACCCGAGCGCTGACGAGCGGGCGTTCGCATCTCACCGGGCAGCGGATGCGAACCGATGCAGACGTGCCGAGCGAGGAATCGACTTCACAGCAAAGGCGACGGAAGTGCGCGAATGCCGCCTCATAGCTGACCGCTGGCGATGAACCGCGTATCGTGTGAGTCCTTCCCGGCGTGGGCTGGGCATCGAGGGCGTAGCTCAGTTGGCAGAGCAGCGGACTTTTAATCCGCGGGTCCAGGGTTCGAGTCCCTGCGCCCTTACTTCGGTAAGGCAGCGTCTCGCTTGAGCGGGATGCACCAAGGTGGGAGCGAGGTGCTGATGGACGCGGTGCATGCCACGTGGGCGGACGGGTGTCTCTCCTTATGGGTCGAGTCCTTCGATCGCTTCGTGGATGGAAACGTCGAGCCCGGCGCCAACGAGGACACCCATCCATTCGCTGCAGACGCGGCATCCGTGCTCGAAGCCCTCGGCATTCTTGAGCCCGGTGAACTGCAGGATCCGGCTGAGTCCGGCGCGACTCCCCGCGGGCCCACCATCGATGTGCTGCTGCCGGGTCGTGATGGTCGGCCCCTGCCGAGCCCTGAGCTTGCCCACGCAGCGGGCAGATCCGCCTCGGGTGAACTCGATGATGAGCCCCCGTTTCTTGAGCGCTACGCGGTGCCCGTTGCGAGGCCGAGGGCTGCAGCGGTCAGCCAGGTGCTCGAGCGCCTGATCGAGCGAGCCGACCGCGATGACGACAGCGTCTCTCTCGTCGAGCCATCGACGGGCGGCGTGGCGGTGCAGACACAGGTGCTGGCCGGCTCTTCGGTCCGGGCCTTTGCGCTCGTTGCCCGCGTCGCGCGGCATTTGCTGGCGCAGCAGCGGTTCGTTCCGATGATCATGCACGACCCCGGCGGCGCGATGAGCGCAAGCTGGCGGCCATGGCTGGGCGACGATCAGCAGGCCGAGCGTGTGCAGTTGCTCGCCCGTTCTCTGCCGCCCGTCGCCAGGGCGTCTGCAGTGGAAGCCGAGCAGGATGCGATGGTCGTCATCGAATCGTTCCTTGGCTGGGTCATCGACGAGACTGTTCGCCGCGTGCTCCACGATGAGCAGATGGGCGAGGCGCTGGAGGCCGGGCGCGATCGTGCGCAGGCGGACGACCCTCACCTGCTCTGGCTCGGCGGTCTGATCGGCGACAGCGGCTCCATGGACGCAAGCTCGACCCTGCAGAGCGAGATGATCAAGTCCGTCCGCCAGTGGATCGGCGCTCTGGATCTCCGTGGCCAGACGTCCGCGTGGCGTCTTGGCGTGCGCGTCGAGGAGCCGATCGATCTCGGGCTGGACGAAGCGGGCCCGAGCGAGCTTGAGATGCACTGGCTGCTCAAGTTCCAGCTTCGCTCCGCGGAAGATCCCAACGTCATCATCGAGGCCGACGATCTCTGGCTCCTGCCCGCAGAGGGCACGACGATCGAGGGCAAGCGCCTCGATACACCCCACGAGGTGCTGCTGGCTGAGCTTGGCCGGGCCAGCCGCATCTGCCCCGCGTTTGAGGAAGCGCTGCAGGAGGCTGAGCCCTCGATGCTGCTCCTGAAGACGCAGCGGGCCTACGAGTTCCTGCGCGAGCATCGTCCGCTGCTCGAAGAGCAGGGCGTGATGGTGCAGGTGCCCGAGTGGTGGGATTCGCCCGCCATGCGTCTGGGCACCCGGCTGCGGATTGACTCGGGCCCGCCGACGGATGACGAAATCGGCGCAATGGGTGACGGCGCGGGCGGTGCCAAGCTCGGGCTCGGCACGCTTGTGAACTACCACTGGGAGATCGCGGTGGGGGACAAGACGCTGAGCCTCCACGAGTTCGAGCAGCTTGCCAATCGCAACACGCCGCTGGTGAACTTCGGAGGCAAGTGGGTCGAGATTCGGCCCGAAGATGTCAACGCTGCGCTCGAGTTCATCCGCGAGAATCCGGGCGGCCAGATGGCCTTTGGCGAGGCGATGCGTCTTGCCTATGCGTCGGATACCAAGAAGACGGGTGTGCCCGTGCTCGGGCTTGAGATCGGCGGCTGGCTCTCGGCGCTGCTCGAGCAGTCGGGCATGGGCCAGAAGCTCCCGGATGTGTCGCTTCCCGAGACGTTTGAAGGCACGCTGCGGCCGTATCAGCTTCGGGGCGTGTCGTGGCTGGCGTTTCTCGAGCGTTTCGGCTTTGGTGCCTGCCTTGCGGACGATATGGGTCTGGGCAAGACCGTTCAGCTTATTGCGCTTCTCTCCTACGAGCGGGCGATCGCCAAGCAGACGACCGAGCACGCCGAGGACGTGCCCGAGGATCAGGTGCTCGACGAGGTGGACGCCAAGCACGAGCTTGTCTTGCCGACACTGCTCGTTGTGCCCATGTCCGTGGTGGGCAACTGGCTCAGGGAGTCGGGCCGATTCTGTCCCTCGCTCAACGTCGTTGTGCATCACGGTCCCGAACGCCTCAGCGGCGATGCGCTCGTCAAGCAGTGCGAGGACTCCGACGTTGTCATCACGACCTATGCCCTTGCGCACCGCGACAAGGAAACGCTCGAGCGTGTCAAGTGGCGGCGAATCGTGCTCGACGAGGCGCAGTTCATCAAGAACCCGCAGGCCAAGCAGTCGCAGGCGGTGCGCTCGCTGGTCGCAGAGCGACGCATTGCCCTGACGGGCACGCCCGTTGAGAACCGCCTCAGCGAGTTGTGGTCGATCATGGACTTTCTCAACCCGGGCTACCTCGGTGCGGCCGGCAACTTCCAGCGGCGCTTTGCTGCGCCGATCGAGCGATATCGCGACAAGCCCAGGAGCGAGCAGCTGCGCTCGCTCATCGGGCCGTTCGTGCTCCGCCGCGTCAAGACCGACCCGACCATCATCGCGGACCTGCCCGAGAAGCTCGAGACCCGCGAGTACTGCCACCTCACACGCGAGCAGGCCGAGCTGTACGAGACGACGGTCAAGCGCGTGCTCGCCGAGGTCGAGCAGGCCCAGGGCATGCATCGCAGGGGCATGGTGCTCAGCGCGCTGATCCGGCTCAAGCAGATCTGCAACCATCCCTCGCAGGCGCTGCGCGATCACACCGCCAATGCGCCGGTCGATCCCTCCCGCAGCGGCAAGTGTGTTCGCATCCTCCAGATGCTCGACGAAGTGCTCGCAGCGGGCGATCGCGCGCTGATCTTCACGCAGTTCAGGCAGATGGGCCAGCTTCTGAGCGTGATGCTGAGGCACGAGCTCGGGCGCGAGGTGCTCTTCCTGCACGGCGGTGTGTCGCAGAAGCAGCGTGTGGCGATGATCGATCAGTTCCAGTCCGAGACCAGCCGCGCGCCGATCATGATCCTGAGCCTCAAGGCCGGCGGTGTGGGTCTGAACCTCACCGCTGCCAACCACGTCTTCCACTTCGATCGCTGGTGGAACCCCGCGGTGGAAAACCAGGCCACGGACCGTGCCTTCCGCATCGGGCAGACGCGCACCGTGCAGGTTCACAAGTTCGTCGTGCGTGGCACGCTCGAGGAACGCATCGACGAGATGATCGAGCAGAAAACCGAGCTTGCCGAGTCCATCGTCGGCTCGGGCGAACGCTGGTTGACCGATCTTTCAAGCGATGACCTCAAGCGCATTCTCACGCTTCGGCAGGATGCGGTTGCAGACGAGGCGTAGCGTCTGCGTTACGAGCACCGCCTTCAGGGAGCACACGACAGTCCGTGACCAAGCCACCCGCCAACAACGCCGACAAAGCCGACGCCGCCGGTCGCAAGCCGGCGGTGTCCTCGGCGCCCAAGCCGCCGCGTGTCTCCTCGGCCCCAGCGCCGCCCGCCGTGGCTGACCGCCGGGGCGACCGCTCGACCGCTCGCAGCGAGTTCCGCCGCGAAGAGCTGACCATGCACCCCCGCAAGGTGCGCTACGGCGTCAAGCTCGCCAACCGCAGCGGCGAGTTGCCCCAGCACTGGGCCACGCAGCGCTGGATGAGGCTTCTCGAGGATGCCGCTACCGGCCCGGTGCTCACCGAGGCCATGGAATACGCCAAGATCGGACAGACCAGACGCCTCGAAATCGCAGGCGGCTCCTTCCTCGGCCCTGTGCAGGGTCGTCGGCGGACGAGCTACACGACGCAGGTCGAACTCGACACCTTCACCCACGAGCAGTGGATCGAGGTCGTCGAGGCGATGGCGGACCAATCGCTTTATGCCGCCAAGATGCTCAGCGGCGAGCTTCCGCAGAATGTCGAGGATCTCTTTGCGCCCTTCGGCTTGCACCTCTTCCCGACCGAGCCCCGGCAGCTTCGGCCCTCGTGCACCTGCGGGCACGAGTCGCCCTGGTGCAAGCACACCGTCTGCCTCGGGCTTCTCATCGCCGACAAGCTCGCCGAAGAGCCCTTCCTGATATTCACGCTGCGGGGCATGCCCGCCGACGATCTCATCGAACGGCTGCGCCAGCGCCGGCAGGCCACGAGCAGCGCCATCGTCGGCCAGGCCGCCCCCGTCTACACACCCCACCTCGGTGTGGAATCGAGGCCTCTGGACGCCGATCTGGATCGCTTCTGGCACGCCGGCGATGAGCTTGAGCTTGTCGACGCCCCGATCGCCCGCCCGGAGGTCAGCCACCCGCTGCTGCGACGCCTCGGCCCGAGCCCGTTCGAGTCGAGCAAGTTCCCCTTCGTGGGGCTGCTTGCCACGTGCTACGACGTGGTGTCCAGCGCCGCGCTCTACCAAGACGCCGACCCGAGCGATGCGGACGTTGGCGGCCAGTCCCCGCCGCCGCCTGAACCAGCCTCCAAGCCGCTTCCGAGCCGCCGAAACCGCAAGATCGGCAAGGCCAAGCCCGTCAAGCGCGAGGGATAGCCGAACCCGGTGGCTGGACCCGGCAGGGCATGCCGGGCCTACTATCAGTTTGCGGAGCCGACCGTGATGACTTCCCGGTGTTCGAGTTTGAGCATCGAGGAACGAGGCACGGCCAAGGGTCCGGTCCTGTCGGGAGCGATGGAAGCTCCCACGCGGCCGAGCCGGGTCCAAGCTCCAAGTCCGGTCCCTCTGGAACCGGGCGATCGTGCCGCGGGCGTTGCTTCATGCCCAGTCGATCAAGTGGCTCAGCCATGAGGTCGGCGTGAGGGGCGGGCAGCGAACCGCGCCATCGTGGTTCGTGGTCCCAGAGCAGGGTTGGTCATGTGTGATCAACCGCTCATGAGCAACAGGAGGCGTCGCCCGCGCTGCGAAGAAGAAACCCAAGCGTGTCCGCCGATCGGCCGAGCACAGGCTCAGCAGGCAGCCGAGCTGCCCGCGATCAGGCTCGATATGCTGCGTTTCAACACGTTGATTGCCCCGTAGTGTAATGGTAGCACCGCAGTTTTTGGTACTGCTTGTCCTGGTTCGAATCCAGGCGGGGTAATGTTTTTCTTCGTAAGCGTGGTGTCCGCACCACGCAATGACCAACTCACCTTCCTCAGCTTCGACCTCATCTGCCAGCAAGCCCGCAGCGGTCATCATGGCTGCCGGCAAGGGCACGCGCATGAAGTCGGACCTGCCCAAGGTGGCCCACCATGTGGGCGGGCGCGCCATGGTCTGCGCCGTGGTCGATGCCTGCATCGAGGCCGGCTGTCAGCGCATCGTCGTTGTGGTCGGCCACGGCCGCGAGCATGTCGAGAGCGCTCTGGCGGGCTACTCGAACGTCGTCTTTGCCTTGCAGGATGAACAACTCGGCACGGGCCACGCTGTGCTCTGTGCCCGCGAAGCGCTCGAGGGCGTCGAGCCCGCAGCACCTGTTTTCGTTCTCGCGGGCGATGGGCCGCTGATTCGCCCCTCGACGCTTCGGGCGGTGCTTGATCGCCATGCCTCGGCCTCGGCGACCGCGACCCTCGCCACGAGCGTGGTCGATGACCCGACGGGCTACGGCAGGATCGTTCGAGATGCGAACGGCCGGTTCGCCGGCATCGTGGAGCAGAAGAACGCCTCGCCCGAGCAACTGCAGATCCGAGAGATCAACCCGAGCTATTACTGCTTCAAGCACGGCCCGCTGTTCGAATCGCTGGGCCGCCTCGGCAAGGACTCGGTCAGCGGCGAGTACTACATCACCGATGTGCCCGCCATGCTGCTCGAGGCAGGCCACACCGTCGAGGTGCTGGATGCTGTGCCTCCCGAAGACGTCCTGAGCATCAACACGCCGGAGCATCTCGCTCAGGTCGATGCGATCTATCGCAAGCGTGAGGGAGCATCTACTTGAGCCATCGGCCACTTCATTCCGCTCAGGGTCTGCCGAGTGGTCTTCGCATCTTTGCGGGCCGCAACACCCGTGCGCTCGCAGAGTCCGCGTGCAACGCCATCGGTCACAAACTGGGCGAGGCCCGCACGCTCGTGTTCCCTGATGGCGAAGTGCTGGTGCGCATCGATGAGGATGTTCGGGGCAAGGACTGCTTCGTCGTCATCTCAACGTGCAAGCCCGTCAACGACAATCTCACCGAACTGCTCGTGTTCTGCGATTGTCTGCTGCGGGCCAGCGCCAGCCGCGTCACGATCGTCACGCCGTACTTCGGCTATGCACGCCAGGATCGCAAAGACCAGGGGCGCGTGCCCATCACGGCCAAGCTGGTGGCCAACCTGATCGCCGCCGCCGGTGCTCACCGTGTGCTGGCCATCGATCTCCACGCGGCGCAGATTCAGGGGTTCTTCGATCTGCCGATGGACCACCTCTCCGCGGCGCCGGTGCTCGTCGAGTACTTCCAGAACATGCGGGACGAACTGGGCGATCTCTGCCTGGTGAGCCCGGATGTCGGCAACGTCAAGGTCGCCGAGAGCTTTGCCAACTACCTTGGCGGCGATCTCGCGTTCATCAACAAGCGCCGCGTCAGCGGTTCAGAGGTCACGACAGGCCACCTGATCGGCTCGGTCGAGGGAAAGAACGTTCTGATGGTCGACGACATGATCTCGACCGCCGGCACCATTTGCCAGGCCGCGAGGTTCGTGATGGACAACGGCGCCAAGAGTGTGATCGCCGCGGCGACGCACGGCTTGTTCAGCGGCGAGGCCGTGCAGCGCATCGCCGACAGCCCGATCAGCAAGATCATCGTCACCAACACCATCCCGCTGCCCGACGATGTCGATCCGATTCTCGATCGAGTCGTGCAGCTTGATATCGGCCCCGTCCTCGGCGAGGCCATGAAACGCATTCACAGCAACGAGTCCGTCAGCGCCATGTTCAAGATCACCACCGGTCCCAAGCGCTGAGCCACGAAACAGAAGTAGATGCCGCCTCATGAAGCTCATGGGCGGGAAGACAGTCAGCAACACGCACAACGAACCAGGATTGCTCAAGGAGTTCACCATGCACGAAGAAGCACCCATCCTCCACGGCTCCAAGCGCGACAAGATCGGCACGCGCTACGCCCAGCGTGATCGCGCCAGCGGCAAGCTGCCGGGCGTGATCTACGGCCACAAGCTCGATCCCGTCGCCATCACGCTCGACGCCAAGGACACCCTCTCCCACATCAAGAAGGGTGAGAAGGTCTTCCAGATCGCGGTCGACGAGGCCAAGCCCGAGACGGTCCTGCTCAAGGATCTGCAGTTCGGTCACCTCGGCGACAACATCATCCACGCCGACTTCGCCCGTGTGGACCTCACCGAGCGCGTGCAGACCCGCGTGCACCTGACCTTCATCGGCGAGGCCAAGGGCCTCAAGCGTTCTGGCGCCGTGCTCGTCAAGCAGCTCAACGATATCGAGCTCGACGTGCAGGTCTCCAACATCGTCGAAGCCATCGAGGTCGACATCTCCGGTCTCGATGTCGGTGAGTCCATCAAGGCTCGGGATGTGCAGCTCCCGGTTCCCACGATGAAGCTCCTCACCGACCCCGAGGCCATCGTGGTGCAGATCGAGACCGCAGCCGAAGAGGTCGCCGACGAAGCCTCGGACACCGATGCCGCTGCTTCGCCCGAGGTGCTCACCGAGCGCAAGAGCGAGGAAGACTGAGCCCTCTCGGAACACGTTCTACTGGAGCACCCTTCTCGATGAAGCTGATCGTCGGTCTTGGCAACCCGGGCAACGACTACACCAACACCCGCCACAACGCGGGCTGGATGGTGATCGATCGCCTTGTTCAGCGGCACGCGCCCACCGAGCGCGTGCGGGCCCGCTTTCACGCGGACACGCTGGACTGCCAGGTCGCCGGCGAGCGGGCCCTGCTCGTCAAGCCCACGATGTACATGAATCGCTCGGGCATCAGCGTGGCTGAGGCCGTGACGTTCTTCAAGCTCAACCCAGCCGAGGACCTGCTGATCGTCGTCGACGAGACCGCGCTCGATGTGGGTGAGATTCGGCTGCGGCCTAGCGGCGGAGAGAACGGCCACAACGGGCTCAAGGACATCCGGACGCGCATCGGCACGGACACCTACCCCAGGCTGCGCGTGGGCGTGGGCTCGCCGCACCCCGGCGAGAGCAAGTCGAGCTATGTGCTCGGCCGGTTCCGTGAGGACGAGAAGCCCGCTGTTGATGCCGGCGTCACCAGGGCCGCGGACTGCTGCGAGGCCTGGCTGACACAAGGCATCGATGCAGCCATGAACACGTTCAACACGCGAGCCAAAGAAGCAAAGTCGAGACCTACACCCGACGCTCCAGAGAAGAAACCTCCAGCGACGGACCTTGATCCGGGCTGGCTCGATCAGTAGTTCACGCCGCTCCGAGCGGCTCATC
>CAZSBR010000005.1:0-8728 GCA_964605165.1 uncultured Phycisphaeraceae bacterium
CGTCGAGAGCGTGCTTGCGCAGTCAGGCGTCAAACGATCCATCGAGCTGGTGACCGTCTCGAGCCGTGAGCTGTTCGACCGTCTCGAGCCCATGGTTCGCCATCGCATCGAGGCCGAGGGCGGAGAGGTGCAAGCCGCTCACGGAGAAGATGTCGCTGTCCGATGCGACCCGATGCTCGTACAGCGGATCGTCTCCAATCTCGTGGACAACGCGGCCCGCCACGCAAGGCCGAAGGTTGCCCTGAGCGTGTCCTTCCTCATGGAACCCACGCCCAACGGTCTTCGCGTGATATTGGAGGACAACGGCGTGGGCATTGATCGCTCGAGGCATCGCCGCATCTTTCGGCCCTATTCGGGCGGTGAGCGCGGGTCGTCGAGTTCGGGTCTTGGCCTTGGCCTGCCGCTGGCGCGAGAGGCGGCCCGCTCGATGGGTGGCGATCTCAAGCTCGAAACCGGTGCACGTGAGCGCGATGCGGGCGCGAGGTTTGTCCTCACGTTGCAGCGGTCAGCCGTTCGCGCTGATGGTCTCTGACCGCAGCGCAAGCTGCACCATCATGCGCACGCCCAGCGGGATCGCATCGTCGTTGAAGTCGAACGTCGGCTGGTGGAGCTTGGGCGCTGCATCGGCGTCCTGGCCATCGGGCAGCAGGCCCAGCAGGAAGAAGCACGCGGGCACCCGCTGGCCGTAGTAGCTGAAGTCTTCACCGCCCATGAAGGGCTCGGGCACGGTGAAGACGTGCTCGGCTGCGACAACATGCTCGGCGGCATGGAAGAACTGAGCCGTTGCCTTCACGTCGTTGTGTGTGACCGGGTAGCCGGGCTTCCAGTCGATATCGGCTTCGCAGCCGTGCGCCTGGGCGGTTTGTTCGACGATGCGGAAGAACGCGGCCCGGGCCTCGGCGCGGGTGTTGTCGCGAAGGGTGCGGATGGTGCCGGTGAGTTCGACCGTGTCGGGGACAACGTTGTCGACCACGCCGCCGTGGATGGTGGACACGGTGCAGACGATGGGCTCAAGCGGATTGGTCACGCGGCTGGCGATCGACTGGAGTTGAACGACGCACGCGGATGCTGCGAGCACGGGGTCTTTGAGCATGTGCGGCATGGCGGCGTGCCCGCCCACGCCGCGGACTGTGACGTGGAAGTCGTCCGTCGCTGCGAGCATGGGCCCGGCCTTGGAGCCGATCATGCCAAGTGGTACCTGGGGCCAGCCGTGGAGACCGAAGATGCGGTCCACCTTCGGACCAACGCCTCCCGGGTTGGCATTGGTGGCGCCGCCATCGAGCGCGCCATCGAGGCACATCTGCTCGCCGCCGCCGCCGTTCTCTTCAGCGGGCTGGAAGATGAAGGTGACGGGGTTGGGGCGGCGATCGAGCGAAGCGAGCACGCGTGCTGCGCCGAGCAGGATGGCGGTGTGGCCATCATGGCCGCAGGCGTGCATCACGCCGGGTGTGGTCGAGGCGTGCGGCAGGCCTGTTGCTTCCTTGATGGGCAGCGCATCCATGTCTGCGCGCAGGGCGACCGCGGGCCGGCTGCTTGCGCCATCGGTTGCCGGCAGATGCGCAACGACGCCCGTGCCGCCGGCGAGCCCGGCTTTGACTTCCATGCCCGGGAGCTTGGCGAGTTCCGCTGCGACGAGTGCGCTCGTGCGATGCTCCTGGTAGCTCAGCTCCGGATGCTGGTGAAGATCGCGGCGAAACGCGACCAGCTCGCTGGCGATCGCATCGATGCGAGCGTCAACTTCGGTGGCAAGAGCAGCATCAGACACGTCGGAAAGCGTGCTTGTCATGTCTGCATGGTAGGGGTGGGCCATGCCGATGAGCCGGGCGGTCACGGGCTGCCCAGCACGCGCTCGACGATCGCCAGCGCCTCGGGCACAGCATCAGCCACGGGGCCAACACGCACGGGCACGCCCTCGGGCGGGCCCCACTGCTGGTATTTGCTTCGCAGTTCGGGGCGGATGGGCAGGTTGTGTGAATCGCTCTGCGCGATCCGCTCAGCGGTGCGCGGCGAGAGCAGGAACTCGATCAGCGTGCGCGCATGCTCCGGGTTGGGGCTGCCCTGCACGAGCCCCACGGTGTTGGGCAGCAGCAGCGGGCCGGTTGAGGGGAAGGGCGCTTGGGCCTCGGGTGAGCCCGCTTCAGGAGGCATGGCTTCATAGACGGCTTCGATGGGCCAGCCGTTGCGCTGGCCGGCCCAGATGTCGTCCGTATCGGTCAGCGCGATGAGCACCTCGCCCTGCGCCACCGCCCGCACGACCGCGGAGTTGCTCGAATACACACGGAGGTCGTTGTCCACCATGGCCCTGAGCCATGCCTCAAAGCCCTCAGCGCCCCAGGCCTCGACGAGCGCAGCCACGTGCCCGCGCGTCGTGCCGAACTCGGGCCGCGCAATGGCGACCTGACCGCGGTAGCGTTCGTCGGTGAGTTCGGCGAGCGTTGTGGGCGGATCGTCCAGCGCGCCGGTGCGCACCACGAACACCCGGCTCCTGAGCGCAAAGCCGATCCAGTGCTCGGCGATGAGATCCTCGGGCCATGTCTCGGGCAGGCTGCTCGTGATGGACCCGGGCATGGGCGCGAGGATGCCCTCGCGGGCGAGGCGCTCGGTAGCAAACGGTTCGCTCGACCACCAGACGTCGGCGCGCGGCGCATCGCGTTCTGCGAGCAGCCGTTGCATGAGGCCCGTGGTTTTCGTGGCTTCGGTGTCGCCCACGAGCTCGACGCGGATGCCGCTCTGTGCTTCGAAGTCATCGACGACTTCACGGAGCAGGAAGTCATCGACGGAGCTGTAGAGCGTGACGGCTGGCTGGTTGTCCTGTTCGCTCTGGCTGCAGCCGGTGGTCAGCATCGCACCGATGAAGGCGAGTGCAAGGATGGCCAGGCGCCCGAGGGGCGACGAGGGGCAATGGGTCATGATGCTTTGTGTCCAGATCTACTCAAAGCTGCTGTTGGCTTTGAGCTCAGTTGGTTACTCGGGATCGCTGGCCGGAGCGGACTGCGCCTCCTGCTGTGCGCGGCGTTCGAGCCTGCCGAAGTAGGCCTTGACGGATTCGTGGAACTCGCGAGGCACGAGCTGTTCTTCGAGTGCTTCGGTGGTGGCGCTCTCGGCGGCCCTTGCGACGGCGCCCTGGAACTCCTGAACGGACTCGCCCCGGATGGAGTCGCCGAAGACGAGGCGTGAGCCGATGATGGGGCCGCCCTGGTTGTTGACGCGGGCCTTGATGGACTCGGTCATGAAGTCGGCCGCCTGCGCTTCGGGGCCGGTGCCGGTGCCCTGGCCGGGCCCGCCCGAGCCGCCGCCCTGGCTGTTGGACTGCCCGGCGGCCCATGGCCCGTTCTGGCCCATCCCTTGGCCGGGGTTGTTGCACTGCGCCCAGGACTGTTCGCCATTGGCCTGCCCGAGCTGGCTGAGCTGCTGCATCGCTTGTTGCATCGCCTGGTCCATGGCCTGCATGTCCTGCTGCATCATCTCCATATCGCTGAGCTGGCCGGCCATCTGCTGCATGGCCTGCTGCATCTGCTGGTTCATCTGGCCCTGCTCGCCCGCCTGTTGACCGGCCTGCTGCTGCATGGCTTGCTGCATTGCCTGCATGGCCTGCCCGAGGTTCTGGGCCTGCTGACCGGCCTGCTGGGCGGCCTGTGCCTGCTGCTGAAGCTGCTGCTTCTGCTCCTCGCTGAGGTTCTGCATCTGGTCGAGCGCCTGCTGAAGCTGCTCGGGGTTGGAAGCGGCCTGCGACGCCTGTTGGGCGCTCATGCCGGCCTGGCGGAGGGCCTGCTCGAGATTGGTGCGCTCCTGTGCGGCGCGCTCGAGTTGTTCTGCGACGTTGCCAAGCTGCTGGGCAAGGGTGTCCTGCTGTTCCTTGGTGAGCGAGCCATCGCTGAGCTTCTTCTCGAGTTCCTGCAGCTTGGCCTTGGCGCCGCGCATGTCGCCGCGGGCGAGGTCGCGTGCGAGATCCGTCAGCGGGCCCTGGCCGGGCGTGCGCATCTGGCGGAGCATGGTCTCGAGGGCGCGCGATGCCTGGGCCTGTTCGTTGTTGAGCTTCTCATCGAGTTCCTGCGTCAGGCTGGTGAGCTTGCGCATCGCAACGTTGCGGACCTCGGCTGCGGTGGCCTTCTCATCAAGCTCGTTGCTGGTGAGCTCGAGCGCATCGGCTTCGAGCGAGCCGAGCTCGATGTTGGACTTGGCAAGGATCGCCTTGGTGCGTTCCAGTGCGGCGGTCGCCTCCGTCTTGGCATCCTGAATCTCGCGGACCTCGTCGATCTGCGCCTGCTGTTCTGCTTGCTTGCCGAGCAGGTCCATCTGCGGCATGAGGAACCACAGCACGGTGAACGCCATCAGCGATGCGAGAGGCACCTGCCAGAATCGCGGGCCCTCGATGGGCAGCGCATCGGGCACCACGACCCGCCTTGCCTTGGCCACCGCGCTGTTGACCACAGCCTGCGACCACGCATCGGTCGAGCGTTCGACAGCAAGGGCTGTGCTGAGCGATTCGCGCAGCTCGGCCTTCTCATCGAGGATGCGTGCGACCTCGGCCTCGCGCGCACGCGTTGCGAGTGCCCAGGCGAGAGCGCCCAGCGCTCCAGCGCCCACAGCCCCCAGCGCGAGTTGCATCCAGGGCAGGCCCAGCGCCATCGTGCGGTCAGCGATGAGCAGCGCGACCAGCGCCAGCGTGACAATCGTCAGCGCCCATGCAGCCGACCCGATGAGATCGATGATCAGCAGTCTGCGGCTGGCAATGCGCACGATGCGGCGGATGTCATCCATGCCTGGTGCTCCTCGGGCCGGCCTTGCGGACAGCCCATCGGACGTCGGTGCCCGCTCACGATTCCGAGCGGAGCCCTTGCGTCTGCTATCGACCGGCACGGCCATGGGGGCGCACCGGCTCCATCAGTATGTACCCCGAACATCGATCGGGGTTGTGCAGCCAGAGAGGAAGATTCGGCACATTCGGTCTTTGGAAGGATTGTTGCGTCCTGAGGTGACGTATCCGGCGGGCCGCTGCGGCGTGAATGCCAACAGGTGCGGGTGCCGATCGCTCGGCCGGGGTGTTGCGGACCGCGGCTGGGCTGGGCATCATCGCGGGCCATGCCCGATTTCACACCGTTCTTCACGCGGCTGGCGCGGCGGACCGCGCCGGGCGAGATCGACTTCGACCATCAGCGGCGGGTGGACCCCTTCGGGCTCAAGGTGCATCTTCTCTGTGGCATGCTCACGTGCGCAGCGCTGGCCGGCCCGACCAGCGCAAGCGAGCTTGCGCTGGCGCCCGCTGGCATCGCAGCGATCGTCCGTGCGCACAGGTACTGGCGCACATGGGGCAGCATGCTGCTGTCCACGACCGCGCTGGCGGTGGCGCTGGCGGTGGCGTGGGGCCTGTTGGGTTTGCTGTGGTCGCCCGATCGGGCGCAGGGGCTTGACGAACTCGGCGTGGTGCGATGGGTGGCGCTGGCCTTCATGCTCTGGCCCCTGATGGAGCATCGGGCGCTGCTGCTGGGGGCGGTGATCATCGGCTTGCACGTGGGCCAGTTCACCCAGCTCATGCACGGGCTGGGCGTGGTCTTCGACATCAGCGAGCTGCGTTACAACCGCATGCCCGGGCGGTGGAGCGGGTGGTGGGACCCGGTGGTGGGTGGCACGCTGCTCGTCGGGCTGCTCGGGCTGCACCTGCCCGCAGCGGCGTGGGGGCGCAGCGGCTGGCGGCTCGTGGGGGTGTTGGGGAGCGCTTCGGCAGCGGCGGGCATCGTCGCCACGGGCACGCGGGGTGCCTGGCTGGCCGCGATGGGGCTCGTGGGTCTCACGGCCATTGCATGGTGGTGGCGCTCGAAGCACAAGCTGGCGGTCGCGGGTGCTGCGCTCGCGCTGGTGTTCATCCTCGGTGCGGTCGCAGCCGGCGTGGGGGTGCTCGGAGGCGATGGGCTCGGCCAGCGCGTCGAGTCGGCCCGCGTTGAGATCACGCGCGCGATCGAAGAGCGAGACTTCACGACCGATACCGGCGCGCGCATCGGCATGGCGCTGTGGGCGTGGGAGGCCTTTGAGAGCGCCCCCATCCACGGCGTGGGCACGGGTGGCTACCAGGCATGGGTGCTCGAGCATGTGCGGGCGCCCGATGGCCGGCCTGTCAACGTGCACGCGCATGCGCACAATGGGCTTGCGCACATCGCAGCGACCGGCGGCGTGATCGGCCTGCTGCTGATGCTGCATGTGTATGTGCGCGCGCTGGCGGGCGCAGCACGCTTCGAGCGGGGCGATGGTCCGCCGGGCTATCGAGATGGCCCGCTGTGGGCGATGCTCGGGCTGGGGCTCGTCAGCGCGTTTGATCCGTTCCACATCAACGCGCAGACGTGCGCGCTGTTCGCGGTGCTGGTGGTGCTGAGATTGCCCAATCGGCCGCGGACCTTGACAGAGGGCTGAGGCGAAGAGCCATCAGCGCTGCGTGGTTGCTGCGTCTTCGAGGAACGGGTAGTCGGTGTAGCCGATCTCGGTGCCGGTGTAGTAGGTATCGCGGTCAGGCTCGTTGTAAGGCCCGCCCTGCGAAACGCGCTCAGCGAGGTCTGGGTTTGCGATGTAGAGCTCGCCGAAGGCGATGGCGTCTGCGAGGCCTTGTTCAAGGCGCTCTTCGGCATCGACGGGCATGAGCCCGCCATTGCCGATGTAGATCGAGCCGCCGGCGTTCTTGAAGCGCTCACGGACGACCGCGTGGACGCGTTCGTTGCGTTCATCGCGGGTGCTGACGCGGAAGGCCTCGACGGCGTGGACGTATGCAAGGTTCATCGCGCCCAATCGATGCGCAAGCTCGCCGAAGGTCTCATCGGGGTTGGAGTCGCGGAGGTCGTTGGCTTCACCCATGGGGCTCAGCCGGTAGCCGACGCGGCCGGGGCCCCAGACATCGCAGACGGCCTCGGCGACCATGGTGGGCAGGCGGAGGCGGTTGTCGAGGCTGCCGCCGAAGTCGTCGGTGCGGAGGTTGGTGCCGTCGCGTGTGAACTGATCGAGCAGGTAACCGTTGGCGCCGTGGATCTCGACGCCGTCGAAGCCGGCGGCCTTGGCGTTGAACGCTGCGGTTCGGTATTGCTCGACGATGCCCGGGATCTCGTCGGTCTCGAGGGCGCGGGGTTCAGAGACATCGACGCGCTGGCCGTTGGCCGAGGTGTAGGTCTGGCTCTTGGCGCGCACAGCAGAGGGCGCGACGGGCTTGGCGCCGCCGGGCTGAAGGTCGACATGGCTGATGCGCCCGACGTGCCAGAGCTGACAGAAGATGCGTCCGCCGCGGGCCTGGACCGCGTCGGTGACGAGCTTCCAGCCGGTGACCTGGGCTTCTGAGTGGATGCCGGGTGTGCAGGCGTAGCCCTTGCCCTGCGGGCTGATCTGGGTGGCTTCACTGATGATGAGGCCGGAGCTTGCCCGCTGCTGGTAGTACTGGGCGTTGAGCGCCCAGGGGATGTCGCCGGGCTGCTGCGCCCTGCTGCGGGTGAGGGGCGCCATGAAGACGCGGTTGGGTGCTTCGATCTCGCCGAATGTGATGGGGCTTGAGAGGATGGGGTGAGCGCTCACGCAGATCTCCCGGCGGTGGTTTGAGGGTGCTTGGGCTCAGTCGGCGTTGAGGGTGCTTGGGCCTTTGCCGGCGGTCTTTTCGAAGTAGCCGTCACCCTTGCGTTCGTACTTGGTCATGCCCATGCGGTCGAGGTTTGCGTTGCTCAGCGCGCTGGCGGACTTGGTGTCGGACCACTTGCCGAGGATGGTGGGCGCTGCGGGGACGCGGCGAACGGGCCTGCCGTCTTCGGGGTGCTTGGTGAGGGCGTCGTCCTTCATGGGCTGTTCGACCTCGAAGAACTCGCCTGTGCCATCGCCATCGGGCGCTGTGAGCACTTCATAGACGTAGGTGGGCATGGCGTTGCTCCTTCAGGCGTGCGGCGGTGGGGCGTTCAAATGAATCGCCGACCGGTTTCGACATCGCACATGGCCCAGCCGGCCTGTCTGCAGAGTCGCTGCATGACGGGCCATGCGGATTCTTCGTCGTCGATGTGGACCATGAGTTGGCTGAGCTCATCGAGGCTCGTGGGGATCTCGGCGATGAAGCCCGGGCCATAGAGCCGGTCGATGCCGATGGAGCCCTTGCCGCCGTCGGGCGCGGTGTTGAACCGGCTGAGGATCTCACGGACGTCCTTCTGAGAGCCCAGCGGCAAGCCCTGGCTTGCGGGCGGTGCGTCCTCGGCGGGTGCTTTCATCAGGATGACGTGCCTGCTCTTGGCCATGGGCCAACGGTACGCGGCCGAGACGCTCACGGGCGATTACTGACCTCGCCTCAGGCGTAGATGAGCTTGCCCTGCATGTACGACCGCATGTTTCGGCGGTCGACGAGCGAGGGGATCAGCAGCAGGTCGATGAACTGGCCGAGGCCGAGCAGACCGAAGGTGAAGAGCCAGATGAGGCCGCTGAGCCACTTGCCCACATAGAAGCGGTGGATGCCGCAGAATCCGAGCAGGCAGCAGAACCAGAGCAGATAGGCCCAGCCGGCGTGTTTGGGGGTGTGCATGAGAGAGCCGTCCTTCCGGGATGTTGTTGGGAAAGCGGGCGATGCGGATTCAGGGTGTTTGTTTGGCTGTGCCCGCTCGACGCGAGGTCTGGCGATTCGGCACCGGACGGGTGGAATGAGATTTTGCTGCAATGCTCGGGAGGACGGCTCGTTGAAGCATCGGCACTTGCCTTGAGAGCACACGCGGGCTGGCGGCTGTTG
>CAZSBR010000005.1:8828-20017 GCA_964605165.1 uncultured Phycisphaeraceae bacterium
GAGAAGACGGTGATGAAGGTCACGATCAAGGGCGAAGTCGAGGCACTCAAGGCCGAGATGCTCACCAAGTTCGACGCCGACGGCGATGGCAAGCTCACGGGTGAAGAGCGCAAACTCGCCCGCGAGGCCTCGCGCGAGCGGATGCAGGAGATTACGGGCGGGTTTGGGATGCATCCTCGCGGGGGTCAGCGCGGCGGGGCGGGCGGGCCGGAAGGTCGGGGTGCTCGTCGTGGTGCGAATGCTGGTCCCGGTCTTGGTGGCCCCGGTCTTGGTGGTCCCGAGGCACGCGAGCAGATGAAGGCGCGCATGCTCGAGAAGTTTGATGCTGATGGCGATGGCGCCCTGAGCGAGACCGAGCGGCAGGCGGCGCGAGAAGCCATGCAGGGCATGCGCAGCAAGCGCGGCGAGTCGGGCCCGCGGGGCCAGCGTGGCCAGCGGGGCGGGGCACGCTGGGTCGATGCCAACCGTGACGGCGTGATCGATGCCAGCGAGTTTGCGCTGGCTGCCGATGCGGTGAGCAAGGGCGAGAAGCGGGCGGACTTCAACCGCGATGGTGAGGTCAACGCGGAAGACCTTGCGTTGCTCACCGAGCGGGCGGGCGGTCTCTGAGACTCATCGGCAGCCTCGGCCGGCTGCCAACCAAACCCTCCAGACGGGTGTTTACCACCCGCGATCGCTGGCCACGGGGCATGCGCCCGTGGTCAGCGTTGTTTTTGCGAGGAGAAGGTTTGGTCTGAGCGGCAGAGGTCGCGAGGATGCAGCCCGGCAGGCTTGTCGCCGTAGGATGTTCTGATGTCTTCGCCCGCGGGTCGTTCCGCCAACCCAGAAGCCGCTGCCAGCGGCGTGACACGCGCTCCGGGGGGCGAGGCGGAGGCTGGCGCCCGATCGGCGAGCGGACAGGATGCGACGCTCTACCTGCATCCGCAGACACTCGCCAGGCTCAAGACCTTCGAGCTTCGCGCCAAGATGATCATCGAGGGCGTGACGAGCGGTTAGCATCGCTCGCCCTACCAGGGGTTCAGCGTCGAGTTTGCCCAGCACCGGCCGTATGTGCCGGGCGATGACCTCAGGCACCTCGACTGGAAGGTGTATGCCCGAAGCGACAAGCTGCACCTCAAGCAGTACCAGCAGGAGACGAACCTCGACCTGATCACGCTCGTGGATGCCTCGGGCTCGATGGACTACGGCTCGCGGAGCTTTCTTGAGGCATCCGGCGCCGGTCGGAAGGAGAGCCCCGACGGGCGGGCGTACTGGAGCAAGTTCGACCATGCCACGGCCTTGGCGGCGGCTCTGAGCTACATCACGCTTCGGCAGGGCGATCGCGCCGGGCTGTATGTCTACGCGGACGAGGTGCGGGCAGCGGTTCGGCGTTCGAGCGCACAGCGGACGTGGAAGCAGATCGTCGATCTGTTGAGCATGCAGACAATTGATGCGAAGACGAACCTGCCGCGGGCGGTCGACCAGGTGCTTGCGGGTGTGAACAACCGGTGCCTGATCGCGATCATCGGTGATTTCTTTGAGGATCCCGAGCCGCTGCGTGTGGCGCTGGGCCGGCTTCGTCATCGCGGGCACGACGTGATCGCGTTCCAGGTGGTCGACCGGGCCGAGCGGGAGTTTGACTTTGCGGGCGTGGCGCCCTTCGAGGGTCTTGAGGGGGAGGAGTTGCTGCGGCTGGACCCGCGGGCGATACGCCAGGCGTATCTGGAGGCGTTCGAAGCGCATCGGGCGCAGGTAGAGCGGAGCGTGGTTTCGCTTGGCTTTGACTATGAGCTTGTGGATACGCACGACTGGCTCGGCCCGCCTCTGGCGCACTTCGTCGCGCACCGCAACGCGTTCATCCGCAAGCGGAGCCGGTCGTGATGCCGATGCTCAACCCCGCGCTGTTTGCAGCAGGGCTGGCATGCCTTGCGGTTCCGATTCTCATTCATCTGTTGATGCGTCGGCGTCGCAAGCCCATTCGCTGGGCGGCGATGCGGTTCCTCGAAGAGGCGTATCGACGCACGCGCAAGCGGCTGCTCATCGAGCGATGGCTGCTGCTTGCCCTGCGGTGTCTTGCGCTGGTGCTGCTGGCGGTGGCACTGGGGCGTCCGGCCCTGCACGCAGCGGGACTCGATGGCCCGGGCGCTCGCACGGTGTACCTGATCATCGATGACAGCCTGGCCTCGACAGCGCTTGATGCATCGGGGCAACCGGCGCTCGAACGACATCGGGCTGCGGCGCGCGAACTCATGGGTGAACTCGATGGCATGCGTGGCGACCGTGTTGCGCTCATCTCGATGAGCGCGCCGGCACGGGGCATCGTGCTGGGGCCATCGACGGATCTGGCAGCGGTGAGGCGACTGCTGGAGCAGCTTGAGCCGACCGATGCGAGGGCCGATCTGCAGGGCGCGTTTGATCTCGTGCTCGAAGACATGACGGCGAGCGCCGATGACGAGGGCCTCGATAGCCCGGCGAGCGGGCAGGTTGTCGTTGCGGCGCTGAGCGAGTGGCTTGATGGCACGGCTGAGACGGAGGGGGCGCTGGCGGGGCTGCCCGAGGATTCGGCGATCACGCTCTTGATCTCCCCGCCGCGGGAGACGCCGGTGACGAATGTCACGCTCGCGGGCGTGTCGCCCGTTCGAGGCGTCGCTGCTGCGGATGACCTCGGGGGCGACCGCGTGCAGATCGAGCTTGAACGCACGGGCACTGCTGAGGCGGTCAGCCGCGTGCTGCTGCGGAGGCGCACGGGTGCTGAGAGCTGGTCGACGCCCATCGGCGAGACGCTCGTTCGGTGGTCGCAGGGCCAGACGGTCGGTCGCGGGGTGATCGTCTTTGATCGCTCTGCTGCGGGCGAGGATGCTGCGCGGGGTGTCGCGCTGCGCGCCGAACTCGATGGTGATGACCTGCCCGGCGACAATGTGCGGTATGCGACGGTCCAGCAGCGGCCCACGCTGCAGATCGCGCTGGCGGGCGCGACGGGCCTGGGCCGAGCGACGAGCGTGGCGGACTTCGGTCCGGCAGACTGGGTGCGGCTTGCACTGGCGCCGGATGCTGAGGCATCGGGTCTTGAGCTTCGGGACCTGCCCGCAGCGGGCATCGAGCGCGAACGGCTGAGCGATCTGAACGCGATCGTGCTGATCGAGCCCGATCGTGTGAGCGCCGAGGGGTGGTCAAGGCTTGGTGACTTCGTATCGCGGGGCGGGCTGCTGGTGGTCATGCCGAGTGCTGAGGAGCGCGGCTCACCCGTGTGGCCTCAGGAGATGACCGAGGCGCTGGGCCTCGGAGCGACGGGCCCTGGCTGGACGGTGGGATCCGTGCGCACGCTGGCGGATCCCGTCAGCATTGATGTTTCGCGTGTGGGCTCGCTGCTCGGGGTTCTTGAGCCGGAGCTTGGCGAGATCGCGGGCGCGGTGCCCGTGCGGCTTGTGCTCGAGGTGCAGGCTGGCGAAGCGCAGCGGGTGCTGCAGGCGGATGACGGATCGCCGCTGATCGTGGCGGGCCGGGGCGAAGCGCGTCGCGGGCTGGTCGTGTTGATGGCGCTGTCGATGGACCTTGAGTGGACGGACCTTCCGGCGCGAGGGCTGTTTGTGCCGTTGATGCAGGAGGTGCTCCGCCAGGGTGTGGATGCGGCCAGTCCGCCCGCGGTTTCGATCGCGGGTCAGCGGCTGCGGGTGCCGGCAGCGACGGCTGAACTCGTGATGGCCGGCCGTCAGCGCGTCGATGTGCAGTCGGGTGAGGCGGTGCGTCGCGCGGGCGTGTGGACAGCACTGGATGAGACGGGCGCGCAGGCGGGGCTTGCGGTCGTCAACCCCGATGCCGCGGCGGGCCGGAGTCGAACAAGGTCAGCCGAGGAGGTTGCGGGCTGGTTTGCAGCGGCGACCGGTCAGCGGCCAGCGATCATCGGCGAGGAGGCGCAGGTCCGTGACGATCAGCGCCGGTCGTCGACGCGCATCGATGCGGGATGGGCGCTGCCGGCGCTGGTGCTGTTGCTGCTGGCCCTGGCTGCCGAGGCGCTGCTGAGTCGGCGGGCGAGCCATGTGGATGCGAGCGCTTCGCAGATGCTGGGACGAGCAGCGGGTGGCAGGCAGCGCACGCGCGAGGGGGCGGCGGCATGAGCGAAGCGCTGCATGAGGTTCTCAACACGCTGCTCGGGCTTGAGTCGATTCGCTTTGGGGAAGAGGGCGTTCGCTTTGGCTGGCAGCGGCCGATGCCGGGCTGGCTGTGGCTTGTGCTCATTGGGCTGGCGTTGACGCTGGCGTGGTGGGTGTACCGGCGGCTGCCGCTGCGTCTTGGATTGAAGGGTGCGCTCGGCGGGCTTCGTGCAGCGGCGCTGGTGTTGGTGTTGGTGATGGTCAGTGGTCCGGCGCTCATCGAGAGTTCAAGGCGCGTGGAGCCTGACTGGATCCTCGTGCTGGTGGATCGCAGCAGTTCGCTTCAGGCCGCCGACGGGCCGGGTGGCGTAAGCCGCGACGAGCAACTGCGCGAGGCGCTGCGGGCTGCATGGCCGGCGTGGTCGCAGCGGTCGGAGCGCTCTGAACTGGTCTGGCTGGGCTTTGCTGACGGGGCGTTTGATCTGCGGACTGTTGGAGGTGCTGAGGCGAGCAGCGTGGGTCTGAATCTGGGTGAGGCGGCGGGAGGCCGGACGGATCTTGCGCGCGCGCTGGACACAGCGCTGGATCGCACCGCGGCACGCTCGGTGGCGGGCGTGGTGGTCATCAGCGATGGCCGAAGCACTTCGGGCGTGGATGCGGGCGTGCTTGATGAGGTGCGGGCGAGGGGCATTCCGATCTTCTCGGTGCCATTGGGCGCGCGGGGCAGCACGCGGGATGTGACGCTCACTGCCGAAGCGCCTGGCCGCGCGTTTGCATCTGATGCGGTGCCGGTGCAGGTGCGGCTCGAGCAGGTGGCCGATGATGCTGCAGCGTCGCGGAGTGTCATGGTGCGTCTGCTGGATGAGGTGACCGGCGAGGTGCTCGACGAGCGTGAAGTGGCGATCGAGGGAACTCGTTCTTCGCTGACGTTGGTCGGCACGCCGGCCGAGGCGGGTGTGCAGCGCTGGCGTGTGGAGATGGATGCGGGCGCGGACGATCTCGTCAGCGAGAACAACAGCCAGCAGGTGCAGATCGATGTGCTGGATGAGCCGCTGCGGGTTGTGTATCTCGACGGCACGCCCCGCTGGGAGCATCGCTATCTCAAGAACCTGTTGCTGCGCGAGGAGTCGATCACTTCTTCGGCGTTGCTGCTGGCCGAGCGACGTCGCTACACGCAGGAGGGCAACATCGCGCTTGTTTCGCTGCCCGCATCGCCCGAGGAGTGGGCGGAGATCGATGTGGTGGTGCTCGGGGATGTGCAGCCGGAACTGATCGGCGAGGAGACGATGGCGCAGCTTCGTGACCACGTGTCGAGTCGCGGGGCGGGGCTGGTGTGGATCGGTGGACCGACGGCTACGCCCCATGCGTATCGAGGCACGCCGCTGGCGGCGCTGCTGCCCTTTGCAACGTCGTCGGGTCAGGGCGGCGCGATGCCGACGTGGCGCGAGCCAGTGACGCTGATGCGCACGAGCGGCGCTGATGCGCTGGGGGTGCTGAGGCTCGGAGACACAGCGGACGAACCCTGGCCGGCACAGTTGAGCGACCCGATGACGGGGTGGAGCCGGCTGTGGGGCGTGCAGTTCATCGAGCCATCGCTGCTGAAACCGGCAGCGGTGGTGCTGGCCAGCGCGCAAGCCGGCGGCAGTGAGTCGAGCATGGATGCGGCACCGGCGGTGGTGACGATGCGGTACGGCGCGGGGCGCGTGGTGTACATCGCCACGGATGAAACGTGGCGCTGGCGGTACGGGCTTGGCGACTTGCTGTTTGATCGGTTCTGGTTGCCGGTGATTCGCATGGCAGGCCGCCAGAGCGTGGCGAGGCTCGGCGCGGAGGCATCGCTTGCGATTGATCCGCGTCAGCCGATCGCGGGGCGGGCAGCGACGGTCGAGTTGCGGCTGCTGGACCAGGCACTGGTCGATGCGGCGGGGCTGACGGTGGAGGTGGAGCTTTTGCGTGAGGCTGGCGCCGGGCAGGAGGCGTCCCAGCAGCCGGGTGTGATGGTGACGCTTCGGCGGCCGGACCAGGAGACGCCGCAGCTTCTGGGCACGTGGATCGCTGACGAGCCGGGGGTGTACCGCGTGCGCGCGGTGACGCCGCTGCTGGCGGGCAGCGGGCTGGACGGGCAGGTGCGTGTGGTGCGAGCCGATGATGAGCAGCGAGATCCGCGGCCCGATCACGCATTGCTTGCTGAGCTTGCTGATCGCACGGGTGGGCGCGTGGTGGAGGCGGATGCTCTGGCATCCTTGCCGGAGGAGATTCCGAACCGTGAGGTGGTGGTGGCGTCGCCGCCGCGGGTTCAGACGCTTTGGGATACGCCCCTGATGCTGATTGTGTTGATCACGCTGTTGACGGCGGAGTGGGTGGTTCGCAGGCTGTTGAAGCTGGCGTGAGGGCAGGTTGCAGCGGCGTGGGCGGCTGTTGGTAGACGTTGGGTTGCGGGCGGTTGGTGATGCCGCAGGAGGCAATGGATGGCGCAGACGGCCTCGTCATCTTCGAGTGCGCTGGCCGAGATGCTCGGCGGGCTTCGGCTGCGCGCTCGCCGCGTGCTGGTGCTGCGTGCGTTAGGTCTTGTGGTGGCTGTGTCGGTGGGCGGCGTGGTTGCGTTGGTCCTGATGGACTACGTGCTGAGGCTGCCCTGGGGGCTGCGGGTCGTGCTGCTGGCAGCGGGCTTGACGGGGCTTACCTGGTGTGTTCGTGCATGGCTGGCGAGGGCGCTTGGGTTCAGGCCGAGCCTGACGACGATGGCGCTCAGGGTGGAAGAGGCGCACGCGGCTCAAGGCTCGCCGGGGCTTGGCGGCGAACTTGCCTCGGCGCTGGAGCTTGAAGGCGCTTGGGCGGAGCAAGGCGAGACCGGCACGGAGCCGGCGCTGACGCAATCCCTCCGGCGCTCGGCTGTCGAGCGTGCGACCGCTGCGGCGAGGCAGGTGCGCGTGGAGTCGCTCATCCGCAGCGAGCCTGCGCGACGGGGTCTCATGGCGGGCGCGGGCGCGAGCGCTGTTGCGTTGGTGCTGATCGTGTTGAGCCCGTCGCTTGCAGCGATCGGCGCGCAGCGGCTGTTCCTGCCGTGGAGCGATGTGCAGTGGCCCAAGCGCACGGGTGTGGTGGCCATGGGTGAAGACGGCGTGCACCCGGCCGGGGAGCCAGTGGTGCTGCGTGCGCTGCTGACGAGCACCAACCGCGGCCTGGGGCAGAGCGAGGTGGACGTTGAGCTCAGGGTGGTAAGGGACGGCAAGGCGGATGCGTGGCGCATGTTGCCCATGGCGTCACAACGGCGTGAAGGCTCGATCGATCGTGAGGGCGAACTCATCACGGGCGAGGTGTATGAGCGGCTGACGGAAACGCCCCAGCTTGAGCGAGAGGCGGTGCTCGAGTACAGGTTTGTCAGCGCCGATGACCGCAGCGAGTCTCGTGAACTGAGGCTGGTGCCCAGGCCGCGGCTCGTGGGCGTGGAGGTCGATGCGGCCCTGCCTGCCTACGCCGAGCGGGCCGGTGTGGCGGGCTTTCTGAGCGGCGAGGCGCTGGCGCTGGATGCCAGCGAGCGTGTGATGGGTGCTTCCTCGCCCGTGCTGGCGGGTTCGGATGTGGTGGTATCGCTTCGGTTCAACAAGCCGCTGCCGCGGTGGATCGATGCAGCCGCACTTGCCGAGGAGCAGCTTGGGGACGCAGGCTTTGCCGAGGGGCTGGAGCGTGTGGGCGATGGCGGTGTGTGGCGTGTCTCGCTCAAGCCCGAGGCGCAGGTGGCGATGACGATCGAGCCCCGCGATGAGCATGGGCTGACGCCGCCGTCGCCATCGGTGCTTCGGCTGGAGGTCGTGCAGGACGAGCCGCCAGCGGTGGCGATCAATGAGCCTGCGCGGGACGAGGCGGTGGTGCGGTCAGCGGTGGTGGAGATCGCGGGCGAGGGCCGCGACGACATCGGGCTCAACGCCTTGTGGCTCGCGGCGGTGCGTGCAGCAACCGATGGCGAATCGGTTGGTGCCGAAGCGCAGGCCATCGGCGAGGAAACGGAGCTTGCGCGTGTTGACGCTGAGGGTGCCGATGCCGAGCAGGTCGCAACGGAGCTCTCGATTCAGTCGCTTGGCGCCGAGCCGGGTGACGAGGTGTGGGTGTGGGCGCTGGCAACGGATGTGTATGAAGCAGATGGGCAGCTTCGGCCGGCGACGCGGTCTGCCAAGCGCGTGCTGAGGGTCATCGAAGTCACCGAGCTGGAGGAGCAGATCCGCGGCGAGCTGTCGGCGGTGCGCCGGGCTGCGATGCGTCTTGAGGGTCAGCAGCGAGAGTTGCAGGAGAGCGTGGAGCAGAGGGCTGCGACGCAGCGCGAGGCGGCTCAGCAGGATGCGTTGACGCGACGCATCGAGGCCCAGCAGGGCGCACTGGATCGGCTTGCCGAGCGGATCGAGCGCAACAGGCTTGGTGATGGCCCGCTGAGGGGGCTTGTCGAGGATGCGGCGGCGATCGCCCGCGAGGCGTCGGCTTCGTCGGACGAGGCACGGCGCTCTCTGGCAGAGGCTGCCGATGAGCAGGGCCAAACCGAGGCGAGCCAGCAGGCGCAGCAGGAGGCGGCCGAGCAGGCAGAGCAGGCGCAGGACGAGGTGCGAGCCGCCTTGAGCGATCTGGTTGCTGCGCTGGACCGAGGCGAGGACGCGTGGGTGGCCAGGAGGAGCGTGGAGCGTCTGCTCGAAGAGCAGCGTTCGATCGCTGAGGACACCGCGAGGCTCGGCGAGCGCACAGCGGGCCGAACGGTCGATCAGCTCACGCCCGCCGAGCGCACGGAGCTGGAGCGGATTCTGGAGCGTCAGCAGCGGGCTGCGGAGGCGGCGGGCGAGGCGATCGAGGAGCTTGATCGCCGGGCTGATCAGCTCAGCGGCCGGGACCCTGCGCAGGCGTCAGCGCTGCGAGATGCAGCGAGCACGGGTCGTCGATCACAGGTTCAGCAGCAGCAGGAGAACGCGGCTGAGGCGGTGGGTCAGAACCAGACGGCGCAGGCGGGTGCGAATCAGCAGCAGGCGATCGAGGCGCTCGAGGAGATGCTCGAGAACATCGATGACGCCGACGCCCGGCGCGACGAGGTGCTCCAGCGGGTGCTGGCGAGCCTGATCGAGTCGATCGATGCGTTGATCAGTCAGCAGCAGACGGAGATTCGGCGGCTGGAGCAAGCCGAGGAGGATGCGATCCCGGCGTTGGACGAGGGCATGATCCGGCTGGATGCCAATACGCTGGCGGTGATCGCGATGGCCCGCGAGGCACCGGGTGAGACGGGCCGGTTGGTTTCGCATCTTGAGAGCGCTCGGGAAGCACAGATTGATGCCATCGGCGCGCTGCGAGCGGGCAATGGCAAGATGGCTGGTCGGCGTGAAGCCACAAGCCTCGAGCAGCTTCACCAAGCCAAGGCCGAGGCGGAGCGCCTGCAGGAGGAAGCGCAGCAGCGAGAGCAGGACCGCCGGCTCGAGGAGTTGCAGGGGGCGTACCGCGAATTGCTTGAGCGGCAAGTCGTGCTTCAGAGCGAAGTGGACGAGTTCGTCGATGAGGAGTTGACCCGTCGGCAGCGTGCGCGCGTGCGGGGCTTGGGTGAGCAGCAGTGGACGCTGGGTGAAGATCTCACAGCGGTGCGTGAGACCAACGACGACCTCGAGGCGACGACGGTCTTTACGCTCGCGCTCGACCGGATCGATGCGGCGTCTGCCGCTGCGGCGGAGAGCCTTCGCCGGGGCGTGGCGGATCGGTCGGTCCAGCGGTCACAGGCCACGGTGGCTCGCCTGCTGCGCTCCATGCTCGATGCGCTGGAACAGGAGCGGCCCGAGCAGGATGAGTTTGGCGAGGGCGCCCAGCAGGGCGGCGGCGGCGGTGCGGGCGGTGGTGAGCAGCCGCTGGTGCCCCCGATCGCTGAGTTGAAGTTGCTGAGGGCGATGCAGATCGAGGCGGCGGCGTGGACGAGGGCGATCGATGAGGAGGGGGCGAGCGCAGCCGAACTGAGCGAACTGACGACGCTCCAGCAGGACCTGGCGGACAGAGGCAGAACGCTTATCGAGCAGATGACGCAGCGCCCCGCTGCAGAAGAGTCGCCAGCGGGTGGCGAACCGGCGCCGAATCGAACCGAAGAGAGATGATGAGCGTGAATGATGTGAGGAACGCATGTTGAGGTGCATGGTCCCAGCGCAAACGTCCGGGAAGGCTCGCCCAGTGCCAGCACTGGCGGGCTTGTTGGCAGCGATGTGGCTGCTGGGTGTCTGCAACCCGGCGCAGGCCCAGCAGGCGGACCCGGAGGAGCCCCCGGCTGCAGCGGGCGGGCTTGGCGATCTCGATGCGCTGCTGGGCATCGAGCCCGAGGAGAGGCCCGGAGCCGATGGGGATCGCGGCGCGGAGGCCGAGGCTCTGGACGCGATCGAGGGGGACCTCGACCGGGCACTGGATGGGCAGGAAGTGGCGCAGGCCTTTGAGGATGCGGTCGCGCTGATGGATGACTCGGCCCGGCTGCTCGATGGCGGCGGCAACACCGGCATCGAGACGCAGCGGCTGCAGGCTGAGGCGATCCGCAAGCTGGATGTGCTGATCCAGAACGCTCAGCAGCAGCAACAACAGCAGCAGTCTCAGAGTCAGCAGCAACAGCAACAGCAGCAGAACCAGCCCAATCAGCAGCAGCAACAACAGCAACAGCAGCAGGGCGACAACCAGCAGGAGCAGGAGCCGCCGGCGGGCCAGGACGCGCAGCTTGCCGAGGCGCAGGCTGCGGACCTTGCGCGCTGGGGTGCGCTGCCCGCGCGGGTACGCGACGCGTTGATCCAGGGCGCCGATGAGCGATTCAGCACGCTCTACCGTCGAATGACCGAGCAGTACTTTGAGCGTTTGGCGGAGGAATCGCCTTGAGAGTCTTTCGATGGAGCGTGGTGTGGGCGTGCATCGCCCTGTTCGTCATGGTGCCGGCGACTCGGGCGCAGCCGGGCCGGGAACTCACGCCCGCGATCGATGACGCAACGGTGCGCGGGCTGCGCTTTCTTGCGAGCGTGCAGGCGCCCGATGGATCGTTCGGCGGGGGGCGGTTTGGGCCCAACGTCGCGGTGACCTCGCTCGCGTGTCTTGCGTTCATGGCCGACGGGCACCTGCCGGGCCGGGGCGAGTATG
>CAZSBR010000005.1:20117-30801 GCA_964605165.1 uncultured Phycisphaeraceae bacterium
CTCGCGTGTCTTGCGTTCATGGCCGACGGGCACCTGCCGGGCCGGGGCGAGTATGGGCATGTGGTGCGAAGCGGGCTTGAGTTCATTCTGGAGAACACGGCTGAGAACGGGCTGATCGCGGCCGAGCCTGCGACGGGCCCGATGTATGGCCACGGCTTTGCGACGCTGTTTCTTGGCGAGATCTACGGCACGACCACGGGCGATCCCGCGCTGGATGACCGCGTGTACGAGGCGCTGGACCGGGCTGTTCGGCTGATCGAGCGCACGCAGAACGAGGAGGGCGGCTGGCGTTACAACCCGGTGCCGTTTGATGCGGATGTATCGGTGACGATCTGCCAGATCATGGGGCTTCGCTCGGCGCGCAACGCGGGGCTGGAGGTCGACAAGCAGGTGATCGATCGCGCGGTGGCGTATGTGCGCGCATGTCAGAATCCGGACGGCGGGTTTCGCTACCAGCGTGATGGCGGGCAGAGCGGCTGGCCGCGATCGGCTGCGGGCCTTGCGAGCCTGTATTACGCGGGCATCTACGAGGATCGGGCGATTGACCGCGGGCTGCAGTACCTGGCGGTGACAGCGATCCCTGGGCGCGAGGCGAGCCGATCGCACGTGTGGTATGGGCATTACTACGCGGTGCAGGCGATGTTCCTGAGCGGCGGTCGCAACTGGGCGCAGTGGTGGCCGTTGATCGCGGGCCATCTGCTTGATATCCAGAACAACAACGGCAGCTGGGATGATCGATCGGTGGGGCAGGCCTACGGCACCGCGATGGCGCTGCTCATCCTGCAGATGCCAAAGCGTTATCTTCCGATCTTCCAGAAGTGACCGCCGAAGCGAAGTGGAATGCCATGAAGTTCGCGGAACGAATCAAGCAGCGTGTGGTGAGCGGCGTCCACGCCTGTGCATCTCTCGTTGCTGTCGGCGTTGTGCTGGTGGCGGGCAGGGGGGCGGACGCACAGGTGTACGACGTGCTGATGGGCAGCGGGGACCTGCTTGCTGTGGAGGGCGCGCTTGGCTTTGCTGATGGCGCTGTTCAGATCGGCGGCAACGAAGAGGTGTTCGAGGCATCGCTCGATGGCGTGCTTTTTGTCGTGGCGCGCGAGAGCACGGGAACCGAGCTGCCCGCGGCCTCTGTTGGTGAGAGCCCCATCGGCGTGCTGACGACGACCGATGGCAGGCGGCTCTTCGGCCGCGTGGCCTCGGGTGATGGCCAGGCAGTTGTGTGGGAGACGCTCTTGCGAGATCCCATGAAGGTAGAACTCGAAGAGATCGCGTCCATCGATCTCGACGCGCGGGATGACGATGCTGCTCGCGGCAGGGCTGGTGTTCGGCTGAATGACCGCGTGACGCTGATCAATGGCGATGTGCTCGAGGGCTTCGTACTTGAAGTGGGCCAGATGATCGAGGTGGAGACCGCTTCGGAGGTGCGCTCGATCGAGCTGGCGCGTGCTCGGCTGATCGAGTTGGCCAATCCGAGGCGTGCGTCGTCGCGCGTGATGGTCTCTTTGAGAGATGGCAGCGTGCTGGGCGTGGAGACGCTGACGGGCAGCGGAGCGGACAGCCTGGTGCTTGCGGGCGGTGATGCCGGTAGCGGCATCGAGGTGCGCTCGGGTGATGTGCTTGGTGTGGTGGTGCGTCCGGGCTCGGTGCGGGGGCTGGCCTCGCTGGAACTTCAGGAGCACGAGCCGCTGAGCTCGATGCGCTGGATCGAGCCGCCGAGCCTGGCGTCTCACCGTCTTGGGCTGGGGGAGGTGTCCTTCAGCGGGCCGACGCGTGCGAGGTGGCGTGTGCCCGAGGAGGCGCGTCGTTTCATCGCGCGTGTTCACTTGCCGAAGCGCACGCAGCCCTGGGGCGCGTGCGAGGTGATGGTGCTTGGTGTTCGGGGGCGGGAAATCGAGCAGCTTGCTTCGGTGCGGGTTGATGGCGGGCAGCGCGTGGCGATGCTCGATGCCGGGGTCGAGGGCTTTGGCGAGATCCTGATCGAGGTGCGCGAAGGTGCGCATGGGCCGGTACTTGATGCGCCGGTGCTCGAGCGGGCGGTGTTTGTGCTTGGGCCGGCAGCTAGCGGACTTTGATTAGGGCCAGGGCGAGCACGACGAGCACGATGGTGGTGATCCAGGCGCGCGCAACGACCTGCTGCTCTGTCCAGCCGCCGAGATGAAGGTGGTGGTGGTAGGGAGCGCAGCGGAAGATGCGTTTGCCGCCGGTGTATTTGAAGTAGCCCACCTGGGCGATGACCGAACCGATCTCGAGCAGGAAGACGCCGCTCATGATGATGACGACGTATTCGTGGCGGGTGGCGACGGCGAGGTAGCCCAGCAGGCCGCCGAGGGCGAGTGAGCCTGTGTCGCCCATGAAGACTTGCGCGGGCGAGCAGTTGAACCAGAGGAAGCCGAGGCAGGCGCCGGCCATCGCTCCGGCGAGCACGCTGAGCTCATCGACGCCCGCGACGTAGGGCACGAGCAGCCGCTGGGCCCAGGCCTGTTCGCCCGCGATGAGCGCGAGCAGCAGCGCGCCCAGCGCGATGATGGCGCCGATGCCGCTGGCGAGCCCGTCCATGCCGTCGGTGATGTTCACCGCGTTGGACATGCCGGCGATCATGAGCGTCGAGAGCACGACGAAGACGGGCATGGAGAGGATGAAGACCGAGGGGCTGAGCTCGAGCGATGGGGTGGTGTAGGTTTTTTGGAAGGGCAGGTTGAGGACGTGGGCGAGGCTCTGGCCCGATTCGACATCGCCTGCCCGGAAGGCGAAGAAGCCGATGATGAGACCGATGCCGAGTTGGAAGACGAGCTTCTCCCACGAGTACAGGCCCTGCCGCCCGGTGCCCCTGCTTGAGGCGGTGAGCTTGAGGTAGTCGTCCGCGCCGCCCACCAGGGCGAGCCAGGCGACGAGCACGAGGCCGAGTTGAACCCAGCGCACGCTGAGGTCCGCCATGAGCAGCGTGCTGATGAGCATCGCCCCGACAATGAGCACGCCGCCCATCGTGGGAGTGTTGGCCTTGCCCTTTGCGACGCTGCCCAGCGCGGGCGCATCGGTCTCGCCGCTGTCTCCGACTTTGAGTGAGACGAGCAGGCGGATGCACCTCGGGCCCAGCGCGAGCACGATGGCAAAGGCAAGGCCCGCGGTGATGAGCGCACGGAACTCGATCTGGTCGAGAATGCCCAGCACGCTGTAGAGCCCGACATCGTCGAGCCAGTCGCGGGAAAGATCAAAGAGCCAGTACAGCATCGGTGGTGGTCTGATCGCTAGAAGGTGTGGGCGGCGCGTTGACTGAGCGGTGTGAGGAGGCGTTCCACAGCCGTGCCGCGGGAGCCCTTGAGCAAGACGGTATCGCCCGGCGCGAGCGAGGCTGCGACGGCGCTCATCCAGTCCGCCTTTGGATCGGGATGGATGGTGATGCGATCGCGGTGTTCATCGAGGTTTGCTGCAGCCTGGGCGTAGAGCGGACCGACGCAGACGATGCGGTCGAGTGGATGCCCCTCGGACGTGCGCGCGTGCAGCGCACGCTGGAGCACCTCGGTGTGCATGGCGACCTCGTCTGAGCCGAGTTCGAGCATGTCGCCGAGGACAGCGATGCGTCTCTGGCCCTGCGCATGCGTGATGATGTCGATGGCGGCGATGGTTGACTCGGGGTTGGCGTTGTAGGCATCGACGAGCAGGCGGATGCCCGCGATGGACTGCCAGTTGAGCCGCATGGCGGGTGCGCGTGCCGAAGCGATGCGTCCGATGATGGCTTGGGGCGCCACGCCGCACTCGGCGGCGAGGATGCTCGCTGCGGCAGCGTTGAGCGCCGAGTGTGCGCCGGGCAGGGGAACGGTTACGGTCCCGATGGTCTGAATCGCGCACCGAATGGATGACTCGCCGCGTTCGAGCAGTTCGATGCGCACATCGGCGTTGGTGTCGAAGCCGTAGGTCACGACGCGTCGGTTGGGTGCGAGGCGGTCGATGAGGCCCGGCGCGTGAGCGCTGGCGACGACGAGGCCGCCCTCGGGCACGCTCTGGCTGAGAGAGGCTTTCTCATCCGCGACGCCGTCGATGGAGCCGAGCCCTTCGAGGTGGCTCCTTCCTACCGCGATGATGGCGCAGGCGTCGGGTTCGATGATGTCGCCCAGCGCCCGGATCTCGCCGGGGCCGCTCGTGCCGACTTCGCAGATGACGAATGCTGACCCAGCGGGCGCATTGAGCAGCGTGAGTGGCACACCGAGGTGGTTGTTGAAGGAGCGATCGGGCAGCCACGCGGGCGCTTCGGGCGATGAGCACGCGGCGGCGAGCAGGTTGCAGGTGGTCGTCTTGCCATTGGAGCCCGTCACCGCGAGCACGAGCGATGAAGCAAGAGCCGTTCTGCGATAGGCGGTGGCCGCCTGGGCCAGGGCAGCGACGACATCGGGAACGATCAGCAGCGGTGCGGTTGCGCTCGACAGCGCTTCGGGCACGCGGTCGACGACTGCACAGCAGGCGCCCGCGTTGAGCGCGTGCTCGACGTAGTCGTGGCCATCGACGTGCTCACCCCGGAGGGCAAAGAAGACGTTGCCGGGCCTCACGGTGCGCGAGTCGATGGAGGCGCCGGACCATGTCTTGGCGGGTGCCTGATCGAGCCAGCGCGCACCCTCGATGGCGTGCGCGAGTGCCTCGGGCGTGTCGGGCCTTTGGGTGTTCATGATGCGCACCCCGCTGACAGGCGAAGGTCGAGGCCTTTGCGGGCGTGGGTGGCGTCATCGAAGTCGATGGTGCGTGTGCCTCCGGCGGGATCGGCGATGATCTGTGTGCGTTCGTGGCCCTTGCCGCAGATGAGGATGACATCTCCCGGCCTGGCCTCGGCGAGGGTCATCGCGATGGCGGCGGCGCGGTCCGATTCGATGATGCTTGCCTGCTTCTGCTCGGCCGAGAGCCCCGAGACGACATCGGCGATGATGGCATGGGGATCTTCCGTCCGCGGGTTGTCGCTTGTGACGACGACGCGGTCTGCACGCTGGGCGACTGCTGAAGCCATGCGGGGGCGCTTGGTTCGGTCGCGGTCGCCGCCGGCGCCGAAGACGACCCAGAGCGTGTTGGTGTTGGCGGCCGCGTTCATCGCTGTGCGTGCTGCGTTGATGGCGTTGGCGAGCGCATCATCGGTGTGAGCGAAGTCGACGAAGACGCTGACGTCATCGCGGCGGGTGTGGACGGGTTCGAGCCTGCCGGCGGGCCCGGTGATGCCGTCGAAGGCGTGGGCGAGTTCGGCAGCGGTGCAGGCGGTCAGCGCGTGGACTGCCAGCGCTGCCTGCAGGGTGTTGGCCGCGTTGAACGAGCCGATCAGGCGCGTGCGCACGTCGGTGGTGCCCCACGGGCCGGTGAGGCGGACGCACTGTCCGGTGAGCGTCTCTTCGACGAGGTCTGCCCGTGCTGGTTGACCTTCGCCGCAAGTAATGACCCGGCAGCGGGCGTGTTCGAGCATGACCTCCGACCAGGGCGGGCAGGTGTGGACGATGGCGAGGCCTTGGGGTGGCAGCATGGCAAAGAGCCGGGCCTTGGCGCGGGCGTAGGTCTCCATGTCGCCGTGGTAGTCGAGGTGATCGCCGGTGAGGTTGGTGAAGAGGGCGATATCGAAGTTCAGGCCCGCGGCTCGGCGTTGATCGAGCGCGTGGCTCGAGACTTCCATGGCGGCGGCGGTGCAGCCGTTGGCGACCATGCGTGCGAAGAGGGCGCTGAGTTCGTGCGCGGGCGGCGTGGTGAGGCGTGCGCGCACTCGGTGCTCGCCATCGAAGGACTCGACGGAGCCCACGAGGCCGCAGCGTGTGCCGAGGCGCGCGAGCGCTCGCTCAATGAGGTGGACGATCGTGGACTTGCCGTTGGTGCCCGTCACGCCGATGAGGGCGAGCTTGCTGGTGGGGCTGCCCGCGAGGCGCTCGGCGAGTTGGGCGAGGGCCAGGGGCGCGTCGTTCACGATGAGCGCGGGGACGGGCAGGGGCGAAGTGGGCGGGTTCTCAAGGGCGACAGCGGCAGCGCCGGCGGCGATGGCGGCGTCGAGGAAGGTCGCGCCGTCGTTGAGCGTGCCCGAGCGCGCGACAAAGAGGCAGCCGGGGGTGCAGGTGCGGGAGTCGTCGGTGATGGCGCCGATGAGGGGATCGGCGGTGTCGCCGGCGTTGGCGGCCGGCGGGCGGATCTGGGTTGCGATGCCTTGGGCGAGCTTAGCCAGCCGCATGTCGGTCTCCGCCGGTGGTGGTGGCCGCTTCCAGCGGCATCGTGCGGGTCAGGGTGTGATCAGCATGGCATCGCCGTAGCTGTAGAACCGATATCGGCGGTCGATGGCTTCTGCGTACAGCTTCAGGAGGTGGTCGACGGCTGCGCGGTCCTTGCCGAAGAGACTCGAGACCATGGCCAGGAGGGTGGACCGGGGCAGGTGGAAGTTGGTGAGCAGGCCATCGACGAAGCGCCATGGATGGCCCGGTGCGATGAGGATGGAGGTCTCGAAGGTGTCCGGGAGGTGGCCCGCGGTGTCGATGTGCTCGGCTGCGGCTTCCAGCGCTCGGGCGGTGGTGGTGCCGACCGCGAAGACGCGGCCGCCTTGGGCCTTGCATTGCTGGATGGCTTCGATGGTGGCGGCGGGCACGCTGCAGGTCTCGGCGTGCATGGGGTGGTCGTGGAGGTGCTCGGCCTCGACGGGCCGGAAGGTGCCGCTGCCGACGTGCAGGGTGAGGTGGGCGATGGTGATGCCCTTGCTCTTAAGGCGCGTCAGTGCGTCGTCATCGAGGTGGAGGCCGGCGGTGGGGGCTGCGACGGAGCCGGGCCGGCTGGCGTAGACCGTCTGGTAGCGGTCGGCATCGTCGTCGCGCGTTTCGGGCTCGTCGCGGTGTTTGCGCGCCTGGAGGATGTAGGGTGGCAGGGGGGGCAGGCCCGCGCGATCGAGGATCTGCTCGATGGGCGTGTCGGACTCGATCTGCCACGCTCCGCCCTCGCCGCTGGCGGCATCGAGGGGCTTGATGAGTTTGGCAAGGCCGGCGGCGGGGCTCTGGCTTGCCTTGATCATGACCTCGATGCCGGGCCTGACGCGCTTGGTGCGCACGAAGGCCTCCCAGCGGGTCCCGGTGCCTCTGAGGTAGAGCATCTGGACCTTGCCGCCGGTATCGGTGCGAAAGCCCAGCAGCCGAGCTTGAACGACCTTGGAGGTGTTGAGCACCAGCAGATCGCCCGCGGCGAGGTGGTCGGGCAGGTCCGCGATGGTGTGGTGGGAAGGTGGGGTGAGGGTGCGCGAGCAGAGCATGAGCCTTGCCTGCTGGCGTTCGGGGGCGGGGGTGGTGGCGACGAGGTCCGCCGGCAGCTCGTAGCTCAGGTCATCGGTTCGCAGCAAGGCTTGAGCACTCCGGGCTGAGAGGACAGGCAGGGCGCACGCGGGTGTGGTGCAAAGGGCCACCGAGTTGCGGCGGGCAAACACCCTGTGATGCGTTGGTGCAACAGGCGTTACAGACGGCTCGGCACCGTGGAGAGGGTATCGCGGCTGAGCGGCATGGAAGGCTGATCTTTCCGGACGCACCGAGGCCGGCGGCTTCGGGCATGGCGTGTGCCATGGGTCAAGTGACCATGCACATTGACCCCGGTGCATCCCAAACCTCCTTGCTCAGCGGACCTTGCCGCTGGCGCCCTGTCGTTCTGGTTCCGCCCACTCATGAGGCGGGGTGGGCGGACCAGAACGCGGCGCGGGAGCACCGGCCGTTTGTGTATGGCTCGGTCAAGCCTTTGCCGTTTGCAGACCACCTCGGGCGTTCCAACCGGATCGCTCGTGAGGCGGACACCGTTGAACTCAGCGTGACGGGCAGTCTTCGCCCGCCACTTCAGCAGCTTGATGAGGAGCGGACCGAGGGTCCGCGCCGCCCGCTTGGGAGAGAGATGACACCCGGGCTTGGTGCAGGCGGAAACGACTGTGCCAGGCATCGCCCCGATTGTGACGCGGGGCATGAGAGACCGATCACGGAGCGCATCGCACTGGCGGCTCAGCCGACGGGACGCGGGCTGCGGGCTGTCGAGGCGTATCAGCCGTTGCGGCAGAGCGTGACGGGCAGGCTGATCGACGTGATGCAGTGAGCGGTTTGTCCGCACTGGCTCAAGCGACCAAATAAAACACGAACTACAGCGGAAGTTGTGGTATGATGCGCGCATGGCCGACGGCATGCGTGAGCTGATGCGGTGCGTGCTGACGCCCGGCGTGGGTCCGGTGCTGCTGGATCGCCTTGTGGAGGCGTTCGGTTCGTGCGAGGCCTTGCTGGGCGCATCGCCGCGCGAGCTGCGGGCATGCCGGGGCATCGGGGCGGCCAAGGCCAGCGCGATTGCGCGGGGCCTGGTGGAGAGCGAACGCCTGGCGGATGAGGAACTGGCGCTGGCCGAGAAGCTGGGCGTGACGCTGCTGCCCCGGGCGAGCGCGGCGTACCCCGAGGTGCTGCGCTCCATTCCCAGCGCGCCGCCCGTGCTGTATGTGCTGGGGGCGGTAGATCCCGGGCTTGCGGGTGTGGGGCTGGTGGGTTCGCGGTCGTGCACGCCGTACGGCGTGGAACAGGCCGAGCGGTTTGCATCCGGGCTCAGCGAATCAGGACTGGCTGTGGTGTCGGGTGGAGCACGCGGCATTGATGCGGCGGCTCACCGAGGCGCGTTGCGCGCGCGGGGGCGGACGCTTGCGGTGCTTGGGTGCGGGCTTGCCAATCGGTATCCGCCCGAGCATGGGGCGTTGTTTGATGCGATCGTCGAGAGTGGCGGCGCGCTGGTGAGTGAGTTGCCTTTGCGAGTTCGGCCCGATGCGAAGCTGTTTCCCGGGCGGAACCGGATCATCAGCGGGCTGAGTCTGGGCGTGCTGGTGATCGAGGCGGCGCATCGGTCGGGCTCGCTCATCACGGCGAGGTATGCCACCGAGGAGCACGGCCGGGAGGTGATGGTGGTGCCGGGGCGCGTGGACTCAGCCGCCAGCGAGGGATCGCTTGGGCTGATCAAGGCGGGCGGCGCAGCGCTGGTGACTTCGCCGAGAGATGTGATGGAGCTTGTGGAGCCGGCGCTGCATCACCTGACGGAGGGGACGCACGCGCGGCGGTTTGGTTCGCCAGAGGGCGATGGGCGGCTGTGGACGGGCGGCGGCGAGCGGGAGACGGATGCATTGGCGTCGCGTCCGGCGCGGGTTGAGCAGCGCGCTGCGGCACGTGCATCGTGGGAGCCTGACGACCCTGCGGAGCGTGCGGTGTACGCGTCGCTCGAGGAGCCACTGACGATGGACGAGGTGATGGTGGCCAGCGGGCTGGAGGCGGGGCCCTTGCGTGCTGCGGTGACGATGCTGGAGATCCGTGGGGTGGTGCGTCGATCGGGCGACCGGCTGGTGCGGGCGTCGGGGTGAGGAGCAATTTGAGAGGCGGGCGTTGAGCGACACAGAATCGAGGGATTGGGTGGGGTTTGGGTAAAGTCTCGTGTCTTTTTTGTTTGTATCTGTGATTTAGAAGGGCAACAAAATCCGATCATAGGCTTGCGTGCGTTCAAGGTTGGGTGTACGCTCGGTCGATGGAACTCCTCGCATCGGGCATATCGGCGGAGCCGAGCAGGAAGAGGTGAGCGAAGGGAAGCCGCTGTGCTGCAATGGCTTGGCAATTTGTTGGAGGCTCGCGCCGGGCGACTGGCTCGATGCGTTGGCGGCGAGGCGGTGGTGCGTCTGGGACCAGGCGGCGTGTTTGATCGCGTGTTGATCGCTGATCCTGACGCTCCCGGCACGTTGACAGACAGCGTGTTGGCTGTCACGGAGCGGGCGCGATCGCTTGAGCGGGTGCCCGGGTGCGAGCGTGAAACTCTGGATCGTGCTGTCCGAGGCTCGTCGGTGTCGGCGCGGCGTCGCGTGGCCATGAGAACGCCGGTGGTCTCGCGGCGGGCGCCGAGCGCTGGAGGCGGCGAGGAACGAACGAGTGATGAACCTGTTGGTGTCCGACTCGATGTCCGGCTGGATGTCCGGCGCGACGGTCGAGCGGGTGTCGAGCATGCAGCGGGGGCATGTGTTGAGAGCCCCGCCCTGAAGAAGCGAGCAAGCGATGAATCTAACCCCCAAGCAACTTCGCATTCTCCAACTCATCCGCGACTGGCGGGTACGCCATGGCTATTCGCCGACGATGCAGGAGTTGGCCGACGAGATCGGCGTCAGCAAGGTCACCGTGTTCGAGCACGTCGAGGCGCTCATCAAGAAAGGGGCCTTGGTGCGCGAGCCCAACAAGGCACGCTCCCTTTCCATCGCTGATGGTGTAGCGGTTCCGGATGAGAGCAGGCCCATGCGGTTCCCGCTGGTGGGCAAGATCGCAGCGGGCTATCCGATCGAGAAGGTCGAGAACCGCGACGAGATCGATCTGCATGACCTGCTCGGTCCCGCAGCGGCGGCTCAGGATTCGACGTTTGCGCTGGAGGTCGAGGGCGACTCGATGCGCGATGAGGGCATCCTCGATGGGGATGTGATCATCGTGGAGCGGCGGCAGATCGCGGCCAATGGCGACCGCGTGGTGGCGTTGCTGCCCGATGGCTCCACGACGCTCAAGACGTTCTTCAAGGAAGATGACCACATCCGTCTTCAGCCGGCCAACCCGGACTTTGAACCGATCCGCGTGAAGTTCTGCCAGATTCAGGGGTGCGTCAAGGCCGTGGTTCGCCGTTACTGATGCCCAGCCGAGCGCTCAGGCGCCGGCTGACTGACTGACTG
>CAZSBR010000006.1:0-21511 GCA_964605165.1 uncultured Phycisphaeraceae bacterium
TGACGGCATGGTGAGCTTCGGTGATTTCCTCGCGCTGCTGGGCCTCCTCGGCCCGTGCCCCGGCTCCGCGCCTGGCTGCACGGGCGACATCGCCGATGACTTGGGCACGCCTCCCCCACTTGGCGGCGCCGACGGCATGGTGAGCTTCGGCGATTTCCTCGCGCTGCTGGGCCTCCTCGGCCCGTGCCCCTAAATGCGGTAGCCGCCAACGCTGCGCACGACGACCTGTGCTCTTACTTGTAACCAAACGCAGACGCGTCTCCCGACTCCATCGGCTGCTTGTCTGAGGCCCGCTTCTGTTTGCTTCGCGAACCAATCTCCTACAGGCACGTTGCTCAGCGTCGCCTCCGCGCGTCTGTGGTAAGCTCTTGATCCCTGCGGGCTTCGATCCTGTGCTGACTTGGCCGGCGGGCCGTGTGGGTTGGGGCCGCTGCCAAGCGATGGATGACACTCCCGCCATGACGAATGAAGTAATCGTGCGTGCGTGCGGCGATGCCGACTGGGACGCCGTGCTGTCGTTGCTGCGGGATGTGTACGCGGGCGAGGGGTATGTGCCGCCCGACCACGCCCATCGCAGCTACACCCGCGAACGCTTGACGGCCGGCGGGCTCGTGCTGGTGGCGTGCGACGCGTCAACGGTTCTCGGGGTCGTGGTGCTCGCGTTTCCAGGTGGGCCGCTGTCGAGCATCGCGGCACCCGGCGAGGCGGAGTTCCGCATGCTGGCGGTCTCGCCAAGTGGGCGAGGCAGGGGCATCGGTGAGTTGCTCGTCAAGTCGTGCATCGAGCATGCGTCCCTCGCGCCCTTCTCTGCCGAGAAGCTGGTCCTGTGGACGCAGCCGAGCATGACGGCGGCTCAGCGGTTGTACGAACGGCTCGGCTTTGCTCGCGTCCCCGAGCGCGATGGCGATCGGCCGCCGCTGACCGAGGGGTCGCCGCCCATCACGCAGCTTGTGTACGCACGCGCCTTGGCGTAAGACTGCCGCCCGGCCCATCAACTGTCTTCGAGCGTAAAGCCGATCTTGAGCTTCACCTGCCAGTGCTTGATCTTCTGGTCCTCGATGTGCGCACGCACCTCGTCCACCACAGCCCATCGCATGTTGCGGACGGTTTTGGCCGCGTGCTCGATGGCCCGATGGGCCGCAGCGTCGCTGCCGATCTCGCTGGAGCCGACGATCTCGATCACCTTGTAGACGTGGTCGCTCATGGATGTTCCTTTCGCGATGAAGGTTTCATCCACACCCTAGCCGCCGAAGATGAAAGCTCGTTCATATTCGCCAGCGGCGAGCGGCCCTTGCGCGCAGACAAGAGGCCCGCAGCGGGGCGGGCCTCTCATCGATGGGGATGACGTGGGAAATCTCAGCGCTTGCGTCGGGCGGCCATGAGGCCAGCGCCCGCGAGCAGCAGGGCCGAGCCCGGCGCGGGCACGACGCGGATGCCGCCATCGCCGCTGGTCACGCTCGAGAACGTGCTGCCGACGGCGACACCAAGAGCGATGCCCAGGCGGTCCACGCCGCCGGTGCTCTGTGTGCGGAGCGTGTTGAGTGGCTGATCAAGATCGAGATCGAGGACAGTGTCGGCGGGGGAATCGAAATCAAAGAGCGAGAAGAGCATCTCACCGGGGAAGCTGAACGGTGCTCGATCCACGCCATCGGTCGAGATGTTGATGACGTACTGGTTGAAGTTCAGGCCTGAGTTGATGTCAAAGACGTCCGTCCGCACGATGACGCGGTTACGCCTGCCATCGGTGACGAACGGGAAACGGATGCCGTCGACATCGAAGTAGCCCCCGGTCACTGCACCGTCGTACTGCTTGCGGTCGGCGGAGGTCTGCGAGGCGATGGTGTCGAGGTTGATGGTGACCAGCACCTCCACGGGCTTGCCATGGAAGGAACTCCAGGGCGTGTTCGTGCCCACCGTGCCGTTGTACAGATACGAGATCTCGTCCGCACCGGCCACAGCCGACACGGCCACGACGGGCGCCAGGGCCCAAGCCAACTTCTTCATGATGCACTCCCTCTCAAGCAACTTTCTGCCGCAGCCCTCCGCTGCGCACAGGCCCATGCTAGATCTGGAGTTACGACACGATCAAGAACACCGACCACGCACGACGAGACTGGCTGGTTCTCGGACGTCGGCTTCGATTCCGCCGGGTGCCAAAGAAAACGCGCGCAACGAAAGCAGCCCCGCCGAGCCCTGCTTGCAAGCAGGAACGACGGGGCCGCGGCATGGAAGACAGAACTCTCAATCACAGCCGCCCAGCGACATGGTGTCGCCGGCGTTCATCGCCTCAGCGAAGAACGCGGGCAGACGCGCCAGCCGCTCACGGCGGACATCGATCAGTTGACGATCGCCCGCACCCGCATCCACGGCGATGAAGGGCAGCGCCACCGCGACCACCCGGCCACGGGTCGGCCACGCATCGGGCAGGTACACGCTGAAGCGCGCAGGCTCACCGACCGGCGAGCAACCGAACATGTCGTTGCGCTGCTCGTGGACGATCACGAAGTCGCCGATACGCACATCCTCGGGCGCGACGAGATCGGCCAGCGCAGGCTTGGCTGCGATCGGCACCGAATGATCGATGCGGACAGCGGTGTCCGCGACCGGGTCGGCCTGGACTGACTTGAACTTGTTGAAGAACCACATACCGCACCTCCCTGCGCCAGCGCGCACGAGGGCTGAGAAACAGGCGGACACCAGCGTGGCAACATCACCACACGCTCGCCCGCGAACACGACAATTTCAAAGGGGAGACCGCTGCGGCATTACGCCGAAGCAGCAAGCAAGGCAGCACCGCTGCGAGCAGACCGGACCAGCGAAGCCGCGGCCATCGCGCGTTCATCGCTGTGGATGGACCGAGACGCGTGGGCATCCCGGATGGGCCATCCCGCGTGATACACCGCGTAAAGCTGGATGTGCGTGCGACTGGTCATCATGGCTCGAAAGCAAAGCTCCTGACAGCAGCGCCTCCAGCAACAATGCTGGCTGCGGCAGCAGGCCCGAACCACTGGACGGCTTGAGATGTTCCAGAGATTCTGCAGAAATGTCAGATTCCCCGCACCGAAGCGACGCCTCAGGTCGCGATCGAGCCCGGCGTAAGATCGCTCATGGGGCTCAGCAGCACGACGCGGCGCGGGCCATCCGGCCCTTCGGGCTGATCGCTGCCGGCCAGCAGCATGCCGCGAGACTCTTCGCCGCGGATCTTGCGTGGCGCCAGGTTGGCCACGATCACAATGAGCCGCCCGACGAGATCCTCCGGCTCGTAGTGCCCGCGAATGCCGGCGCAGATCTGCCGCGTCGTGCCCGAACCGTCATCGAGTTGGAGCCTGAGCAGCTTGTCCGCGTTGGGGTGATACTCCGCCTCGAGCACCTTCGCAACGCGGAGATCAACGCGGGCGAAGTCCTCGAAGGCGATCTCCGGCTTGAAGAAGCCCTGCTGCTCGGTGGATGCCTCGCCCTCAGGCGTCGGGTTCTGATCCTGCTTGTCGCTCTGGCTCATCAGCGGTCTCCTGCTGGTCTTGATTCGATGGCTTCGGCTCGGGCCGCACCCACTGGCCATCGCGCCACACGCGGGCAAGCGGGTCTACACCATAGAACCGCTGCAGACCCGCGATCGATGGCTCGCGCAGCGGAAGCCCTCGATCAAACTCCAGTTGGGCACTCCAACTCCCGAGATCGCCATCAAGCAGGCGAAGCTCGGCTCGGATGTGTGCTGCCAGGTCCTCCGCCGACACGTCGCGTGGTCCCGGGTTGCCCAAACAAACGCTGCAGCGTTCGCGGAACACGTCTCCATCGCGCCGCCGCGTCTCTACCCGCTCGTTCGAACACCGCGGGCAGGGCCAGCCCCGGCTGAGCCGCTCCACGACGCCCGCAGCGCCCCCACCGCCGCGGATGCCAAGCAGCGGCGTGATGCGGTCGAGTACATCTCGCACGCCCGGCTCCTCAAGTCGGTCGAGTGCTTCGCGTCCATGGCCGGACCTGGCCAGCCCAAGCGCCTCAGCCGCAGCAAGCCCGATTGCGGGCTCCCACAGCACGGGAGCATCTTCCTGGTCGACCAGATGCGCAAATCGGCGATCGAGCGCGCCCGCCAGCGCCAGCAGCCAGCGCCGCTCGGACTTCGCTGCGGGATCCGCCGCAAGCGCCAGCGCCGCGCTCGCACCCAGCGTGCGTTGCTCCAGATCGCTGGAGTCGCGACCGATCTGCACGGCGTGCACGAACAAGCGTCGGGCCAGCCGAACCTCGTCCGCCGACCGAGCCTCGTCGGCGAGTTCCTCAGCAAGACGCAGGTAGCCCCGCGCATCATCGGGATCCAGAGCCACAAGCCGTTCTGCGGGCACCTGCGCGGTGCTGACGCTCACGAGCAGTGCCACTCCCGCCACGAAAGCACCACGAGCAAGACGCCTGAGAAGATGCGAGGTCATGCCAACTCCTCCATCGTCAAACGCCAGAGCCGCACCGCCAGCATCTCGAGCACCGCGATCTGTTGGAGCACGTGGGTGGATGCGTCCGCTTCGGCAAAGTGCTCGTCGCGTACCTGCCGCGCTGCATCGGCAACGTCCGGCCGGCTCAGCTCAAGCCATCGCACCATGAGATCCCCCACCGCCATCTGGTGCGCGACGTACCGCTGAGGGTCGTTGGAAGCAATGCCCAGCCGGCGCGTCAGCGATCGGCTCCACGCCTCCGAGGCCGCCTCGGTCGTCACCGCGGCGCTCTCGACCCGCCGCTGCCATGCGCCCACGAGCGCTGTTACCTCGGTCAAGGGGTCGTCCGAAGCCCGGTCCTCGTCAGCGATGCCGCTGCGCTGGGCAGCAATTGCCGCGAGCTCTTGGCTCAGTCGATTGATCGCCAGACCCTGTGACTGCTGACCGATCAGCTCGTGCAGGCGCTCCACCAACACCCGCCGGATGCGCTCTCGCCACTGTGGATCTGCCCTCGAGAGCTGCGGCGTGAGAGAAATGGACGCCACAAGCGAGCTCGCTGCAGCCGTTCTCGGCATCCGCGGCGCTTCCTCAAGCAGCGCATTGACAATGGCGGGCTCCCCGGCATGAAGCGACGCTCGATCGCTCGCTGCTGCGCGCACCTCGGCTGAGGAATCACGCAGGGCCGCCTCGATGAGAACCTCCGCATCGACAACATCGGGCTTCTGCGGAAAACGGGAGATCAAGGCAAGTCGTCCCGACGTGTCTCCGGGCAACTCAAGGAAACGCATCGCCCAGTTTCCCGCGTCGGCTCGACCAACGGGATCAAATCGCTCGGCTCTTGGATCGGTGTTGCCATCTCCCAGTGAGGACAGGCGGCTTGCAGCGATGGTCAGGGCCTCATCTGCCGCATCGAAATCCCCTGCCTGCGCCGAAGCCGCAGCAGCACTGAGATACCCATAGGCCACCGCTCTCTGCAGCGCAGCCTGCGCAGATTCCGAGTCCGCCGCGCTGATCGTTGGCATCGCTCGATCACTGATGTCCAGCCATCGACGCTCAAACCCCTCGGTCTCGAACGAAGCATCCATGCCCCACGCGGCCCGATACACGGATTGAAGCGAGCTGCGCTCCACCATCGTCGCATCGCGCTGGACGATCATCTCCGTCGTCACACCCTGCACAAGTCCCGCCACGAGAGCGCTTGTGATGACGTAGAGTTCCTCAGCGGTGACGGCCTCGTCCACGAGTGCCCTCGTGAGCCACTGACGCTCAAGCGAGCCCTGCTTCCACCCGAGGGCGCCGGTGATGACCCTCAGCATCTCGCGTGTCATCTGGCTGGCATCAGGATCCGGTGCCTCCAGCGCCAGCACCGACAGCGCGGAAACATACTGCCGGGAGTACTCACGGGTGTCCTCTGCAGCGGTGGTGCGCGCCCACGCAATCCACTGCTCCCAAGCTGCCCGGGCTTGTTGCACCCGCTGACTCTGCCCGGGCCCGTCGGCGGGTGTGGCGATCGCCCGGCTGGCACGCACCATCGCAGCCTCCACGATCAACCCCGACTCAGCTTCGCCGCCGATCGCCGATGAAAGGACACGAAGCCGCTGCAGCAACCAGGCAGGCATGGCCCGTCGATCCAGTTCCGCAAGCACCTCGGCCGCCAGCAGAGCGCGGGCCATCTCGCTGGACGTACATCCGGCGTGAACAACAGCGCCATCGCCGGTGTCGAGATCCACCAGGACAATCGGCTCGATCGACGCCTCCAGCACATCGACACCCCGAAGCGCAACAGCCGGTGACGCAAGCACCGCCTGAAAGGCCCGGACCAACTGCTGACGCCAGACGCGTCGCTGATCCGCCGAGCCATCAACCCATGCATCAGCCACGAGCCGTTGGGCTCGGCCCAGCAACGCAGAAGCCGCCTCGGGATTGGAAGCCGCAGCAAGCTCAGCCATCGCCTCAGCCGCAGCCGCGACGCCCCGCCTTCCCTCGTCTCCCTCGCGTGCCGCCTCGGCCACGATCGGTGCCGAGGTGGTCTCAGCAGGTTCGCTGCGGCGCTCGCCGGGCTCGGATTGTTCAGCCTCACGGGAGGATGAGCTCGCCCGCTTCTGCGAATCCTCGGCAAACGCACCGGGCAGCACGATGATGGCAAGCCCGATCGACAGCACGAGTGACACGAGCGATGCCACGAAAAGGCCCGAAAGCAGCGCGGTGCTCCGCTCCGTGCTGACCTCAGAACGCCTCCGACCCATCGACGCCGCCAGCGCCCGATTCTCCACCGCCCGCTGTGCAAGCGCCGCCGTCTCTTGCTCATCGCCCGCGGGTGCGAACAAGTCTGCCGTCAGGAGGCCCGCGATGTCCGAGGCATCGAGCCCATGACGCGCAGCCAGCCAAAGAACCGCCCGCCGCGATCGGTGGTTCCAGCCTCCATGGAGCGCGATCAGGCGTGTCGCACCCCTGCGGAACAGCTCGCGGTCTCTTGACGAAGACGCCTGGCTCACGCGCCGCCTCCCTGTTCCGAGGTGGGAGCGTCTGCCGGCATGTTGAGCGCACGTTCAATGCGTTCCTTGCGCGCTGCGTGCTCATCGCTGAGGGCTTGGTTGTAGAGCGTGTCGAACTGGGCGAGCACCGTCGCCGCCCGCTGCGGATCAACCTGCACAAGGAGCTCAAGCGATGACAACCGGGCCTCGAGCCACGCGGGACTCGATGAGTCCAGAGCTGCCATCACCAAGCGCCACGACTCGAGCGACGAGGCGATATCGCCATGGCGTCCCGCGAGCCTCGCATGCGCCATGAGCACCGCAAGGCTTGCACGCCCCTCCTCCCTGAGCTGCTCGGCAAAGTCCATCGCCAGGCCGCGTGCGACCTCAAGGAAGACATCGTCGCCCGATCCCGATGACGCGCCGCCAGCCGAGGCAAGAGCCTTATCCAGCCGCTCCGCAGCGATGATCACGTCGGACTGCACTCCACGCCTCTGCTCGAGCGTCGCCTCGTCGGCAGCCTCGCTGAGCAGATTCGAGAGCATGCGCTGACCGAAACGGACGACATCGCTCGCCGCCGCCAGATCATCCTCTGAAGCCCTCATGCGCCGCGAGGCTCGCTCATACAACAGCGAAATGCCAAACTCGAGGTATGGCGCCCCGCTCTGCTCGAGCAGCGCAAACGCACGCTGCACTTGTGTGTCGTTCTGCTGAGCCAGAGCGAGTTGCAGCGCGCGATAACGAAGCTCGCCAACAAGCGGGTCACTCTCAACACGGTCCGACAGCCGCTCAGACAACTCGTCGATCAGATCGCGAGCGAGCGTCAGCGCCGCAGGGTCGGTGGCAAACGCAGCATCGAGCATCTGCCGCGTGAGCCCCATCCGATAGCCATCCGAAGGATCGCTGCCATCGGCCGACACCTCCAGACGACGCCGAAGCTGGGTGGCCTCAAGCAGGAATCGATCAGCGGCTGCGCTGCGCACAGCCGCGGGCGATGATCGATACGTGTCAAACAACAGCGACACAGCCATTTTCTTCGCTGCCATCGCCAGAGGCGCATCGCCCTCCACCGCCAACAGAATCTCGATGGCCTCTTCTCGCGAGACGCCACCTCCATCGACCCGGCGAATGAGCAACTCCGCCGCCCGCTGCGAAGCCGGGAACCGTTCGAGAAACTCCTTCGACAGTTCATCACGTCGATCAGTGAGCGACGCAGCGCCCCCGGCGATCGCTCGATCCAGCGCGACGAGCAGGTTCCAATGTGCCTCTTCGGCAGCCGCGGGCGAAATCGACGCCAGCCCCAGCACACGCTCGAACATCGAAGCTGCGCTCTCGAACTGCCCCGCTACAAACAGACATCGCCCGCCGAGCACGCCGGCCTCGGCGTGCTCCTCCGTGAACCTTTCAGCATCGAAGGCATCGAAGGCACGCTCGAACAGAGCCGCCGCCTCCGCATACCTGTTCGCCACCGTATCGATCGCAGTGACCTTGCCCAGCTCTTCATCGGCTGCCTGCTGTGCAGCTTCCGCCCGCTCGACCGCACGAATGCCGCGGACATAGTGCACGATGAACCCATCCTGCCCGATCGGAAGTGTGCCGAACCGCCGGACGATCGCGAGGATCTCCCCGAGAGCGCCATGCTCCACGAGATCACCCAGCGCGACCTGAGCCAGCGCCTCGAGCAGCCGTGTGCGGGCCTCGCCAATCGGACCGGACAGGCTCCCCGCTGAAGCGTCCGTCATCGCCCTGAGCGTCAGCACCGCAAGCAATCGCGCTTCCAGCGGCGAGAGCATCGATGGCCCACTCTCGTCCTCCGCGTGCGCTTCATCCACCACCACCTGCAGATCCGCCCACCTTCGAGCCAAGCTCAGCACGATGATCTGGTGAGCGAGCAACTGCTCACGCACTTCTTCAGGAATCGCGTCACCCGCATCGACAACCAGTTCGAGCCATCTTGAGGCATTCACGCTGTCGCCGCGAAGCGCCTGCGCCCGTGCGCACCCAAGCGCCGCCCGAGCGACGTGCGCATACCCGAGCAGTCCCGGTGCTACTCCTTCAACACTTGGTTCACGCTGGCCCGCAGCACCAAGAAGCCACGCGAAGCTCTCAATGGCAGCATCCGCGTGACGGGACTGCCCCGTCAGGCGAGCGATCTCCGTCTGCGCCCAGCCAAGGTAGTAGTGAGCCTGTGATCGCAACGAGCGCAGGGTGTCGAGATCGTTGCGAAGCGCCTGCTCATCGAAGTCACCGCGACCCGCATTGAGCCTGCGTTCCAGCCGCCGGATATCAGAGTCGGCTTTGCCAGCGATGTCTTTCAAATCAGGCACGAGTTCCAGAAGCGTTCGAGCAAGCTCCTCATCTTCAGCGGGCGATGCTGCAGCCAGCAAGGAGGCCTGGCTCTCCCTCTCGGTGTTGAAGTACCGAGCCTTGACCAGCGTGAGCCGGAGCTCGTCGGCGTACTCCTCGGGCACCAGCCGAAGCAGCCGCTGGCTCCGCCGCTGCAGGTCCCGACGCTCGTCCGCATCCGTCTCGCGTTCAAGCAACCTTCCGTACAAGCGGGCAAGACGCCTCGCAGCGTGCTGTCGCTCTTCACCGATCAGCTCATCGATTGCCTCTTCCAGATGCACCGCCTGCAAGCGCTCGAGCCCAAGCGTTTCCAGATACTGCTCGATGCCGTCACGAGGCGCTTCATCCGCCAACTGCCCTGTTGCTCGCGTCGGGGACAAGCCGACACACACAAAGCAGACCAAAGCAACAAACAGATGTAACTGGCATGCGCGATGCTCAGGAGTCATCGCGCCCCCCGTCTTCAGCAGTCCCCCGGGGCACATAGCTCACGCGCACAAAGCCCGCGTCCTTGGCCGCCTGCAACGCACCGGCGGCCACGCGCATGGGAACCTCCCCCGAGACCTCAACGAACACGCCCGGATCCTTCGGCAGACCGGTCAGAAGAACCTCAAGTTCTTCCGTCGTGCGCAGCTCCCGCTGGCCCACGCGAAAGAGCGACCGATCGCCCCGCATGAAGACCTCGACCACCTGCGGCTGGAAGTCGGACGCACTGCTAACGCCCGGCTGCTGCTCCGCCCGCAATGCTGTGGCAAGGTCGCTCTCAGGATCCGCCAGCGTCGTTGAAAGCAGAAAGTAGATCAGCAGCATGAACACCACATCGATCATGGGTGTCATGGGAAGCCGCGCCTCCCGGCCGGCAACGTCATAGTGCGCACGCGCGAACTTCACGGCAAACTCCCACCCGAACCGGGCACCGCGGTGCCCAGCCGCCAGAGCCGAACATCACGCCGCGCGAGCAACGCCACCACTTCATTGACCTCAGCCGCCCGGGCCTCGCTGTCGGCACGCACCAACACCTCCAGCAGCGAAGGATCGCCCAGCCGAAGAAGCTCTGTCTCAAGCGTCGTGCCGAATGATTCCATCGTCCCCGGCTCGCCATCGATCACCAGCCGCCCGTCGGCGAGCACATCGATGATCAGATCCGCCGGCTGGTCGATCGCGCCATCACCCCGCTCCTCGGGAAGATCCAGGGGCGTGCGCACCGTCTCCGTGAACCGGCTGGTGAACAGAAAGAAGATCAGGAGTTGAAAGACCACGTCGATCATCGGCGTCATGTCGAAGACACGCGCCCGACGCTTGTGGGTCGGCAACAGGTTCATCCGCCGCCTCCCCCAGCGGGCGCAGCGGACGGCGCGTTCATACCCGCCTGCTGAGCGCCACCGGCTTGCCCCGCCGGAACCGGACGCCCGGGCTGCGATGCCCCGCCAGCCGTGGGCCGCTGCGGCTGCTGACCACCCGACTCGATGATCGCTGCCAGATCTTCAATGTCCTCAGCGACAGCGCCCACGAGCGACTCGACGCGGTTGCGCAGAAAGGCATGAACCGCTGTGCAGGGAATGGCCACGATGAGCCCCAGCACCGTGGTGATCAGCGCCACGGAGATATCCCCCGCGAGCTGGTCCGGCCGGGCAACACCGCCCCCCGCGCGCAGCGTGTCGAAGGCGCCCACCATGCCGATGGTCGTGCCCAAGAGCCCCAGCATCGGCGCCACCGCTGCGATCACCGCGATCGTGTCCACGCCGCGGTACAGCCGAGCCGTCTGAGCCTGGCCAGCATCCTCAAGCGCGGTTCGGAGTTCGAGCCCTCCGAATGGGCTTCGGCTGACGCGGAGCAGCGCTGCACCGAACACACGCGTCAGGAACGAACTGTTCTCCTCATGCTGGCAATACGCAAGGGCCGCTGCCAGATCGCGGCGTCTTAGCGCTTCTCCCAGCCGGGCAACCTGTTCACCGGGAGCCAACTGCTCTCGCTGAAGTCGGACCAGTTGGATAATGATCAGCACGACCACCGTGATCGAAAGCCCGATGATGATGAAGCCGACCTCGCGGCCATCGGCGATGTAATCAAGCAAGCTCCGAGAGGCAGCCTCGCCGCCCGCTGCCTGAGCCAGCGAGAGCGATCCCTGCCAGAAGCTGGTCGCGAGCCCGGAACTCGGAAGACCCGAGCCCCACACGCCCGCCCCGAGCACATCAGCAACCGTCACGCCTGAACCTGTCACCTCGCAACCTCCTGTCCCTGCGAGCGCGCCAGGCGAAACCGACGAAGCTCAGACTCCACGACCTGCTGCGCATCCAACTCGCCCATCACTCCAAGATGATGTGCCACCTCTCTCAGAGCAAGCTCGGCCAACTCGGGTGAACCCACGGCCCACGCCGCGGGCACCCGCAGCAGATGAACCAGACCCCGGTCTCGCTCGCCCCGGTCGGGCTCGCTCAGCAGCGAACGCCCGATGGCCATGTGCAGCCAGGCTGTTGGCCACTGACCCGCTTCCTCTTCAAGACGCTGCTCGAGTCGGCTGCGCGCCGACTGTCGCAGCCCGCTGTCAGCCGCCTGCGCCAGCACGAGATCCCGCACGAAGAGCACGCCCGGATGCGTCGCTCTCGCCTCTGGATACTCGGGCGTCAGTCCAGCCGCCTGCCGAGCCGCGGATCGATACCACGCAAGCATCGAACCCCCGAGTGTTGTGCCCTCTGCCACCGGCTGCGCAGCGAACATCGGCGGCTCATCGCTGGTCATCCAGAAGGGACCGAGTCGGTGCACGAAGTCCCCATGAAACTGCAGCAAGCCGAGATGGTCGCCCGCACCCTCCCAGGAACCATCGCGCTCATGCACGCGAAGGTCACCCGTGCCAGCCTGGCTCGCGGTCAGCCATTCAGACCACGTCACGATGGCCCGATCGCGGGCGCCGCGCGCAAGCTGGCACTCCATGAGCCCCCGCAGGGCGCGCTCGGTTGTGGGCATGGGCCCCTGGCCGATGCCGCCGTTGCTTGCCGAATCTGTGGATTGGCTGCTCGTTGTTCGATGCTGATCCAAAAGCACGAGCAAACGCTCGAACATGGGCTCTGCAGTCACCGTGTCGCCGCGCTTGAGCCGAAGCTCCGCCCGCCAAGCAAGATCGGCCACTTCCTTCCACTGATCATTTGCCTCGGCCGATGTCGATCGAACCTCAGCCCACGGCACGATGATCTCTGGCTGACCTGCCTCACCCAGAAGCACGCCCTCGACGGTGATCGCGAGCACCTCGCCCGCCGGGCGCATCTGCCCAGAGCGCAGCTCCACCTGCTGCGCACACGCCGCTCCTACGCCGACGCTCGAACCCAAGAGACAGCCAACCATCGCGACAAGCCTCATCGACGCCCCCGCTGCACGCCATCGATGTGCGTGTACGTGCCGCCGGATGCGTTGGCGATCCGCCGCATGCGGTCTTCCGCCGAGCGATCCACGAGCGTCAGGCAGTGGATCGGGATCTCGTGCGGCCGGTTCAGAGAGAGGATGGCCTCGGTCGAGATGTCCTGATCGCTGAAGTCGCCGTCGGTCATGAAGAAGATCGCATCGGGCAAGGGCCTGAGCGCAAACACCATCTGAAACGCGTGGGCGGGATAGGTCGTGCCGCCAAGCTGATTGGCCCGGTGCGCAAAGGCCCTCCGGGCCTCACGCGTGATCGGCCTGCTGGCTTCCGTCCAGCCCTCAAAGCCCTCGAGCGGATAACCCGCGTTGTTGTACATCGCAACGTAGAACTCCATCGGTGCGCGCAGCTCGCTCAGCGAACGCCCGAGCTCGGTCTGCGCCGCCTCGATCTTCCCGCCCGAGGCCATCGAACCGCTCATGTCGATGACGTACGCGATCCTTCGGCCGACCGCCTCTGCACCGAAGAAGCTCACGCTGCCCGAGCCGCTGCTGCCCGTCGAAAGCTCTGAACCACCCGTCAGTTCGCCAGCACCCAGCCCTTCGAGCGCTCGGTCGCTGAGCGCCGAGGTCATGCTCGAAACGTCCAGCTCCGCAAGCTCGATGCTCTCCATCGACTCGGGCACGGGCGTGTCGATCGAGGGCATCGGCACCGCGGGCAGCGACGCTGCGGACTGCATCGCCTCCAGCTCGGCCTTGGTCACGACAGCGAGTTGAACATCGCCGGATCGATCGCCGTCCTCAGCTCCACCCCCGCCGCTGCGAACGAGCACCAGCGCAGCAAGCACCATCAGCAGCAGGTGCATCGAGATCGAGCACAAGAGCCCCACCATCAGCGTGCCACGCACGTTGAACCGGCCGAAGAGCGGTGTCGAGCCGCCGGCAGCCTCGCTGCGCGACCGGTGCCGGCCCTGCGCAGGCGGTGGGCTGCCGGGAGCCGTGCTGCGAGATGCTTGCTCGTGTGTCATGGATTCGATGCCTGGCCAACGTCTCTGGGGTGGCTCGCAGTCGGCCGCGGACCCTCTGCAACAGCGGCCGGCGGCACGCTCGCTGCGCCGCCCGCAGCCCCGCCGCTTGGACCCTCATCGGCTCGTCGGGGTCGGCCCGCCGCAGCTTTCAGCAGCACGACCGCTCATCGGGGAGCGCTCGACGGAACGGGCACGGCCCCCGGGGTGCGCCTGGCAACCGGCCGGAACGCCCCGGTCCCTGCTCATACGCGTATCGTACCGAAGCGGCTCCACTTCGTTGCCGAGCTTGTGTGGCCGGGGGACAGAAAGGCTGTGTCGATGTCCATCAAGAGTCCTGAGCGTGTCACCCGATCGTTGCCCAAGCGTGTGCTGCTCAAGCTCAGCGGCGAGGCATTCTGTGAACCCGGCGGCTTTGGCATCAGCCCGCAGGCGATGGAGGTCATCGGCCAGCGGGTCCGTGAGGCGCACGAGGTCGGAGCGGAGATGGCCGTCGTCGTTGGCGGCGGCAACATCATCCGAGGCGCCGAACTCGCCCAAGCCGGACGGATCGAGCAGGCCACCGCCGACTACATGGGCATGCTGGGCACCATCATCAACGCACTGGCCCTCAAGGAGTCCCTCCTCGCCGGGGGCGTCGATTCCCGCGTTATGTCCGCCATCGAGGTGCGCTCCGTGGCCGAGCCTTTCATCCGGGCACGAGCCCTGCGGCACCTCGCCAAGGGACGCGTCGTCATTCTCGCAGCCGGGGTGGGCAGCCCCTTCTTCACGACCGACACCTGCGCGGCGCTGAGGGCACGTGAGCTCGACTGCGATGTGCTGCTCAAGGCCACAAAGGTCGACGGCGTGTACACCGCCGATCCCAAGAAGGACCCGTCGGCGACGCGCTACGACCGCCTGACCTTCAGCGAGGCCCTCGATCGCCAGCTCAGAGTCATGGACATGACCGCCCTGGCCATGTGCCGCGAGCACAAGATCCCGCTGATCGTCTTTGACTTCAACGAGCCCAACGCCATCCGTAACGTCATTCAGGGCCAACAGGTTGGCACGCTGGTGACGGCTGACGACACCCCCGAGCGCTAACATGCAACGAGCCAGCGGCCCCGCACCGGATCACACCGGCCCGCTGGCTTGTACGACCAGGAGGCCACGACGATGAGCACCGATCCCGACACCATCCTGCTGGAAATGCAAGAGCAGCTCGACAAGGCCAACGAGTACCTTGTCAAAGAGTTCTCAGGCATCCGTGCCGGCAGAGCTTCGCCGTCCCTCATTGAGTACATCAAGGTTGACTACTACGGCTCGCCCACCGATCTGAAGGCCATCGCCGCCGTCAGCGTGCCCGAACCCACCCAGCTGCACGTCAAGCCCTTCGACGTCGGCGCGCTGGGCGAGATTCGCAAGGCGATCGAATCCTCGGGCCTCGGGCTCAACCCGCAGACCGAGGGCAAGACGCTCCGCATCAACATCCCGCCGCTGAGCCGCGACCGCCGCCAGCAGCTCGCCGCGCAGGCCAAGAAGCTCGCCGAGGAGCAAAAGGTCGTCCTCCGCAACGCCCGCCGCGATGCCAACAAGGCTGCGGACTCACTGGCCAAGCAGGAGGGCGCTCACTTCCCCGAGGACGAGATCGAGACGCTCAAGAAGGAGATCCAGGAGCAACTCAAGGCTGCCGAGGCCAAGATGGACAAGGCCTACGAAGCCAAGGCTGCCGAGATCATGGAAGTCTGAGCCGCTGATGCGCTCACTCGTCTGGTTCCGAGCCGATCTGCGGACTCAGGACAACCCTGCCCTCACCCAGGCCACGCGGGACGCCGACCGCGGCGTGGTGGCGGTGTTCGTGCTGTGCCGAACGCAGTGGCGCAAGGCACACCATCTGTCAGATGCCAAGGTCGACCTGATGCTGCGCACGCTCACCGTGCTCAAGAAGGACCTTGAGAAGCTCAACATCCCGCTGAAGGTCATCGACCGCAACTGGTTCGACGAGGTGCCCGCTGCCCTCAAAACGCTCTGCCGCGACGTCGAGGCCGACGCCTTGTACTTCAACCGCGAATACGAGGTCAACGAGCAGCAGCGCGATGAAGCCGTGACAGATGCGCTGGAAGACGTCGGGCTCAAGGTGCACGCCTTCACCGATCAGGTTGCGATGGATCCGGGCCTCAACCGCACCCAGAAGGGCGATTTCTACAGCGTCTTCACGCCCTTTAAGAAGTCGTGGATCGCTGCGCACAAAGACGGCAAGGCCCGCGATGCAGCCGAGTCACCCCGCAAACAGCCGGAGATGGCGTGCGAGTCCGACGAGATTCCCGATCGCCTGCCGGGCTTTGAGCGCACGGGGCACCTGCACGACCGCTGGCCCGCGGGCGAACACGAGGCGCTGGACCGTCTGAGTGCGTTCTGCGACAAACGCATCGCCGACTACCACGAACAGCGTGATACGCCCAGCCTCGATGGCACCTCAGGCCTCTCGCCCTACCTCGCCAACGGCAGCCTGTCGCCCATCCAGTGTCTGAACGCCGCACTCGAGGCCAACAACAACCGACTGGATACGGGCTCACAGGGAGCCGCGACCTGGATCTCGGAGATCATCTGGCGGGAGTTCTATCGGCACATCCTCGTGGGCTTCCCCCGCGTGTGTCGGCACAAGCCATTCAAGCTGGAAACCGAGTCCATCCGGTGGGAAGACAACGACGAGCACTTCGAGGCGTGGGCTGAGGGACGCACCGGCGTACCCATCGTTGACGCGGCCATGCGGCAACTCCTTGAAACTGGCTGGATGCACAACCGCCTCCGCATGATCGTCGCGATGTTCTTCTCCAAGGACCTCTTCCTCGATTGGCGCCGCGGCGAGCGCTTCTTCTCAGAGCACCTCATCGACCTCGACCTTGCAAGCAACAACGGCGGGTGGCAGTGGTCCGCCTCTACCGGCGTCGATGCAGCGCCCTACTTCCGCATCTTCAACCCGTTCAGCCAGTCCAAGAAGTGTGACCCCGATGGCACCTTCATCCGCCGCTATGTGCCCGAACTCAAGAGCCTGAGCGACAAGACTATCCACGAGCCGGCGCAGGCCAAGAACGACCTCTTCCGCTCACTGGACTATCCCGAGCCGATCGTGGATCACAGCAAGGCTCGTGAGCGAGCCATCCGGGCCTTCAAAGACAACAAGTAACGCGCCGCCCGTGCCCTCCAGCAGCGAGCTACAACAAAAGACGCCCGAGCCATCGTGGCCCGGGCGAAAGGTGATGCTCTGCAATTGAGGCGAAGGACTGCTCAGCGGAAGAGCAGCACCCTCGGCAGCACCAGTTGCACCGGCTCATCGCGGAAGCGCACCGCAGCCTCCATGGATGCTGCCACAGCATCCCACCGCGCCGGGCCGATCATCTCGCGAGCCGCATTGAGCAGCGGGAATGGCCCGGAGATCACCGAGGACCTCAGGCCGGGAGCCGAGACGCCGAACATGTCGCTGAAGACTTCTTCGAGCCCCTTGGGCGCGGGGTAGTGCACCACCTCAAACTCGTCGAGGTCCAACTCCAAAGCCAGATCCATGACCGCTTCATCCAAGCCGCCGATCTGGTCGGCCATGTTCAGCGCGATGGCCTGGTTGCCCGTGAACAGACGTCCCTCAGCGGTCTTTGAGAGATCGATGCCCTCGCGGCCCGCTGTCACGCGGCTGGTGAACTGCTCGTACACATCGGTCATCTTGCTGCGAACCTCGGCGATCTCACTCTCACCCCACGGCTGGTTGCTCGCAAACATCGCAGACCGCGGCCCGCGCGAACGGGTGTGCACGTTGAGCTTGAGGTGGTCGTACGCCTCGTCCATCGTGAGCTTGCCGCCCACCACGCCGATTGAGCCGACAACGCTCGACGGGTTGACATAAATCTTGTCGCCGCCGACTGCCGTGTAGTAGCCGCCCGAGGCAGCCATGGAGCCGACGCTCACCCACACCGGCTTGTGATCGCCGAGCCGCTGAAGACCCTGCCACATCACCTCGCTGGCCGTGGCCGAGCCGCCCGGCGAATCAATGCGGACCACGACACCCTTGATGTCATCCTCGTCGAGAATGTCCTCGATCGCGTTGCGGATCGTCCGGCTGCCCACGGTTCCCTGGCCGCCAAAGAGCCCGCCGGGCGTGGAGTCTCCATCCACGATCGCGCCGTTGACATGAAGCACAGCGATGGCGGTGCCATCCGGGCCGTGGTCCGGTTCGCTCGAAAGGATGCGGAAGAGCGCAAAGGGGTCGCTCGTGTCGATTCCGCCGCGGGCGACCAAGAGCCCCATGTTGAAATCGATCTCGCCGCCGTACATGTCCTCGAGGTGCGAGGTGATGTCGGGCAGATCAATCACCGTGTCGATCAGGCCGTGACGGACCGCGTCTTCGCCGCTGGCCATCCAGAGATCGGCCATCGCCTCGTCGAGCTGCGCATCGGTGATGTCGCCCGACCCCTTGAGCCCCGACCGCAGGTTGCTGTAGAGCCCATCCAGCAGGCGGTTGATGTTGCGGTCCCACTCGGGGCTGGGCTCGCTGCGCATCATCGCCTCGTTCGCGCCCTTGTAATCGCCAACCTGAATCAGTTGAGGCTTGACGCCGATCCAGTCCATCGTGTCGGCGAGATACATCTCCTCAAGGTGCATGCCCGACAGGTAGACCCCGCCACCACGCTGGATCAGCGCCTCGTCGGCCGCTGCTGCCATCAGGAACTCGGCGGTCGTGTAGGTCTCCGCAAGGACGTGGACCTTCTTGCCCGAATCGCGGACAAGCTCGATGGCTCGCGTCAGCTCTTCGATCTGCGTGAAACCAAGCTGGGCATCCTTCAGACGCACCATCACGCCCTCGATGTCGTCATCCTCAGCCGCCGTCTCAAAGGCGGCGAGCAGATCGCTGAAGGTGTGGGCCTCGGGGTTGAGCCAGTCCAGCGGCCCCGGGGCATCGGGCAGTGCACCGCTGATCTCGATCCAGCCAATCTCGACTTCGTCCGCGGCTGCGGGCATCGCAAAGCCCGACATCGCAAGCCCAGCCGCTGCCACCATGCACGTGAGTCCCTGACGCATCCGCTGCCTCCTTTACGCCTGCTGCAGAATTGGCCGACCGTGCGCTTCAACCGCGGGCCAGTGGCCAATCCATGTCTGTATCAAGCCAATACCTTCTGACGCTCCCAAACTTGCTGCACCCTCCGCGCGGAGGTTCATACCGGTTAGCCGTAGCCAAGCTGCCGAAGTTCATCCTCCTCCAGCCCGAAATGATGACCGAGTTCGTGCAGAAGCGTAATTCGGATTTCCTCCCGGAGCCTTTTCTGGGCTCGGTCATCCTCCCAGTCCCAGCCCCTCGCCTCGCGGATAATGCCCACCCTGAAAAGGTGAATCTGGTCCAGGGCCCGCGTCTCGGGCACCTCGAGAGACCGCTCGGTCAACATGACACCCGTGTGCAGGCCGCAGAGCTCCTCGCGGGCTCTCCTGGCCTCTCTGGGGTCGATCTCGAGCGATGCGAGCATCTCGTCCGTGGGCGCGTCGATCACCACCACCGGGACCTCATCGATCCAGCCCTGCACCACCGCTGGCAACGCATCGATGACCTCGGCGACGAGAGCATCAAAGCGATCACGATCTTCCTGCATCATCGCTCGGCCCCCGGCGGCCCCGGGGCAAAGACATCCTGCAAGCTCCGCGGTCGCCTCAGCACCACGGGCAAGAGCAGGATGGTGTCATACACCGCCGCCGTCACCGCCATGGTCAGCAGCACCGAGCCGAGCCCCACCATCACCGTGCCGAGCGACTCGAGCCCATCGGGTGCGTTCCACCACATCGCCATGCTCAGGTACAGCATGACCTGGCCCACCATCACCACGGTCAGCGACGCAATCATCATGAGCAGCGCCTGGCGATCGACCGCCTTCCGCCTGAGCACCGCCGACCGCTTCACAAGCACCCGTGCCGCTGGACGCACCAGCACAACGATCAACGCCAGCAGAAGGTTGAAAACCACGCACAGCAACGCCCGCTCGGCGCCTCGCTCGCCACCAAAGGCTGCATCGAAGTACGGCAGCGGGAAAACCGCATCGATCTGGCCGTGAATCTGCCAGTACACCATCGCCAGCGGTACGTGAAGCAACGCCGCAGCCAACGCCATCGCGCTCTGCCGCCGTGTGACAGCACCAGTCGCCCCAACGAACGCGAGCGTGCCCACCCCCGCCAGCAGCACAGCGACCATGCCCAGCGGCGTCAGCCACCGGAGTTGCCGACTGCCGTTGGAAAGCACCGTCATGGCGTCATCGAGCCGAAGCCCCCACGTCAGGACGACCAAGAACGACCCCATCAGCACCCAGAGCACCAGCGCAGCCACGCGGAGCCTCGGCGCTCGAACGGGGGCCAGTTCCGGCGCCTTGGGGTCCACCAGCGCCAGCAGGGTCGCCCGAAGGGGAACCCCGCACTCGGGGCACGGTTCGCGCACCGAAAGACCGCGAAGCTCGTAGCCGCAAGCGATGCACGGCATCGATCCCTTCAGATCGAGCGCCGCACTGCTGTGCAACACCACGCTTCTCGATTCGTCCTGCCCGCCTGCGAGGCCTGCTGCGGGCCCGTTCTCGGTACCTTCATCCGCGATGTGCGAGTGTACCCCCGTCATGACCCCATGCTCTATGCTTGCCTTTCGTCGGCACGCCAGCCGCTCCGTTCACTGACATGCCGGACCTTCCGGAAGGCGAACACACCGCATGCAAGAGCAGATCGAACGCCTCAGAGCCAACATTGCCAAGGTCTATCTCGGCCCGATTGATGCGATCGATCAGTTGATCTGCTGCCTCCTGGCACGCGGCCACGCGCTGGTTGAGGACGTGCCGGGCGTCGGCAAGACGGTGCTCGCCTCCGCACTGGCCCGGAGCCTGGCCTGCTCCTTCAGCCGCATCCAGCTCACACCAGATCTGCTGCCAAGCGACGTCCTAGGCGTCAGCGTCTTCGACCGCCAGACCAGCGAGTTCATCTTCAAGCCCGGCCCCATCTTCGCCAACCTCGTGCTGGCAGACGAGATCAACCGCACCACGCCGCGCACGCAGACCGCCCTGCTCGAAGCGATGAACGAGGCCACCGTCTCCATCGATGGCCAGGTCCGCCAACTCGAACAGCCCTTCATGCTGCTCGCGACCCAGAACCCGTACGACTTCGAGGGCACCTACGCCCTGCCCGAGAACCAGCTCGACCGGTTCCTGATTCGCCTCAAGCTGGGCTACCCCTCGGCAGAAGCCGAGCGCCGCGTGCTCGAGGTGAGGCCCGCCGTCAACGTGCTCGAATCGCTGCCCACGGTGCTCAGCGCCCAAGCCGTCATCGAGCTTCAGCAGGCCACCGACCAGATCCATGCCGACAGCGCTCTGCTCGACTACGTCGTGAGCCTCGCAGCCACCACCCGCGATCATCCGCAGATCCGCGTCGGACTCTCGCCCCGTGGCTCGCTCGCGCTCGTGCAGTGCGCACGCGGGCGGGCGCTCATGGCAGGGCGCGACCACCTGATTCCCGAGGACATCACCGAATCGATCGACGCTGTCTGCCTGCATCGGCTTGTGCTGCGCGATTCTCCGCTGACAGGCGACGAAACCAGGTCACGCAACGTGCTTGATGAAGTCGTCCGCTCGGTGCCCGTCCCGAGGTGACGCAGCCCAAGGTTGCAACCCGCAAGGCACACGATGACCGTGCGCAGCCCGCAGCATCCGCTGGTCGGGGCGTCGAACCACCATGTCTTGCCGGAAAGAAAAGGCCGCGGTGGGATTCGAACCCACGATTGGCTTTCGCACAACGGATTTGCAATCCGTTCCCTTAGTCCACTCGGGCACACGGCCGGCCTGAAGCGGACGCTTTCCGGCGCCCAACTCCAGACCGACGGTATCTGTGGCCGATGACCCGGTCAATGCCG
>CAZSBR010000006.1:21611-30714 GCA_964605165.1 uncultured Phycisphaeraceae bacterium
GGCTCTGAGAGGTACGCTCATGCACATGCCCCGACCTCGATCGTCCACCAACCCGACCTCCCAACGACAGGCCTTAAGGTCGGCATGGGCCCCGGCTGCAGCGGTTGTGCTCGCTGCGGGAATCGCCCCCAGCGCCGCCCTCGCCCAGCAGTTGATGGAGCCTGTCAGGCAGCCCGACCGCCCGCTCAACGAGCAGGCCCCGCAGCCGCCGGCAGCGTCCGATCCCGAAAGGGCGCTCGACGACGCCTCTGCCGACAACGGCGTGCAGCAGGCACGTCCTCTCGAAAAGCCGGACGTCGATCCGAGGATCATGCCCACCCCCCGCCAGCGCGTCAGCCCCGTCATTCCCGGCTTCGAAGCGCTCGACATCCCCCGGCCGGGTGGCAAGTCTGCCGCCGAAGGCAGCTTCCTTGTGCGCCGCCTCGGCGTCATGCACCTCATCGAGACGGGCGACCTCATCTTCGCGCCCGCGGTCGAGTCGGCCGGCGAGAGTGCGCCGGTGTTCCTCATCACGCCTTCGGAGCAGAGCGACCGCCTCAAGGCGCAGATCGATGCAAGCTTCCGCTGGACAGGCCGCGTCAGTGGCGAGGTCTTCACCTACAAGGGCCGAAGCCATCTGCTCATCGCCGCATTCGCGCCAGAACCGCTCTCGGCTCCAGCGCAGATCGCACGCCCGCAAGCGGCAGCACCGCAAGCCGATCCAGACGACGGCCCAGAGCCTCAGGCTGCCGAGCCTTCGGGGGTCCTCGACGCACGCGTCACCGAACTCGCTGAGGAATTGCTCAGGGAGTCCTCAGCACCTCGCGCACTCGACCCCGCCATGCAGGCGCCGGGCATCGACGCGGTAGAGCCGGCCATCAACGACTACACCAGCGGGATGCAGATCATCCGCAGGCGCGCGCGGCTCGTGCGCGATGTTTCCGGCCGGTGGCAGGTGCGATTCGATCAGGATGGCGACAAGCGGGAACCGCCGCTGACCGTGGTTCCGTGCCAACTGCTCGAAGTCATGGAACGCCAAGCCATGAACCGCGGCGACTCGTGGACCTTCCACATCAGTGGCCGGGTCATCACCAGCGAGTCGGGGCTCTTCATCGTGCCGACGCTCTTCATCAGCGAGCGTGACGACGACCTCGCACCCCGCCAGTAAGACCAACTGACCGGCCGCTACACAGCCGTCGGTGCTGTGCCCTGCTCGGGACGGTCTTCCAGAGCCGTGGGATCCGTCGGCCTGGTCGTCACCATCTCACCCGGCACGGGGCAGAAGCGTGAGCCGTAAAGCGGCACGCGGCGGTTGCTCTTGGTCACAGGCAGGAACGACTGCACCAGCAGCACGCAGAGCACCAGAGCAAGGTTCATCGCCAGCATCGGCAGCAGGTCCGTGTAGCCGAGGTAGACCATCACCGAGGTCAGCACGACGACCGCCAGCGAGATCGGGATGACGCCCTGCCAGGCGAACGTCATGACCTGGTCATACCGAAGTCTCGGCAGGGTCCAGCGAGCGACCATCATCAGGCAGATCAGCAGGAAGACCTTGCCCAGGAACACGCCAAACTTGGCAAAGACCGCCAGCAGGCTCGTCGCTTCGGGGCTGGTCAGGGGATCACTGACGAACGGAAGAAGCTGGTAGCCGCCCAGGAACATGAGCGCGAAGAACGCGCTGCTCGTCACCATGTGCGCATACTCGGCGAGGAAGAAGAGCGCAAACCGCATCGAGCTGTACTCGGTGTGGTAGCCGCCCACCAACTCCTGCTCCGCCTCTGCGTTGTCAAAGGGTGCCCGGTTGGCCTCGGCCATGATCGCCATGAAGAAGATCACCGCAGCGACAGGCTGGCTGAAGATCAGCCAGCCGTGATCCGCCTGGTACCGCACGATGCCCTCGGGCATCACGGTGCCGATCAGCAGCACCGCCGCCATCAGGCTCAGGCCGAGCGGGATCTCGTAGCTGATCATCTGAGCCGTGGCGCGGAGCGCACCGATGAAGGAGAACTTGCTGTTGGAAGCCCAGCCGCCGAGCGTCACGCCATAGACACCGAGCGACGCGATCGCCAGCAGGTAGATCACGCCGATGTTGATCGCTGCGCCCGTCACGTGCACGGGGCCGCCCTCAACATCGATGTTCAACAGCGGGATGGTGAAGCTGGGCATGTCCCACATGCCGCCCCACGGAATGATCACAAAGCCCATCAGCGCGGGAACGATGATGATGATGGGTGCCAGCGTGAACAGGGCCTTGTCCACGCGGGCAGGCGCGTAGTCCTCCTTCAGGAGGAACTTGAGGCCGTCGGCCAGCGGCTGGCCAAGTCCGAGGCAGCCCTTGAGGAAGCTCAGAAAGGGCAGGCCGAAATCAAAGCCCACGCGGTTGGGACCCAGTCGATCTTGGATATACGCCGAGAGCTTGCGCTCGACATAGATGAGGTAGGCCACCATCAGAAGGATGACGTGGACGATCACGAGGATCGCCGTCACGCTGACGATGAATTGAGCAGTCAGCACCTGCTCGAGCAATTCGCGGACGAACTCTGGCATGGCTAGAGCGTAGCAAGCCCGATGCCGCGAGGCAGGCCCCAGCCGCCCTGCTCCCACCCTTCGGGCGGGATGGCCTGCGCCCGCTGACGTTGCTCAGTGGTCTCCGCTATCGGCTCGACGTGGACCTTCAGATCCGCCTCACCGCCTGCCGAAGCCGTCGACGTCTCGACCGTGGTGATGCTCACGGTCCGTGCGCCCGCCCGGCTCATCAGAACCGCCTCGGGCCACCGGTCAACGGGAGCCTCGTGGTGGTGGAATGCATCCTGCTCTTGGGCCGTGGGCCGCTTGGCCACCCGCTGCTCGAAGACCGCCAGCCTCGGCTCCACGGCCGGGTCTCCCAGCCCAGAACTCACAAACGCGATCGGCCCGGGTGCGTGCCACACCAGGTCCGTGCCAGCGCCGTCCCACCGCAGTTCGGCGATGCTCAGACCACCCTCGACCGCCTGCGCTCCCACCAGCCGAAAGGGCGAGAACTGCTCGAGCCCGAGCGCTCGCACCCGCTCGAACACCTCGCTGAGCCCGCCTGCATCGGCGACGCTCGGGATGATCGCCCCTCGCGAGCGTGCTCCGCGGGCCCCTCGGTTGTTGACGTTGAGCAGCGACAACGCCAGCCCGCTGCTGGTGCCAGCGATCCACGTTCCGCCGCCGAGCGGATCCGTCGGCCAGATGCCCCACCGCCCCGGACCGAGCGCGTACCTGCTCGGCTCGTGTGACGGTGGCCGATCGCGCTGTTCGTCACGGTTGCTCACCATGCGCACACCGGTCACCACGCCGTGGACATCCATGAGCGAGATGATCGAGACGGTGCACACTGGCGCTCCCGCCGGTTCCTGGGGCTGAGGCCAGCCCATCATGCCGAGGTCAGCGCTCGCCAGCCTCGTGCCGCACCGTGTCCGGTGCCTTCCCGAAGGCCTCGGGCACTTCGATGCCCTGCTCGACCGCGATGGCTCGCATCATCGCCTGATGGTGGATCGCATGGTGCATCGCAAAGGCAAGTTCTCGCCCCACGGTCGACCGGACGACCGCCTGGTCCCCCCGGCCGTTGAACATGAATCGAACGCTGACTTCGGTCGCCAGAGCTTCTTCATCGAGTTCGGCGAGCCTGGCCGAGGCATCTTCGATCGCTTTCCTGGCCGCTGCTCGATCGGATTCGACATCACCGCCGCGGGTTCGATGGTCATAGTCGAGGCACTCTCCCTCAGCGCAGGTCACGCCGCGAGTCGCCACGACCACATGATCGAGCAGATGCCGAAGGTGCTTCCCGATCGTCCCGCCCCTGAGCACAGCCGAGGGTTGGTTGAACGCCCGATCTGTCAGTCCACCCACCAACCCGTGGCATTGATTCAGCACGTTCGCACACGCAAGGCATATCTCTTCCACGCCCGCATCGGTCCGCACCGCATCGACCTCCGTGGCCATCGCCGCCTCCTCAGTCATATCCGCACTTGGTCGTCAGCCTTACTCATAGGCGTCGAATCGTTGCCAGACGCAACCTCGAGCACGCCCTCCACCAGTTCGCGATGGTTTGCGCAGCGTGGGCACTTGTGCTGGCCCCCGAGCTTGCCTCTCGATGCCATCCAGCGATGGAAAGTACCCAGTTCCACCGGTGTGATGCGGGGCAGCGACATGCCTCGATCCCCCGTGCGCTTGGTCGTGTAATCGACATTGCACGCCTTGACAGCGTCATCAAACGCCCTTGCAAACGCCTCCATCGACGTCGGTGGCGAGCGAAACTCGACGACCACTTCGAGCCCCGCCCGCTGCGACTGGCTCGGGTAGATGGGCGCTGCTGTGAACTCGCCGACCTGGGCACCCGTCGCCGACACCGCCTGCGCAACACCCTTCTCGATGTGCTCGACGATGATGTTCTCGCCGAACGCATTGATGAAGTGCCGGTGCCGGCCGACGATTCTGAGCCGCGACGGCTGGTCCATCGCGGGCGTGGCATCAAACTCCACGACATCCCCCAGCACATACCGCCACAGCCCCGCGCAAGTGGTCAGCACGACGACATACCGCTGACCTGTCTCCACTTCATGAGCGCTGAAAGCTGGCGGTGTCTCGTCATCGATCTGTTCAACGGGCACGAACTCGAAGGCGAGGCCAATGTCGGTGTTGAGCGCCATGGGCTGCTGGATGAACTCATCGCCCGGCGGGTTGCGCAGGTCCTGCATCGCAACGAAGCCCTCGCTCGCCGGGTACAGCTCAAGCCGCTCGGGCAGGCCAATGGTGGTGTCGTCGCCACGCCAGAGCTCCACAAATCTTGGGAAGAACGGCTCGAAACGCACACCCCCATGAACAAACAGCCGCAGGTTGGGCCACACCTCGCTGATCGTCTGCTTGCCCGTCAGTTCGAGCACCTTCTCGAACAGCACCGTGCCCCAACTCGGCATGCCGCTGACCATGCGCACGTCCTTCTGCGCGCACATCTCGGCCATCGCATCAATCTTGGCGGGCCAGTCATCCATCAGCGCGATGTCCGCGCCGGGCAGATACACCTGCGAGATGGGCCAGCGGATCAAGCGCGTGCTCAGGCCCGAGAGGTCGCCCGTGCGCACGCCGCCGGGCCCGACGCTGAGCGTCGTCGAGCCGCCGAGAAACAGCGCTCCGCCGCTGAAGATGTCCGCCAGCGAGAGCCCGAAGCGTTGGCTGTGCGCGAAGATGTCGAGCCCGGCGCGGTAGTTCGACCGCATCATCTCCTTGGAAACGGGGATGAACTTGTCACCCGCCGTGGTGCCGCTGGTCTGGGCAAAGTCGCGCACGAGCCCGGGCCAGAGCACATCGGGCTCCGTGCCCTCACGCATCGAGGCGATGTCGTCTGCGAACGCGTACCAGTCCCGGACGGGTGTAGCACTTCGGTAGGCGGTCCACAGATCGCTGTCGCTCACCCGGCTCAGGCGGCGGAAGTCGTGCGCACGGCCAAAGCGCGTGCCCGCAGCATGGGTCAGCAGGCGTCTGAGCGTCGAGGTCTGCACCCGCTGCGTGGTATCGGCTCGCCGCTGAGCATCTTCGAAGAGCCGAACCCGGTGAGAGACCCTAGCGGCCAGCGCTCGCCCGATGACCGAGGTCCAGGTCACCTCGGCGCCTCCGCTGCGAGGCGGGCGACAAACGCCAGCAGCGCCTCGGCAAACTCATCGGGCTTCTCGACCATGGGCACATGGCCACAGCCATCGAGCCACACGATGCTCGCATCGGGCAACAACTCGTGGAACTGCCGAGCCGCCTCCGGCGGTGTCACAACATCCTCTCGGCCCCAGATCAGGAGCGTCGGCGCAGCAAGCTCGCCGATGCTTGCACCGAGATGATTCTTTCGAGCAGAACGCGAGAGCTTGACCATGGCGCGCGCGTGCCGACGCTGGCTCAGCGCCTCGTGCGCACGGTCGATGTCCGACTCGCGGACATGCCGCGGATCAAAGAACAGTTCGCCGATCTTCTCTTCAAGCCATTCCCGGCTTGGGCGGACCTGCACATCGCGCACCGTCGATCGCTCGATCAACCCGCTTGAGCCGGCGAGCACCAACCCACGAATGAGTTCCGGATGCTGAAGCGCCAGATGAAGCGCCACATGACCGCCGAACGAGTTGCCCACGACCACCGCGGGCCGATCGCCCAGGTGGGCACGCAGCGCCTTCTCGGTGAGCGAGGCGACACCCAGAATCGAGCAGTCGCGGCCTCGGAGGTCCAGCAGCGGCAACTCCACGAGAACACACCGGACCTTGGACTCAACGCGGTCGGCCACGTCTTCCCAGTGATCGTTCAGGCCAACCAGGCCATGAAGGAACACCACCGCATCGCCTTCGCCCGTGTCGGCGATCCGGCACTCGATGGAGCGACCTTCGGCGCCCTCGAGCGTCAGCACCCTGACGGGGTTGGAACGGGGGTTCACAGCCGGGCTGGTCGGCGGCACGCTCACAGCAGATCGGCTCCTTCACTACCCAAAGGAGGCCCGCACCAGTGGCCTCACCCTTGCCGCCAAGCGTGCCATCCGCTTCAGCCGAACATAACACCATCGCGCACGCCATCGACGCACATGGGTCCACATGGATGATAGTACGCACAAGCCTTTCCGAGCACCCCCGGTCAGGCCTCTGGTCCTTGGGAATCGTCCACCCTGCCATCCACCAGACGCACAATCCGGTCGGCACGCTCGGCGATGCTCACATCGTGCGTCACCATGACGAGCGTCTGCCCCGTTGATGCCCGCAATTCCTCCAGCACATCAATGATCTCAAGCCCCGTGGCCCGGTCGAGATTGCCTGTGGGTTCATCGGCGAGCAGCACCTCCGGCTCGTTGACGAGCGCGCGCGCGATCGCTACCCGCTGGCGCTCACCGCCACTGAGCTGCCCGGGCTTGTGCCTCAGCCGATGCCCAAGCCCGAAGCGTTCCAGCAACTCATGGGCCCGCTTGCGCGTCGCCTCGGGCACCGACCGTCCCGGCCCGGACTTGACGTTGGATGCCAGCAGCACGTTCTCAACGACGCTCAACTCGGGCAGCAGGTGGTAGAACTGGAAGACGAACCCAACCGTCGCTGCCCGGTACGCGTTGCGCTGCGACTCGGACATCGAAGCGATCGGTCGGCCCCGAAACTCGATCCCGCTCACACGGCCGTTGGATCTCGAGGGCTTGTCGGGCTTGTCCAGTCCGCCGAGCAGATGCAAGAGCGTGCTCTTGCCAGAGCCCGAGGCCCCGAGGATCGCAAGCCATTCGCCGGGCGCTACATCGAGAGACACGCCGCGAAGCACCGGCACCTCGACGCGACCCATTCGGTAGGTCTTTTGGAGGTCGATGGCCCGCATCACGGGTTGGGAGAGGGCTGGCTGGGTCATTCGAATCGCAACGCCTTCACTGGGTCCATACACGCTGCGCGCATCGCCGGGATGACCGCGCCGATGAGGCAGCTCAAAACGCCCCCCGCGAGGACGTAGGCCGCGTGCTCGGGATTGATCTCATCGGGGATGCTCTTGAAGACGTACACCGTCGGATCCCAGACGTAGAGCCCGAGCGACTGGCCCATCCAGTCGTGGATGGCGTTGATGTTGCTCACGATGAGGTAGGCGATCACGCCTCCGAGCGCCGAGCCGATCGCGCCGATCGCTGCGCCGTACGCAAGCCACACGCCCGCGATGCCCATCCTGCTCGCTCCGATCGCCCGCAGCACGCCGATATCGCGCGTTTTCTCGCTGATCATCGACCAGAAGATTGCCACGACGAGGAACACTGCGGTCATGGAGATGAAGCTGAAGATAAAGAGGACGAGCATCGTCTCCTTGCGGATCGCTGCGATCATCGTCGCATTGGCCTGCTCCCAGGTCTCGATGAGAATGATCTCCGCTGCGGGCACCTCGCCCTGATGCGATGCTGCGAACTCGGCATAGATCTCGGCGCATCGTGCGCGCAGGGCGTTCACATCGCCATCGTCGTCCGCGTGGCGGACGAGCACGGTCGTCACGCGCGCGGGCTCGACTTCCATGGACGCAGACGGGTCGTCCACCAACGGATCGAAGTCCTCGCTCACGCGCTGTCGCTCGTTCATCCCGAGCATGGCCTGCAGGGCATCGAGCCTGACGAGCACGTTGGAGCGATCGATGTCAAAGAGCCCCGTCTCGAACTCGTTGGCCACGGGCATGAGCCTCGCCACCGAATCCCTTGGCCTGCCCTGACTGTCGAGCGGAAAGACCCGCAGCACGAGTTCGCCCGTGATCGGCATGAACTGATCGAGGTAGCGGATCGTGCCGTCAGCCGCCTGCTCGGGAATCAGGAGCGGGCTGTAGAAGCCGCCCGGCTCACGTCGGTTGTACATCGTCACGCCGATCCCGAGCACCATCGCCGCCTCGGGCTCGCCGGTCACGAAGTCAGGCCGCGAAAGCGTCAGTCCATTGCGCTCGATGTCCGCCCAGGTCGGGGGCGCATCACCCGGCGTGCGGGGGCGAAGCCTCGGGTCGGCTTCTTCCTTGTCTCTTGGCAGCGGCTCATCCAGCGGCTTCCACCAGAGCGTGTCTGCAAAGGTGGTGACCCTCGCAAACGAGGGGCCGTCGATGCCTCGAACCTGTACACCCTCGGTTCGACCGTCGGGCAACCGCACAGCACCGAAGGAGTCAATGACCGCTGTGGCGGCGCGCACGGATGACTCCGCTTCGAGGCGGTCGATCAGGTCCTGGTAGTGCGGGAAGCCCGTGTTGGGCCATGAAATCCGCACATCACCGATGAGCGACCTGCCCGATTCGCTGAGGGTCTTGAGAAACCCCCCCATCACCGACCACGTGATCAGCACCATGGCGGTGCTGAGACCGACGCCGAGCGAAGCCAGCAGCGGCATGATCTTGGTCGTGAGATAGCGGCGCGTCAGGAGGGACTGGTACACGGGCGGGAGTGTAGAGCGAGGGTTCAGACGCGGCTTTGGCGACGTAAACTCGCGGGTGATCGGCACGCCCCTGCAATTCGGACCAGTGCGGCTGGAGTCCAACCTCCTGCTGGCTCCCATCGCAGGGTGGTGCGAACTGGCATGGCGCATCAGCGTGCGAGAGCTCGGCGGCGTGGGTCTTGCCTGTACGGATCTGCTGAGCCCAGAGGGCCTGC
>CAZSBR010000007.1:0-30237 GCA_964605165.1 uncultured Phycisphaeraceae bacterium
ACTTCTTGGCGAGCAGGAGACCCTTGACGGTCTCCTTGATGTCGATGATGTGGATGCCGTTGCGCTTGCCGTAGATGTACGGCTGCATCCGCGGATTCCAGCCGCTGGCACGCTGGCCAAAGTGGATGCCGGCCTCAACGAGATCATGGACGAGCGAGTTCTTGGATTCGGGCGCATCAGGCATGCGAGTACCTCTTCTGGCAGCGACACCGGCATCAGCGGTCCGGATCGCGAGGCACTCGGGTGCTCCACGACGCTTCCGCACAAGGGCGCTTCATGAGTGGTTGCCAAGGCATCCACAGGATGTAACACACAGGGGACGGGCTCCGGACACGGCCCGTTAGCCCGGATGTTAGGCACGCGACCTCGCATAGGCCGAGGGACTTCTCCAGCCATTTCCTCACCCAAAATGTCGGCGGTGGGCAGCCTGTTCCAGAAGGTTTGGATTCCGTACGCATGCTTTCGCCCGAAGCTACGCCATCGGACAGATGATCTCCATGGATCCGAGCGATAGCTCCCGACGGGCAAGAAGGTTGCGGCGCCCAGTGGCCGCTTAGCCGAACCCCGGATGCGGAGCGACCCATGCCAGACCTGATGGTCAGAACTGCCGATCGTTTTGATCTGTCCATGCCGGCGAAGATCCGCCTTGCAGGCGATCACGTCTCGGTGGTGCGGATCGCAGCGGGAGCCCCCACGGAAGACGGCTGGGTGCTGGTGGACCTCGTGGATCTCTCCCGCTCAGGGTTTGGGTTTGTCTCGCCCGTCTTCCTTCCAAAGCTCAGCCTGCTGCAGATCCAGATTCCAGACCCGTTCGGCCAGGGCGACGCCGAGCCCCTCTTCGACGGCGTCATCCGCGTTCGGCGTGTCCTGATGACCGACGGCCGGCCGGCGTATCTCATCGGCACCTCGTTCGAGTCGTCGACGGAGATCGCCCAACGACAGATGGACGCCCTGATGCAGCGATGCGCTTCATTTGCGCACGATCCCCAAGGCGGAGGTATCGACGATGCTTGATACCCGCGATTTTGTCATCAGGTCGCTCGAAGAAGAGGGACGCATCACGCCCGAGCAGCTCGCGCAGGCCCGCGCCTATGCCGACGAACAAGGCTGCTCGGTCATCGATGCCATCCGAGCCAAGAAGTTCTGTACAGACAAACAGATCGCCGTGGCCAAGGCCAAGCTCTGTGAGCGGCCTTACGTCGATCTCACGCACTACACCATCGACATCCGCAATACACGCCTGCTCCCGAGGCAGATTGCCGAGCAGCACTCGGCGTTTCCGATCTTCGTCATTGACGAGGTCGCCACCGTCGCCATGGAGGATCCGCTCGACCTCCGTGCCATCGATCGCCTGCGCAAGGCGCTCAAGATGGACATCGACGCGGTGCTCTGTGATCATCTCCAGCTCAAGACGCTCATCGCCCGCGCCTACAGCCTCGCGGTCGACGACGTCGATGCTCCTGCTCAGGCGACGGATGATGACCACACGACGGGTGATGAGCCCGTTGTCGCCGCCACCAATCAGATCATCGTGACAGCGATTGAGGTCGGCGCTTCCGACATCCACATCAACCCCGATGAGCATGGTCTGCACCTGAGGTATCGCGTCGACGGAGCGCTCACAACGCAGCAGGGTCCACCCAAGGCCATGCACGCCGGCCTCGTTCAGCGGCTGAAGGTCATGGCCAAGCTCGACCTCACGCAGACGCGCCGCCCCCAGGATGGCAAGTTCCGGTATCACCACAAGGGACAGCCCATCGACGTCCGGCTCAGCATCGTGCCGACGGTCCAGGGTGAGAACGTCGTTATGCGACTGCTTCGCCCGGCCGCTTCCATCGGTGACTTCAGCCAGCTCATGATGCCCCGCAGCGTCCACACCTGGTTCGAGGACGCGATCTCGCGACCGCATGGCATGGTGCTCGTATCGGGCCCCACGGGCTCCGGCAAGACCACAACGCTCTACACGGCGCTCAATCGCATCAACCGCCCCGAGGTCAACATCATGACCGCCGAGGATCCCGTCGAGATCCGCATGCCGCTGATCAGACAGGTGCAGGTCAACCACGAAATCGGGCTGGACTTCGCGGCAGCGCTGCGGTCATTCCTGCGTCAGGATCCCGATGTCATCCTGGTGGGCGAAATACGCGACGCGGAAACAGCGCGCATCGGTGTCCAGGCCGCGCTCACCGGCCACCTCGTCTTCTCGACCGTGCACACCAACGATGCATGCGGGAGTGTCGCCCGGCTGCGGGACATGAATGTTCCGTCCTTTGCCATCAACAACGCGCTGCTCTGCACGCTCGGTCAGCGCCTCATTCGCAGGGTGTGCACCGACTGTGCCACCATTGATACACCCTCGCCCCACCGTCGCGCGATGCTCGGCCTCACCGAGGCGCAGACGGCTGGCATGGTGGTAGGCAAGGGTTGCCCACGCTGTCTCCACACCGGTTATCGAGGCAGGGCGGGCGTCTACGAACTGCTTCGAGTCACCCCCGCCATTCAGGATCTGATCGAGCAAGATGGATCCACCAAGCAGATCCGTGAGGTTGCCGCGGCCGAGGGCATGACATCCATGTGGGACGACGGCCTCAATAAAGCGCAGCAGGGCATCACCAGTTGTGAAGAGCTCCTCAAGCTGCGCTCCGTGATCGAAGTCTCGGCATCGATCAAGGGAGAGGCAGCATGAGCGTTGCACGCTATCGATACGAGGCGCTCACCTCCTCCGGCGGCATCAAACGCGGCCGTATCGAAGCCGCGACCTCGCAGGACGTCTTTGCAATCCTGGCTGAGCAAGGCCTGACCCCTCTCAGCGTGCGTCCGCCGCGGCGCCTGACGCTTAACTTCACAACCGCGACGGTGACGCTCAAGGATGTTGCAGCGTTCACCCGCGAGTTGAGCGTCGTCGTGGAATCAAGGATTCCCATTGCGCAGGGCATCCGGGGCATCGCCGAGTCTGAACGCCACCCCGAACTACGTCGGCTGTTGCTCTCGATCAGCCAGAACGTAGAGGCCGGCACTTCGCTGCGTGATGCCATCGATGAACACCGGGACATCTTCGGCGATGTGTACGTGGAAACGCTCAGCGCTGCCGAAAAGACGGGCAGCCTCTCCGATATACTCTCACTGCTCGCCGACATGCTCGACCGACAACTCGAGACACGTCAGCAGCTCCGCAGTGCCCTCATGTATCCGGCGGTGGTGCTCACCGTTGTAGCCGCGGCGCTGGCTGTGATTCTCATCTTCGTGGTGCCCCGGTTCAGCGCGACCTTCGAATCCAGTGGCATTGAGCTTCCCATGATCACCGTGGTGATCCAGGCCCTGGCCGTCTGGCTCAAGGAGCACTGGATGTTCGTCGCAGCGGGCATCGCCTCGGCATTCGTTGGGCTGATCGTGGCATGGCGGTCAACGCGCGGACGCAGCATCTTTGAGCGTCTGATCCTGCGCATGCCAGTCTTCGGGTCACTCGATTCTGCTATCACGACCGCGCGCTTCAGCCGTGTGTTCGGGCTCTGCCTCCGGTCGGGGCTGGACGTTGTCGACTCGCTCACGATTGGCGGCACGGCGACCGGCCGGGCATGCTTCACCGCCGATGCCCAAAGCATGTGCGATCGTTTGCGATCCGGCGCGGCACTGAGGACCGTTCTCGATGGCACGCCCTACCTCCCCGGCTTTGCTCGTCGCATGCTCAGCGCGGGCAAGGATGCCGGCGAACTGGCGCACGCCTGCGACGTGGTGGCAAGACATTACGAGCGGCAGTCAAGCCACCTCACCAAGAGTGTCAACCAGATGTTGGAACCGCTGCTCACGGTGTGCCTCGCAGGAGTCGTTCTGCTGGTCGCTCTGTCTGTATTCCTGCCGATGTGGAAGATGGTCTCAATCGCACACTGACCTTCACGTTTGGAAGCCTTGACCTGTACCCCTTGCATGAGGCGTTGGCCCCACAGCCGACGACACCGCCCGATGAAGTACCGCTGCACTCAGGCCTTTTCCCTCATCGAAGTTCTGGTGGTCGTGGTCATCCTCGGCATCCTGGCCGCCATGGTCGTGCCCAAGTTCGCGGGCGCGACCGAGAACGCACACACCGCGAGCGTGGAATCCACCCTCGCCACGGTGCGTAGCTCCATCGCTTCTTACAGAACACGGGCGATCATGATCGGCGGCGATCCCTTCCCGTCCGCTGCGCAGCTCGAGAACGATGGAGAAGTGCTCGCCGATGGAGTGCCCCGCAACCCGTTTACGAACGTCGGCGGGGTCCAGAGCGTCAGCCTCTCCCAGGCACGCAACCGCGCTGTCGTCAACGAGAACGCTGCCGGGTGGAACTACCACGTCAACAACAACGCGGTGCCTCCGATCGCCATCTTCTACGCCAACTCCAGCAACGCCACGACCAAGTCCGCGGGCGGAGTCCCCCTCACCGCCAACGAGTTGTAAACATGCCGCTGCCGTCCAGCCAGATCAGTGTGCAGCACGCCCAAGCAGTGCGACGGGGAGCCACCTTGATCGAGGTGCTCACAGTCGTCGTCATCATGGGCATCCTCGCGATGTCGGCGACACCGGCCCTCTCCATCGCGAGCGAAGCCACACAGGCAGCAGCGGTCAGCGAGACCCGCCGGCTTCTTGAGTACACGAGAGCTCATGCCATCGCAACCGGCGTGCCCTCGGGCTTCATTGTCGACCCTTCTACGCAGCAGATCGAGTTGGTGACGCTGGCGGATGGTGCCGTGGTTCCGGTGATGACATCCCTCGGCGAGCTGCGGCCTGCTGTGAACCTTGCCGATCGCTTTTCGGGCGCGACCATTACATCGATCTCGGGCCCACTGGCGGGAAGCGAGTCGCTCTGGTTCGACTTCGATGGCCTGCCCCACCGCCGCGACCGCGCCGGCAGGCATCTGGGCGTGCTCGACGCGTCGGTGGTCTACCGGTTTGACACGGGCGGCGAAGTGACCGTTGCTCCGATCGGGGGGCTCATCCGATGATCGAACAGATGGCCGCAAACCGCCGAGCTTCTGCCGCTTCTGATCGTCGCCGCGGCGCAACGCTGATCGAGGCGATCATCGCTGTCGTCGTGCTCGGCATTGCCGTCCCGCCCACCCTCTCGATGCTGATGCAGGCATCAGCGGTTCGTGCCGATGCTGTTGCAGCAACGCGAGCGACGCTCTACGCACAGGCGGTTATGGAGCAGGTGCTCGCCGACGTGTGCTCACCCGACGACGTGCTTGGATTCGATGCCTTTGCCGATGACGTCGCATACCGCTCGGGGCTGGAGACACGCCTCGCACCGGTGTCGGAGGCTTATGCCCACTTTGGGATGTCCCACGATCTTTCCATCGGACCACTCACGGATCATGCTGGTGTATCGACAAACGATCCATCGCTGGACGTGTACCGCCGGGTAGTGGTGAGCATTCGTTTCACTGATGCCACCGATGTCCGCACACTGACGGTCGAGCACGTCCTCACGGAGCTCTCGCCATGATGCATGCATGCACATGCTCGTCGGCTCGAGGCCTGACGCTTCTCGAGGCTGTTCTGACCGTGCTGATTCTGTCCATCGTTGCCGGCGTGGTGACCCCGGTCATCGTCAGCGCGACCGACAACTACGCAGCAGCGGCCGATGCTCGCCAGCGAGTCGAGCGAGCGGCTTCCGCCCTTGATCGCGTCGTTCGCCTGCTCCGCGAGACGCCCCTCAACTCCGATGACCCGGCCCTGCTCGGGATCACCTCATTCGATCAGGCCTCGATCACCTTCAACGACAACCGGGCGCTGGCCTACGACGGCGGCGTGCTGACACTCACCGACCGAGACGGCCGCTCCGGCCCGCTATGCGACGAGGTCTCGAGCTTTGTCATCAGCATCCTGGGGACCGATGGTTTGACCCCCGTTGCGCACGACACACCTCAGGCACACGTCTTCGAGGTGAGGCTTACGTCGGGCGGCGTGGATCTTCGCACACGCGTGCTGCCACGCGTACGCATGACGGGAGGTGGCTGATGCGACACCCGGCCGGAAGCGGCCATCGACGCGGGGCCGCGCTCGTCGCCATCGTGCTCGTGATCGCTGTGCTGCAACTCGTCATCATCGGCTCTCTCGCACCCGCCAGAGATGAAGCCGACCTTGCGAGCCTGCGGATCGAGACGCTCCGGGCCTTCTATGCGGCCGAGGCTGGCGCCCACATCGTCGTGCGCACAACCATGGACCGTGCCGATGCGCCGAGTGACGAAGCGGTGCTTGATCTGGCGGGGTGCGAGACCACCTTCGTGCAGTGGCCAGACGATGAGGTCGGTATAGCCGTCGTTGAGGGAACGTCTGGCCGGGCGGTGCGCCGCCTCCAACTCCTTCTCGAGTAACCCGACGCGGACCCAAAGGGGGAGGAATGGGCGCAGTGACTACGCGTCGGGCTCTCTGAACGCAAAACCCGCGGGAGGAATCCCTTGCAGCAAAGTCAGCCTGTTGAACAGCCGATGTCCCCTTTGACTGTGAGGAGCCAGGCGTGTCCAGAGCCCACCGACTGACCATTGTGCTGACACCATCGACACTGAGCGCCATGCTCTGCGATGCGAATGCGCGGCTCATCGGCCATGCCCGGCAGCTCATCGATCCTGCGACGCAGTCTGTCGGCTCATCTCTGCAACTCGATGATCTCGATGAAACCCTGCGGGGCATGCTGGCCACGCTCGGGGTCAAACCGAGGACGCAGACATCGATCGTCTATCTCGGCAGCGACGAAGTCATCGACGCACGCCAGTTCGAGCCGGGCGTACGCAACGCTGGAGCCTTGGCGACTGCCAAGCTTCTCAACGATCTCGCATTTGACCGAGAGACCGCCATCTCGGCAGCAGCAGCCCCCCACCTGCCCAACCTCGGACATCACAACCTGATCATCGCAGCAGCCGACCGCGACGCACACGTGGCGAGCTTGTTTACGTGGCTGCGGCGCTGCGGTCTCGAGCCGGTCTCGGCGACGCCGCTGGAAGCACTCGAGATCGGTGCAGCCCTTGCCTCTGTCCAGGTTCCGACCGCACGCTCACAGGATGCAGCCGCGGAGTCAACCTCGCGTGTCGAATGGTGGCTCGGCGAGTTCGTGTCGGTGCTTGTTGGCGTATCGCAGTCAAGCGATGGTTCACCCCGCATCGAACTCGTGCGTGCGGTCCGCCTCGGCTTTGAAGCCCTCACCGAGGCCATGGCTCGCGCGCTCGACGACGGACAGGACCCTGAACACACCCACTCGACCAACACCGAACGAGCGCGCTCGATTCTCCTCAAGATCGGCATCCCCGCGCAGGACCAGATGGTGGACAGCATCACCGGCAAGACCGGGTTCGACGTGCTGCCCCTCATGCAGCCCGTTCTCCAACGAATGGCGCTCGAAGTCAAGCAGACACTCCGCTACGGCTTGAGCAACACGACCTGCGACTCCATCGTCGTGAGGGGACCGGGAGCGCACATCGACGGCATTGGTCCCTTCCTCGACCAGTTCGTCGGGTGCGATATCCAGGTGCCCGAGCACCGCGAGCATGATGCTGGCCCCGAGTCCATGAGCGAAAAGTGGCTTTCGCATCGGGCTCCCGGCCGCGTGGAACTGATTCCGACATCCGTCCAGCATCGCCGCACGAGCGATGGTCTCTCGCGAGCGCTTCGGGTCGGCGGCGTGGCGGCGTTGTTCATGCTGTCGCTTGCCGCTGTCGATGCATGGCAGACGCACACCCAAATCAGTCGGCAGATCGAGGCTTTCTCACCGCAGATCGATCAGGCACGCCGCATCACCGAGGCGGAGACATCCGCGCAGCAACTCGCGATGCGCGTGGCACACCTTGAGAGCCAGGTCGTCACGGCCGTTGGCGAGACCCCGGCATGGCGTGGCGTGCTGGTGGAAGTCGCCTCGCTCGCAGCCGACCGGGTTGAACTGCTCGCCCTCAGTACACGGGCCACGCCCAATGGCCAGTCGGCGCTTGAGATTCGTGGCATGCTCCCGAACTTGCCGGAAGATGCAGCCGAGAGCCCGCTCACTTTGTTCATCGCAGATCTCTCGGCCAGCCCGCTCCTCACCGATGTTCGTCTGAAATCTACGCGCGTCACCGAGGTCGACGGCAAGTCCAGGTCTCAGTTCGTCGTGGAGGCAACATGTCAATCCGTGCCGACCGAGCATGTGCTGCTCGCTTCGAAGAGAGAAGGTGACTCGTGAACACGACCACCATTCGCAGGCTCAGCATCGAGGCACTCGTGATCGCTGGGCTCCTCTTTGCCACGCAGGAACTGCTCGTGCTCCCGGCTGAGCAGCGCGTCGCAACCGCTGAGGCTCATCTTGATCAACTGGAGTTGCATCGATCCGATCTCGAGGCGTTCGACGTGCCGCGCCAGCAACGCGCCGACGACCTGCTCCATCGCGCCGAGGCCCGAGTCCAGCGACTGCAGCGTCTGGCGGGCTCCAGCGGCGATGCCTCCACGCTCTACGAAGCCTACCGCCAGGCCGCCCAGGTCTGTGAGGTGCACCTCGAACGCATGGATCCCGCGACGAACAGTCGCGGCTCCGGGGATGGCTGGATCAAGGAGTCCGCCGGCTTCACGCTGGGCGTTTCCGGTTCCTACGCCGCCATCACGAACTTCGTGGGCTACATCGACGACAACTTTCATCTGACCACGATCGATGCCGTGCGCATGGTCCCGCATCCTCAGGCCTCTCTCGGAGAGACCTCCATGCTGGCCACGATCCAGACCCGACACTTCCAGACCGCTGCCCTCGATGACCTGAGGCTGTCGCTGGCCCCGGCGGATGCCCCGCAAGCTGACCTCGGAGGTGCACCGTGAGCCGCGTGCATGCACTCCTGCTGCGGCTCGGGATGGTGGCGGCACCCGTGCTGCTCGTGCTGGCCATGCCCGCCCTCCGCGAGGCCCGCGGACCGGCATCAGCGTCTGCGTTGCCCCTGAGCCTCACCGAGCCGGCACCGAACCCCGCCCCGGCGCTCCACGAGCCAAGCCAGGCTGCCCTCGATGCCGAGGCACACGCCCTGAGGCTCAGCGCCTTCCGTGAGGTCCGGTCGCCTTTCTACAGCGTGAGACTGGAGCAGCCAGAGCCCGTCATCGAAACCGACACGGTGACCGTCGAGGAACGCCCCACCATCGCGGTGACCTCCATCCTGTCCGGCTCCCGTCCCGTGGCGGTCATCAACGGCCGGCCCATGGGCGTCGGAGGCCTCATCGACGGCCAGTGGACGCTCATCGAGATCGATGCCGCCAGAGGCCTCGTCCGCTTCGAGCACCGCCACGACGCGGACCGTTACTTCACAGCACGGTTGTCGCGGGACCTCCCGGGCGGTTGACGCTCGCTATACTCTGGCCGTCCGGGCGTATAGCTCAGTTGGCTAGAGCGCTCCCGTCACATGGGAGAGGTCACAGGTTCGAGTCCTGTTACGCCCACTTCTCTTTCCCAAGCCGCTGCAGCGAGTTCGCCGCCGCGTGCATGGATGCCAGCAGAGCCTGCTTTCGGGAGCTCGCATTGCCCCCAGCGAATCAGCAAGACGATCCGCAACTGACGCCCACTGATCGCAAGCGGGAGGCGGTCGCCTACGTCTCGACCGAAGGGCGCCCTGCCGATCCCGAGTTCGGAGGCTGCGCTACAGCGATCGTGGTCGCGGTGATCGCCATCCTCGTTGTCATCGGCGGCATCGCGATGATGATCTGGGTGAACCTGCCCTCGGGCATCGTGTTCATCGCCATCGGCGTACTCGCCCTTGCGGTCAACCCCGTGCTCTGGGCTTCCGGTGTGCGTGCGAAGGAGCGGGCGGAAGCCCTCCGGGACTCAAACCCCTAGACGCCCTTCGCAAGCGGTCGGACATCCTTTACTCTTCGCCACGACTCGCCGCATTCTGCCGCTTGGCCAGCGCTTCGCGTATCAGCTTGGCGTTTCGCGAGTGCGCTTTGAACGCGACATCGAGCACCAGATCCGCCCCGGGTACAAGGCCGACCACGAAGTCGATCCCAAGGTTGGCGAGCATCTTCAGCACGACACCCGCACCGAGTTTGAGCCTGAGTGCTTCCACCACCATCGCGCCACCGATCAACGCGGTCAGTCCATCGCCAGCGACCGGCAAGATCCCGATGATGGCATCAAGCCCGAAGCGCCACGATGTCCCGGGAATCCGGTAGCGAGTGTCAAGCCACGAAGCAAGCTCCGCGACCCAGGCACGCTCGCCCGCTGCGGGCGCATCCCCGCCGGATGAGGTCCCGGGTTTGACTCGCCGCGCTTCGCGAAACTCATCATCTGACGAGGTGGCTCGCGCGCCGGATCGAACATCTTCGGACTCTGTGCCTGGCGGAGGAGTCACTTGCGAGCAATCACCCACACGGCGTGCACGATGCCCGGGATGTAGCCAAGCAAGGTAAGCAGGATGTTGAGCCAGAAGTGACCCTTGAAGCCGACCTCCAGAAACACGCCAAGCGGCGGCAGGAGAATGGCACAGATGATCTTGATGAGGTCCATAGCAGAGTTGTCCTTCGAGCAATGTACGCCAGCGGGAGGCAAGGGGTATCCGACCCATCATCGAACCCATACACATTACCACACTTCGCATGCTCCTTCATGAAGCCACGATGAAAGTGCGCTGGCGACCGGTTCATACAACATCCACTGCAACATCCAACTCAACTGTTGTCGCCAGCCGGCAGCTCTGCTGATCGCATGCCTGGAAGTGGACTCCCAGAACAATGCGGTCTTTCACCTGTCGCTCGTCACGCTCCACCACCACTGCAAACCGCACACTCTCGGAATGAACGAGCAAGCCGTCGTCACCCCACGACTGGCCCGCAGGGTAATCCCCATAAACCCGAACGCCCGCCCCCTCGAGAACGCTCACGCGGAGCGGGACGAGTTCCGATGCGACCGCGGACTCACCCGGATCCGCTGCAATGATGTGAAAGCCGGGAGCGATGCGGAGTTCAAGCCACAGACCCCCGGGTTGGTCGCTGCTCACCGTGATCTCGTCGCGATCGGCATAGACCTCCACCGGGGTGAAGTCCTCGTCACCTTCGGTGATGACGGGACCGGCAGACGCCGCCACTGGCCCGATCCCGCCGAGAATCGTCCGCGTCTGCTCATCGTCAAATAGTTTCAGGAGCGTGCGCATCGCATGAAGCGAACTGACCGGCTGCCTCGCAACGCGGCTGCTGAGCGCCCTCGCCGCATCCACGCTCGCACCAAGCCATCGCCCATCGCCCGTTACCTCGTACAGCGAGGCCAACGCCGACAGCATTCCACTCTGCCCGCTGGGCATGGCACCATCGTGCGACGATCTGGGCCGAACAAAGAGGGTGTGTCCATCGGGCGTGTCGAAGAACCCCCCCTGCCCATCGCCACAACGCTCGATCGCCTGCTCTGCGAGCACGACAGCACGGCCCATGTACGCCTCAGATTCCTGACCCGCTGCTCGCTGCGCCCGCACAACCGCGATGAGGCCACCAAGCACCATCGCGTAGTCTTCGAGGAACGCCGGCGTGTGCGCAACTCCATCACGGCTTATGCGCAGCAGCGTGCCGTCATCTGCCAGATGTGTCCGCAGCAGCATGTCGAGCGAACGCTCCGCTCGGGCGAGGTACTCGGGCCGATGCATCACGAGCGATGCGTCCGCCAGTGCCTCAACCATCAGGCCGTTCCATGCCGCGATGATCTTGTCATCAAGATTCGGCTGGCGTCGAGTATCGCGAGCAGAGAGCAGCAGCCGGTTGGCCCTGTCGAGCAGATCAAGCACGCCGACTCGATCCATCGATGCGCAAGATGCAAGCTCGCCCGGCAGCGCTTGAAGGTAGAGCACATTGACCGGGTCAGCCTCCGGATGATGCGGGTCTCGGAAGTTCGGCCCCTGCTTGAGCCCATACCACCCGAGCACCCTGTCAACCGCCGCATCCCCGAGCGGCCTGAGCGTTTCGCTCACCTCATCAGCAGTCCAGACGTAGTTGAGCCCCTCGCGGCCATCGACCTCGGCATCTTGCGCCGAGAAGAACAGCCCCTCCTCGGAAGTCATTTCTCGTTCAACATACGAAGCGATCCGTTCCGCAACCAGCGCGTATTCCTCAGATGCGTAAGCAACAGATGCCCGGGCATACAGCCCGAGCAACTGAGCATTGTCGTAGAGCATCTTCTCAAAGTGCGGCACGCGCCAGTGTCGATCGACCGAGTAACGGTGAAAGCCCCCGCCAACGTGATCAAACAATCCGCCGATGGCCATGCGGTCAAGCGTCGTACGCACCGCAGCATCGATGGCATGCCTCGCATCCTCGTTCTGTACACGCGGACGCACATCAAGCAGGAATGCGAGATTCGTTGGCTGCGGGAACTTGGGTGCACCGCCAAAGCCGCCATCGGCGCTATCAAACGAGTGAAGCAACGCCTGCACACTGCTCTCGACCAGTGCCGGCGTGAGCGCGCTCGGTTCGCTGCGATTGCCCAATTCCTCGGTGACCGCAGCAGCCAAGGCTGATGCACTCTCGACCACGCGGGCGCGGTCATCCCTCCATGCCCGCTCGATGCCCTCAGCGAGCTGCTTGATCGTGGGATGGGAGCCGGTTCGGGGGCTCGGTCTCGGTGGGAAGTATGTGCCGCAGAAAAATGGCCGAAGCTGTGTCGGCTCCAGAAACACCGTCATGGGCCAGCCACCCTGACCCGTGGACACAACCGTTGCCGCCATATAGACGTCGTCGAGATCCGGGCGTTCTTCGCGGTCTACCTTGATGCAGACAAATCGCTCGTTGAGAATCGACGCGATCTCGGCGTCCTTGAAGCTCTCCCGCTCCATGACGTGACACCAGTAGCACGTGCTGTAGCCGATCGACAAAAAGATCGGGCAATCACGCCGCCGCGCTTCTTCGATCGCCTCGTCGCACCAAGGCCACCAATCCACCGGATTGTCCGCGTGTGCAATCAAGTACGGGCTCGTTGATGTGCCCAGTCGGTGATGCTCAGTCATCGTCGTCTCGACCTCCCCTGCCACCCTCGCTGCGCTCCGCATGAGCGTCGGCAGAGGCTACGCACCGCCGCGGTGCGTTGGCCGACCGATCACTCGGCACACCAGCGTGAACACACGCGTATCGCTGAGCGGGTCACGCACGACCGGCTGGACCACCGCTGTCGACCGCCCGCCCGGCGCAGCAACCGCTCGAGGATGCGAAACACTCCGCAGCGCAGCCATACTCGATCGAAGCACCGCATCAATGGGCAGCAGCACACCCTCGATCGCCACCACAGATTCAATGACGTGCAGTTCATCCTCGTCTTCGCAGGGCTCGGTCAGGGAATCACGATGGTCATTGAATCGCTCGGTCCAGGCCTCGGCAGCATCGCGCCACGCGGTGCCATCCGCGGGGGTCACACCCGCTGCAACGTCCTGAGCGACCGCCTCGAGCATCAAGGCGAGTTGCTGACGCTCAGCGTGCAGGCATTGCCGAAGGCGATCGATTCGCCCGGCAGAGGCCTGTATCAGCATCGGCAGCGCGAGCGCAAACAACCTCGAACCCATCGCCGCCTCGGCCCGCTGGGCGACGCTCGTCGCACCCGAACGCATTGCGTAGCCGCTTCGCTGCACAGCAAGCCGATCGAGCCCCGCAGCAACGGGCACTGAGATCGCCGGGTCCGGCCCGCCCCGCAACACATCGCGAGCAACGTTCCGCATCACGCGATCCTCATCGAGCGCAGAAGCAGGCAGCAACGGGCGCAGGGGTGCGAACTGGTCGTCGTCACGAATCTGCCGCAGCACGCGCTGGATCTCCGGATGAGCTGTTCGACCCTCCGCCCCCATGGTCAGAAGGCCCGCGCCCCACAACTGCCGCGACCATTGCCACGACTCGATCATGTCGAGATACGCGGGCTCATCGCGAGCAATCCTCTCGGCCTCGTCCCGGTCTGACTGCTCGCCAAGCGTCGGCAGGTAGGTCGTCACTTCATCCGCAAGTGACAGCGCAACCATCGCTGGCGGCTCGCGTGTGGTCAAGTGGTATGGGCTCAGCACCGCGAGGCTCATGGCCCATCCCAGCCTGCAGGGAACGCCTGCCCCGTGCTTACTGAAACCGATGCATCGATCCAGTCGAGCAGATCCCGAGATCTGCTCGGCAGGTACCCGAAGAACAGAAGCTCGTGCCCCACCGGCGCAAGCCACCGTTCGGGCTGACCGAGTTTGTTCCACATGATCGCGCCAAGCCGCGCTGGAACCGCCCGATCGCGAGCCCCCTGCACCAGGAGAACCTTGACTTGCCGCACCTGCTCGGCGGTGTGATAGGGATCCAGCGATGGGCGGGCTCGGTACGCCGCGACGATGTCGGCCAGCCGTGCGTCATCACGCCCGATCTCGCCCCAGTCAAGCTGAAGCCCCCCCAAGAAGCCGGCATACGCGCTCGACTCGCTCATGCTGAGCACATCAGCGCCCGCGCCGATCATCACGCAGGCAGCAAAGCCCGCTTGCCCGGGCACCTCCCCTTGATCGCGACTGAGAGAAGCCAGCAGCGCGGGCGTCGCGAGCGTTCCGCCACTCATCGATATCAGGACGCGTGGGCCCTCCACCGCTGCAGCCGCGTCCAGCGCAGCGTGCACCGTCTGGACCAGCGCAGCAAAGCGCTTATCTGCCTCGATGGCGAAACGCTCCGCAACCTCGGCGGGTGTTCCCATCAAGGCATCGATGCCCGCGTCCTCTGTGTAGATGCTCGGGTGCGCGAGCATGCGCATGACAGCCCAGCCGCGCCCACGCAGCCCCGTGACGATCGCCTCCAAAACCGGCTCTGGGGTCGCCAGCATCCCGGGGATGAGCACGAGCAGGCCCCGCTGATGATCGGCCGTCTCCAGCGCCTCATAGAACGACCACCACGTGCGATGCACCCTCGCATCGCCGCCCTGAATCTGCCACGCTGCGTGCCGATACATTCGAGTCGGCTCGGCTCTTGGCTGCCAACTGCGATATCCCTCGGGCCCTTCGAGTATCAGACCGCTGCCCGGTCCCTCCCATCGGATGCTGACCGGCGCAGACTTGTCGCCCCCCACCATTCGGGCCACCAGTGGCTCGTCGACCACGCGGCCGGCGGTCGACCAGTCTCCCACTCGCCCGTAGTACCACCCGTCATGCCGGAGCTGGACCTCTTCGAACACCTCAGCGTCGATCGGCGCCGCCGCGGGAGTGATCGTCGCTGGTTGCTCGCCCATCACGAGCGCAGACAAGCCGACGAACACACTGACGATGACGGGCCTGGGCATTATGCGTTCCCGGCGTAACCCCGAGGATGCTTCTGGAACCACTTCCACGCGCTGGCGACGATCGCGTCGGGATCGGTGATGGATGCGGACCAGCCAAGCTCGTCACGGATCCGAGTGGGGTCGGCGTACAACTGCGCGGGGTCGCCCGGCCGGCGCTCTCCCTCGATTACCTTGAGCTTCTGGCCCGTCACACGCTCGACACTCTCGATGATCTGGCGGACGCTCAGCCCCTCGCCCGTGCCGAGGTTGTACTTGCGCCGATCCCCCGGCACGAGACAGCGCATCACCTTCACGTGCGCATCCACGAGGTCCTCCACGTGGATGTAGTCCCGGATGCAAGTCCCATCGGGCGTCGCGTAGTCCGTGCCGAAGATCGTGACGTGCTCCCGCTGTCCGAGGCAGCACTGCAGCACCACGGGGATGAGATGCGTCTCCGGGTCGTGGTCTTCACCCAGCACGCCGTCTGCGTCCGCCCCGGCGACATTGAAGTACCTCAGGGCAGCGAAGGAGAACTCCTTGCCTGCACGCTGAGCTGCGGTCGTGACGTCGTCGAGCAGGTGCTCAACGTGCAGCTTGCTCACGCCGTAGGGATTGATGGGCCTCTGGGGCTCCGTCTCCCGAATTGGCACCTGCTCCGGCTCGCCGTAGGTCGCACAGGTCGAGCTGAACACAAATCGCTTCACATCGGCTTCGATGCAGGCGTCCACCAACTCAACGACCTCGGACATGTTGTTGCGGTGGTAGGTGATCGGCTCATCGACCGACTCACCCACGAGCGCGTAGGCCGCGAAGTGCATGATCGAATCAACGCCGTGCTTGCGGAACGCGTCGATCAGCAGATCGCGATCGCCCACGTTGGCCTGAATGAAGTGGCACCGGTCGGGAGCCATTGCCTGCACGCGATCGACAGCGGCCTTGTGGCCACGCGACAGGTTGTCCAGGATCACAACCTCCTGCCCGTCAGCCAGCAGCCGCTTGACAGCATGTGATCCGATGTATCCAGCCCCGCCCGTGACCATCACCGCCATGCCGTATTCCTTCCCTGGTATCCAATGCAGCGCGGTCTGCCCTGCTGCGGCCATCATACGCCTTGGGTGTTCCTAACATCGTCTCGCCATGCATGACGATTCAACGCCCTCTGCGAGCCGCCAACCCACGACTCAAGACCACCAGTCGCCCGAGATCGCGTCGCCTATGCCTCGCGTTCCCTTCGTCCGTGCGCTCGTCGGGGGCGGTCTCATGGGAGTCGCCAATCTCGTCCCGGGGGTCAGCGGCGGAACGATGCTCGTCGCAGCGGGTATCTATGACCGCTTCATCCAGTCCATCGCGAGCGTGACGAGGCTCAAACGTGATGTGCGCGCGATCGCTTTGCTCGCGCTCGTCGTGCTCGGTGCACTCATCGCCATAGGAGGCGGCGCCAAGGGCATCTCGATCGCCTTGGCCGAGGCTCGCTGGCAAACCTACTGCGTCTTCATCGGTCTCACGCTCGGCGGTGTGCCGGCGATGATCGGCTTCTGCAAGCCGATCTCGCGCAGCACCTGGGCAGGAGTCATCGCGGGCTTCTCCGTGATGCTCGCTCTCGTGGTCGTCCAGACACAGACCTCGGCCGACGGCACCGCTGCCGTCGCAAACTCGAACTGGGTCATGCTCACCATCGGGGGCGCAGCCGGCGCCGGCGCGATGATTCTCCCGGGTGTCTCCGGCGCTTACCTCCTGCTCCTGCTCGGCCAGTACCGCACCATCGTGGATGCGATTCGGGACACAGTCGCTGCCCTCGGAGACGCCGATGTCGCCGGCGTGCTTGGACAGATGGGCGTGCTTGTTCCCGTGGGTGTGGGTGTGCTGCTGGGTGTGGTCGTGATCTCCAACCTCCTGAAGCTGGCACTTCAGCGCGCACGAAGTGTGACCATGGGTGTGCTGCTGGGCCTGCTGATCGCAGCGCCCATCGGGCTCTGGCCCTACAAGCAGCCGGTCGCCCCAGTCGTCGGTGATGTCTTCAAGGGCGAGCCAGTCACGGCTGACAACCTCGCCGAGGTGACCGATCCGTCTGAGTCCAAGGACTGGCAGGAGGTGTCGTTCACGCCCTCGCCGGCACAGATTGGGATAAGTATCTTGCTCATCGCGGCCGGTGCTGCGGTCACGCTCAGCGTCGCAGCCGTCGGCTCACGCCTCGATCGCGCCGCAGCGAACCGAGCAGAGCACCCAGCCGACTGAACAGCCCACAGGTGCGCCCAAGACGCCCGGGCTCATCAGCCCTTGGCTTGGGGCTGTGCCCAGCCGAGCATCCTGGGCGTTGACGCATTCGCCGGCCGCTTGACCCACCACAGCACACCCGCACCAAAGGCCACCATCCCCATGCTCAGCCATTGCCCTCGGCTCAGCCCGAGCAGCGTCGCCTGCACAAGATGGCTATCGGGCAGGCGCACAAACTCCGTGGCGATTCGGCCCAGGCCATAGAGAATGAGGAACCACGCGCCCACCACGCCCGGTGTGCGCCTGCTGCGTGCAAGCCACCAGATCACCAGACCGGTGACAACCCCCTCAGCAAGAGCCTGATACAGCTGCGTGGGATGCCTCGCGTTCAGCAGCTCAGCGAGAAGTGCAGATGCCTCTGCGCTGCCAGCGCGAGCAGCCTCAGCGAGGCTCGCGATGTACCCCACGAGAACATCCACCGCATCCTCATCGCCCATCACAACGAGCGAGGGCGGCATGCCGGCGCTTTCTGCGATCCGCAGCCGCTGTTCGAGCGGGAGGTGCTCCCAGCGCTCGCCCGCTTCCTGCCAGTACCGCACCGCCCACCACGGGCCGGGCTCTCCCGGTCGGGCGACGATCTTGCCCAGCAGTTCGCCATTGATGAAGTTCGCAAGCCTGCCGAGCGCAAGCCCGGGCGTAGCGATGAGAGCGATGATGTCCGTAACGTGCAGCCACGGCGCACGCCCCACCGGCTCGGCCGTGTCGGCCGCTTCACTCGCCCATCCGCGTCGGATCCGCCAGGCCGCGATGCACACGCCGATCATGCCCCCGTGGCTTGCCATGCCCCCCTTATGCAGGGCGAGCAGATCCCAGAAGGGAAAGTCCGCTGTGAACCCGATGAACAGGCTCGGCCTGTAGAAGAGCGCATAGCCCAGTCGGCCACCGATCAACACCCCCGCGACCAGCCACATCACTACATCAAGAGCTCGGTCCGCCGGGATGGGCGTGGCACCACGGCGAGCCAGAAAGCGGATGAGCATCGCGCCGAGCACAAACCCCAGCACATACGCAAGGCCATACCAGCGGATCTTGACCGGGCCGAGGCTCACCACGACCGAGTCCAGCGTGTGAAGCCACGCGTCGGCGAGGATCAACGTCACTTGAGCGCCCCAGCATCAATGCCAAAGAACCGATGGGTGTTGTCGTCGATCTGCCGCTCGAGTTCCGCAAAGCTCACGCCGCGGATCTCGGCCAGACGCTCTGCCGTCAGCCTCGCAAACGCGGGCGTGCACGGGCGCACGCCCCTCTTGGGCTCGGGCGACAGGAACGGCGCGTCCGTCTCCACCATGATGCGATCGGCTGGCGCGAGGCGGGCCGCATCCCGCACACCCTGTGCGTTGCGATACGTCAGCACCCCCGTGAACGACAACATCGCACCGAATTCGAGGACCGCGCGAGCGTCGTCCGGGCTGCCCGTGAAGCAGTGAAACACAAACCGCGCAGGATCGAGCCTCGATGAACGTAGGACCGGCAGCAGGTCATCAAACGCCTCTCGGCAATGGATCACGATCGGATGCACGACCCCCGAAGCGTGGCACGACTCGATCGCCGCCAGCTGCTCGGCCAGCACTTCGTGCTGCACCTTCTTAGGCGGCTTGTCGTAGTGGTTGTCCAACCCGAGCTCGCCCCAGGCGACGCACTTGGTATCCGTGCCAACCTCTCGCAGGATCGACCAGTCAAAGGGGCCCCGATCGCTGTACAACGGATGAACACCCGCAGTAAACCAGACATGGTCATGCCCGCGGGCAAGAGCCCGGTTGCTCACAGCATCATCGAGCGTCGTCGCAATCGTGATGGCGCCCAGCACGCCCGCAGCTCTCGCCTCGGTAAGCACCGTGTCGATGCGATCACGAAAGTCGGGAAAGCCCAGATGGCAGTGTGTGTCGATCACAGCCTCAACGATAGCATCCTGCCTCTACACTCGGGGGCATGGCACACCGCCCCACCGCCACCCTGAAGCTCAGCGCCTGCCTCGCAGCGTGGCTGGCTTGCATGCTCGGTGTTGCCTCCGCACAGGCACCTTCCTCGGCTAAGCCGACGCCCTTCGATCGCTGGTACGTCGTTGAACTCGACGGCGAGCGAGCCGGAACTTACCGCGAGCAACGCACCGTGGCCGATGCCATCACGACCACTACCACCCTTTCGCTCAGGATCCGTCGCGGCTCTGCTGAAACCACCCAGCTTCTCACATGGACCTTCACCGAGAGTCTCGAAGGCGAGCCGCTCACCATGCGCCAGACACGCGGAGAGAAGCAAGACGCGCAGGTCGTGACCCACCGCTTCGAGCCAGATGCAATCATCGAGACAACCCTTGGCCGCGAGGACAACTCCGAAAGAACGCTGCCCCCCGCCCATCACGGCACGCTCACGCCGGCCCAGGCGGATCGTGAACTGCTCAACTTCCTTCATTCCGGAGCTGCGGAACTGCAGCAGCGGGTGTTCGATCCGTTTTCAGGACCGAGAGCCGTCACAAGGCAGATCTCTCGCCTTGAGCAGATCCGTACGGGCAAACTTGGCAGCATCGGCACAGCGTGGCGCGTGCGCATCACGCCAGTCATGCCAAGCAGCGACGAAAGTCTTTTGACCTCGGAGGATCTGCTCTTCGAGGACGGCACCCCTATCGAGCGCCGCCAGCCCCTTGGCAGCCTGGAGGTCACTCTGCGGCTCGTTGATCAGGCGGCAGCAGAGGCACCCTTCACGCCCGCGGACGTCCTCGTGCGCATGTTCGTGCATCCTTCCGAGCCCATCACTTCGCCGCGGCGCACAAGCAAGGCGCAGTATCTCGTCGCCGTCACCTCGGGCAACCTGCCGGAGTGGCCAAACAGCGGTTCGCAGATCTTCTCTCGGCTGGACGAAACATCCGCACGGATCAACATCACGCCGAAGCGTGTGCAGGCGGCTGATGAACCCGCCAAGAAGCTCGCGGGATACCTTGCGTCATCGCCCCTGGTCAACGCCAACGACCCGGCGATCCAGCGCTTCGCCACAAACCTGCTTGCCGCCTCGCCCAACGCGACGCCGGCTGAGCAGGCGGAATTGCTGCGACGCGGCGTTCACCGGCATCTTGCCCGAAAGGACCTGGCAACGGGCTTCGCATCGGCGAGCCAGACGCTTCGTGCGCGCACCGGTGACTGCACAGAGCATGCCCTCCTCCTCGCGGCGTGCCTTCGCTCGGTCGGCATACCCAGCCGGGCAGCCATTGGACTCGTCTACGCGGAGCGCTTCGAGCGGCAGCGCGATGTGTTCGTCTTCCACATGTGGACCCAGGCGCTCATGGAGACCTCCGAAGGCTTGGCCTGGGTGGATCTTGATGCGACGCTCGATCACGGGCGTGCCTTCGATGCAACGCACATCATCATGGCAACCGACGCCCTGGCCGGCAGCGGAGCGCCTGCTGGCGTTTCCGAGGCCCTCGGCCTTCTCGATCGCCTGACGATTGAAGTGGAGTTGATCGAATGACGGATGTGCAGCCAACGATGCCGATCGAGCAGCGCTCGCTGCCGCCGCGCGACGAGCATGGTCACAAGGGCACATTTGGAAGCCTGCTTGTCATCGGGGGTTGTGCGCACGGCCCTGTTCGCATGCTTGGCGCTCCGGTGCTCGCGGGGCTTGGGGCGCTGCGTTCAGGCGTTGGCCGCGTCACGCTCGCTGTGCCCGAGCGGATCGCTGAGCACGTCATTCACATGCTGCCCTCGGCGACGGGCGTCGCCTTGTCGCAGGATGCATCGGGTCAGTTGGTACGGCACGAGGTGGCGTCCGCGATCGATGACGCGCTGGAAAGCGCCGATGCTGTGGCCATAGGCCCGGGGCTTGGCGATGAGCCCGCGATCGAGGACCTTGTGCTGAGAGTGTTGGCGCAGGACCGCGTGCCGGTGGTCGTAGATGCTGATGCTCTCAACGCTCTTTCTCGCATCGACGGCGTGTGGGAGGGTGTGCGCGCACCCTGCGTGCTTACGCCCCACCCGGGTGAGTGGCAGCGCCTGGCCGATCGCCTTGGAATCGCCGGCTGTCCGACCGACCCGGAGGCAAGGACCGAGGCAGCGCGAGCGCTGGCCATGCGCACAGGGTGCATCGTTGTTCTCAAGGGCGCTGGCACCGTTGTGAGCGATGGCGTGACATCATGGACCTGCACGCGCGCTTGCTCGGCGCTCGCAACGGGCGGCACGGGCGACGTGCTGGCGGGGCTGCTGGGTGGCTTGATCGCGCGGCTGGTCCCCGTGCACAGACCGGAGTTGGCACGCCTGCCCGAGGCTGCGCGAGCCAGAATGCCGTCGGATCCGGCGCGGCCTCTGAGCTTCTTTGATGCTGCGTGCCTGGCGGTGGATGTCCATGCAGCGTGCGCCGAGCAGTGGACGCAGCGACAGCAGGCCAGCGGCGGGATGCTGGCCTCTGAACTGACAGACGAGATTGCGGGCGAACTGCAGCGCCGCACGCGCGTGAGTGACTAGCCCTCTGAGGGCATGCCCGGCGTCATCGGCCGAGCCGTTGCGGCTTGACGGTCGTGACGAAGCGGAAGCTCGGCGTGTCCACACCGGCGGCAATGGCCACATCTTCAAGACTCTGCGGCCGGACGGTCAGATCGAGCGTCATGCGCTCAAGCCGAGGACCGACATCGTAGTTGAGCGTGAAGCGAATGTTCTGCACATCCGTGAGCAGCGGGAACTCATCGACGTCACCGATCTGGTTGCCGCCAGCATCGAGGATGGTGCGCACGAACCACAGCTCAAACGGGGCCCCCCCGCCGTCGACAAACTCTGAAGGTGCGTCTCGGCGTTCGAGTCGCGTGATCTCTCGATTGCCCGTGGCAGCATCGACCGAGCTTGTGAACTCGATGAAGGGCGGATCGGGAATGATCTCGGGGTTGCGGATCGGGTTGACCGGGAACGGGGCGAACTCGGTGCCATTGCGGACCATGGCGGTCACGCGGTGCATGACCATGCGCGCGACAACGTGCGATGAGGCAGACTCGGTCGTGACCTTGTAGCTGTTGAAGCTGGTCTGCAGCGCCTGCAGTGTGCCGGCGAGCAGGATGGATGTGATGGAGAGCGCAACAAGGAGTTCGACGATGCTGAACCCGCGGCGGCGTGGTTGTGTGTTCACAGTTTGCCCTCTCGATAGGAGCTTGCCACCGGACGGACCTTCATGGGCAGCATGATGCCGTCAGGCAGGGCCATTTCGGGGTTGAAGCGGATGCGGACGCGGCCGTAGCCATTGAAGGGAATGGGTGCGGCCCCATTGGCAAGCTGCTGAGGCGTCGGTGTCTCATCGGGCCCGAGGTCGGCAAAGCCGTCGCCGTTGAGATCCCAGCCGACGATCTTCTGTCCGTTGACCTCAACGAGGTCATCGGGGTCGAGTGATTCGAAGTCGCCGTCCTCGGGTCCGAAGTAGCCGATGGAGGCGTTGAATCCCGCGGGGTTGCCAATGGGTGTGCCGAAGAGGTCGACGAGCGGCCCCTCGCCGTGGGTGGGCTTGTAGGTGAGGATGAGCGAGCCATCGACCTCCGTGTTTCCGCGGATATCGAGCACACCCGCGATGACGGCGCCCTTGAGCTCAACGTCCTGATCCGCCGGGCTGTTGAACGTGCCAACATCCACGGAGAAGTTGGGCAGCATCATGGAACTGCGGATGATCTGGTCGATGTCCTCGGGCTCGGGGTTCCATTCCTGCTCGGTCGGGTGCTCGGTCATGAAGCGTGTGGAGCCCGTGAACTGCACCTTGTTGCGGATGTGGGTGAAGTGCTGGGGTGTGTCGCTCACGATCGAGCCGATCACGAGGCAGTCGTGCATGCGGATGTTGTTGGAGAATTGCTTGGAATCGGTGACCCGCCGGACGACAGTCTCAAAGCCCGAACCGTTCCAGACTTCGGCACGCACGATGAGCGGGTCGGGCAAACTGTCGTAGGCCTCTGTGGAATAGATACTGACCTCGTCTGCCGGGATGTCGGCCTTGTCCATCGGGTCGAGTGCCATGAGCAGCATGGACTGTGGCGGGATCGTCGTCTCGGGAAGGATCGCTGGATCCAGCGGCGGACAATTCACGCAACCATCGGTCGTGTTGTATTCATCGGGGTCGTCTCCGAACAGGTATCTCGGGCGTGTGGTCACCGGGCGGCCGAGGCTCGGATTGAACTCCAGCTTGCCGTAGTTGGACCAGGCGATATAGGTTGCGGTGCTGCTGCCCTCGTGCATGCCATGGTTGAGGGGATGCGTCTGCACCCTGGTGACGCCCGCGAAGACGCAGTCCTTGAAGAGGGCGTTGAGGCCCATGGGGATGACGACGTCCTTGAACACCATGCCCTCAAACACCGGGCGGTAGTACCAGTCCGCGACATTGGGCGAGTCCATGGGCATGGGCTCGAAGTAGGCGGTTTCCCAGTTGTCGGGCATGCCGTCGCCGTCGTTGTCCAGATCGACGCGAAGATAGCGGGGCTTGAGACGCTCGACACCGGAGGTATCGGTGTAGGTCGCGCCTTGCGGGGAGGTCTCGATGTAGTTCATCGAGGGACCCCACAGATCGGCGAGTGCCACGGACTTGCCCGCTGCAGCAAGGTTGGCCTGGACCTGTAGCCAGAAGGGATCACCATCGGCTGCATTCAGCAGCGCGGTGTTGGCCGTCGCGAAGCTCGAGGCATCGACAAGCGGGAGCTTGCTGTCGTCGGCGTTGTACACCTGAGCGGACTTGCTCGCCTCGGGTCGGATGGCACCCTGGATCCTGGTCTTGGGATTGCCCTGCTCGGACTCCCAGAGCGTTCGATCGGTACGGAAGGTCAGCGAGCCATCAAGCTTGACGTAGCGATCCATGTCATCGATGTAGCCATCGCGGTAACCGAGTTCGCCATCGAGATAGGTCTTAATGAGTGTGCCCGAGCCGTTGTCGACCCATCGCCAGTCGACAAGCGTTTCGGCGGGTGTGCCCGACGGCTCGTAGATGCCGTTGTTGTTGAGATCGGTGAAGCCCCACACGCCGTTGCGGTTGCGATCCGGGTTGCTGCCGTCGATCAGTTCGGCGAGGTCGGGATCGATGACGTTGCCATCGTCGTCGACGAACTCCGTCGCGATCTCGATGCGATTGTCCTTCGGGGAGGTATCGAAGTAGTTGATGAACAGATCGAACTCATCCACGAAGCCATCGCCCGTCGCATCCTTGAATGCGGTGGGATTGAGATCATCATCGGGGATCGCAGCACCCTCGATGGGATGGCCGACGCGCAGGCGGTTGTCACCATCGACGTCCTTGGACGGGTCTTCGAGAACGGCGAAGAGCTGATCGAGCCTGCTGTCGAAGCCGCTGGTCAGGCCGCGAAAGTCTGAGCGGGTGATCAGCGGGTCGCCATTGGAGAACGCGACATCTTCGTAGCGAATGCCAAGGTCGCCGACGATCTGGACGTTCTTGCCGACCATGACGCGGCTGGGGCTGATGATGGCCTGGTCGATAGACTTGGTGAGGCGGAAGTCCCTCGTGATGGTCCGCGTCATGGGCGGCCGGCCATCGACGAAGTCGTAGCCAATGCAGACGATGCGAATGGTCTCGCCATCGGTGAGCGGCGCGTAGACCACCTGGTAGGCGGGCGGCGGCGGCGCACCGTCCACAGCGGGCTGAAGCGCGGTGATGGGCGTAATGACCCACCAGTCCGCCTCGTAGACCGTGAGGTCGGCATCGGGCCATGCGGGGAGAATGCCGGGCGAGCTGAGATCAAGCTCATCGCGCACAACGATGTTGACGTCCTGCGCGTGGTAGTTGACGAGGGCCTCGGCCAGACCGGCGGGGGAGTCTCCCACGCCGCTGGCCGACTCCACGATCGTCACCGCTCCAAACCCGCCGAGGCTTCCACGCCAGAGTCCCTGAAGAAACTCGGGCGACATGGTGCTGTTGGCGACGACAAAGCGTTCGGCGGACTCGGCGAGCCGGCGCTCGGCGATGGCCATTCCCGTCTCGGCCGCGCTCATCGCCTGCATGACCTCGAGGTGCGTGCTGGCGGTGCGGATGTTGCTCCGGCTCGTGATCGCCATCGCGGCGACGAGCGAGCCGAAGAGCACGAGGAACATCATCGCAAGCACGGAGGCGACGCCCCGTCTTTGCCGCACTGGTCTGCGCGGCTGGCTTGGCTTGGTAACTTGGTTGACCATGACAACTCCATCCCCCGCACCCACTGCGGTGCCTCGAGCGAGGCGTGAGGGGCTCACTTCATCAATCAACGGGAACGATCCATGTCACCCGGCTGATCTCGGTGGTTTCGGCGTCCGGGCCTCGCGGCAGGAACCGCGTGACAACGGTGACCCGCAGCGGGAACTCATCCACCCGCAGAGGCGGCAGGCCGCTGCCCGGGATGCCGATCGGCGCGCTCAGGTCCGTGCTGCCCGCTGGAACCCGGTAGTAGTTGTCGGAGCGCACGATGCTCGTGTCGAAGGGCTCGACCTTCTCGACAAAGACCTGCTGCGACCAGCCTTCCATCGGGACCGGCTCGTTGGTGTCAGGATCAATGACGACAGCACCGAGGATCGACAGTTCCGGAATGACCCTGCCGACAGCATCGATGGGCCCGGGGTTGGTGCCGCCGGTGCCGAAGATGACGCCATCGAAATCGTCGATGTCGTCGTAGTCATCGACGGTGACTTCTCCGATCTCCGGGCCAAAGACTTCGGGCGAGCCTGACAAGCCGGAGGTTGGGTCATGGCGAGGCAGCCCTCGCATGAGTTCGCGTACCTCGCCGCCGAGGTAGGCGCCGGAGGCGGCCTGGCTCGACCAGAGGTTGCTCTGGATGAAGGCCTGCTGCGCTTCGACCATGGCGAGAACGCCCACGCCGATGATCGTCACGGCCATGGCCGTCTCGAGAAGAGTGAACCCGCCGCGGGCCTGCCGCCTGCCCATGCGATGGCGCTTCGAGGGTGCGGCTTGGCCGGCGTTCTGAGCGATCGCATGTGGCAGTGGCATACGTTGGTCCTCCGCGGTACGTGTGTCCTCCGGCTCAGGAGACAATGGAGCTCATCTTGAAGATGGGCAGGATGATCGCCATGGCGATGAAGCCGACGACCGAACCCATTACGAGAATCATGACCGGCTCGATCATGCTGGTCACAGCCTTGATCTGGTCCTTCAACTGCGCGGCGTAGTACACGCTGATCTCGTCAAGCACCTCACCGAGCTTGCCCGACTCCTCACCGGCTGAGACCATCTGGGTGACGCTCGTCGGAAGCAGCTTGCTCTCCTGCAGCGGGGTCGAGATCTTCTTGCCCTGTTTGACGCTCGTGTGCACTTTGCCCCACATGGAGCTGAACAGCATGTTGCCGCTGACCTCGCCCGTAATCCGAAGCGTGTCCAGCATGGGAACACCCGCGTTGATGAGCTGGCCCATCGTCTGAAGGCCACGGCTGATGTACAGCGAACGGAACATACCGCTGAGAAGCGGAATCATCAGCTTAAGGTTGTCGACCCAGAAGCGGCCGGTGTCGGTCTTGAGTCCGAGGAATACCGTGACGCCCAGAACGATGATGCCGCCCACGAGGATGTACCACTGCTCGGTCATGAACTGGCTGAGGTCCATCAGGAAGAGCGTTGCCCATGGGAGCGCGTCTTCCTTGCCCTCGAAGACGGCGTAGAACTTGGGCAGGACGAACGTGAGCAGGAAGACCGTGACAGCAACGGCGAGCGTGCCGATGATGCCGGGATAGATCGAGGCACCGACCACCATCTTCCGGGTCTCGATCTGCTGGGCGATGTAGCCTGCGATCCGGTCGAGCATGTCGCTGAACGAGCCCGACATCTCACTGGCGCGGACCATGGAGATGTACAGCGGGCTGAAGAGCTTTGGATGCTTGGCGATCGCATCGGAGAACTGCACGCCGCTCTCGACATCCTGCTTGAGACCGATGATGACCTTGCGGAACATGTAGTGCTTGGTCTGGTCGGCGATGCCCTCGAGCGCGGCCCTGAGGTTGATGCCGGCGCGAATCATGACCGCAAGCTGGGTCGTGAACTCGAGCACGTGCTTCTGTGTCGGCTGGCGCTTGTTGATCTTGGCCCATGTTTCGCCGAGGCCGCCGCGATCGGCTGCATCCTGCTGGTTGGAGATGGACTGGACGCGAAGACCCTGCGCCCGGAGCCGCGATGCGGCGTCCGTGGCATTGGGAGCCTGCAGCACGCCAGCCTTGGCGTTGCCGGAAGCATCGATGGCTTGGAATCGGAAGTTGGCCATGGTTTATGCTGCCAGCAGGCGTGCGAGCTTGTCGGGATAGACAGCCTGGGCGATTGCGTCTTCCTTGGCGATGTGGCCGTTGAAGTACAGTTCAGAGATGGAGGTATCGAGGCTGCACATGCCCATGGCACGGTTGGTCTCGATGACGTTCGGAATCTCGAACGTGCGCGCTTCACGGATGAGGTTGCGCACAGCCGGCGTGGCCAGCAGCGTCTCGATCGCCGGGATCATGCCGGGCTGGTCCTTGCGGGTGAACAGCGTCTGGCTGACCACGGCCTGGAGGGTGCCCGCGAGCATGGCACGGATCTGGTTCTGCTGGCCAGCGGGGTACATGTCGACGATGCGCTCGACCGTCTGGGAGGCGTTGACGGTGTGAAGCGTCGAGAGCACGAGGTGGCCGGTCTCGGCGGCGGAGATGGCCAGCGCGGTTGTCTCGAGGTCACGCATTTCGCCGACCAGGATGATGTCCGGATCCTGGCGAAGAGCGTGCTTCAGACCCGATGAGAAGGTCGGCATGTCGCGACCAAGCTCTCGCTGTTCAATCAGGCACTTCTTGCTGAGGAACTGGTACTCGACTGGATCCTCGAGCGTGATGATGTGCTTGGCGTAGCGCTGATTCATCGCGTCGATCATCGCAGCCAGCGTGGTCGACTTACCCGAACCGGTGTCGCCGGTGACGAGCACCAACCCACGGGGGAGGTACGTCAGGCGGGCGATGACCTCGGGGAGGTTGAGTTTTTCGAGCGGCGGCACCTGCGTCTTGATGGTTCGCAGGGCCATGCCGACCATGCCGCCCTGCATGTGTGCATTCACGCGGTAGCGGGCAAACCCGTCGATCTGGAAGGAGAAATCCGCGTCCTTCATGTCGTCGAAGACGCGCTGAGCTTCCTTGGGCGCCATCTGTCGGAACATCCCCCAGGCGTCGTCGCCATCGAGCACGGGTGCATCAAGGGGCTTGATCACCTGGTGGACGCGCACCGTCGGAGGCTGACCCGCAACGAGGTGAATATCGCTGGCATCCAGCTCGTCTGCAAGACGCAGTACTTCCTCGAGTTGCATCGGCACTCCTCCTCAGAGGTGAGGCGGACGGCACAAGCCGTCGAGCCTTCCACCCAGACATCAGGAGCAATCGGCTCGGCGTCACGCTCGCGTGGAGGACCATTGTCCGACTCGGACGCGGCTCGCCGGCACGGGGCAGAACAAACGCTTCAATCGGCAGCGGACGCCCGAGAACCGGCAAGAGGCGGATGCTTCAACCCCGCGCATGGGCATCGCGAGACTGCACAGCCAGCGCATCGGCACGCTCGTTCTCCGGGTGATCGCTGTGGCCCTTGACCCAGTGCAGGCGGAGCTCGTGCGTCTGGCGAAGCTCGTCAAGCCTCTCCCACAGCTCGCGGTTCTTGACGGGCTCTTTCTTGGAGTTCACCCAGCCTCGCTTCTTCCAGCCATCGAGCCAAGAGCGGAGCCCGTCGAGGACGTACTTGCTGTCGCTGAAGAGCTCGACGATCGCGGGGCGATTCAGGACGCTGAGCCCCTCGATGACGGCCTGAAGCTCCATGCGGTTGTTGGTCGTCGCGGGATGCCCGTCGGTGCGTTCAAGCTCCTTGCCGGACTTGATGTCCCGGAGAATGAACGCCCATCCGCCGGGCCCCGGATTGCCCGAGCAGGCACCATCGGTGTACAGCTCGACATGGGGGCGTGTGGCTGACTGCGACTGGGCGGCATTGTCGGCGGGCGCTGATGGCATCGCCGATGGTACGGACCAAGGGCCGATAGGATGCGCTCATGAGCCCCACCACCGCCGCCGACCCTGCTGTTCGTGTCCACCGCATCGAAGTCCGCCCAACCGAGCATGCGGGCGACCCGCGGGCCCGCAAGGTCGAGGCGGACGCGGCTGCCATCGGCATCTCAGGGCTCTCTGCTCGGGTGGCCCGGGTGTACCTGATCGAGGCGGCGCTTGACGACGCGGACGCGCAGCGGCTGGCGGACGAACTGCTTGCGGACCGAGTCGCTGAGCGAGCGCACGCGGGGGTTCAACCCGCGGCGGCCGGCACGCACGTCATCGAGGTGCATCCGCTGCCCGGCGTCATGGACCCGGCCGCTCAGACCGTGAGCGAGGCCATCTTCGACCTCACGGGCGGGAGAGCTGCGGTCCTGACGGGCTGGCAGTATGAACTGATCGGCGTGTCCCGCGAGGAGGCCAACCTGCTCGCCCAAAGGCTGCTGGCCAACCCGGTCATTCACGGCATCCACACCGAGCACTTCTGGCCCGAGAGCCTGCCCAAGGGCCACGCTGCCAAGGCGAGCGTCGTCGAGGTTCCCATCCGGGATCTTGACGATGCAGCGCTGACGAGGCTGAGCCGTGAGGGCCACCTCTTCCTCGATCTGGCCGAGATGCAGGCCATCCAGGCGCACTATCGGCATCTGGATCGAGAGCCCACGGAGATCGAGCTCGAAACGCTCGCCCAGACGTGGAGCGAGCACTGCGTTCACAAGACGCTCAAGAGCACCATTCGTTACACACCGGCAGAGCCGCTTGAGGACGATGTGCTCCGGTGGGAGGAAC
>CAZSBR010000008.1:0-29306 GCA_964605165.1 uncultured Phycisphaeraceae bacterium
GCGAGATGCTCGAGCAGATTGCCCAACGCGGTGGGGCCCTTGAGCTCTCCATTCACCACCCCGAAGGCCAGGCAACGCCGCAGGCCGCCGAGCCTGCACATGCCGAGGCTTCTGGTGCAGCAGCAGACAAGGATGCCGCAGCGGATCTCGTCTGGCGGGTTCGCCTTCGGGATGTCACCGATGCAGGGTTGCTGGTCGAGGCGCCGTCCGCCGCCGGGCTGAGTTTGACCATGGACACGGGCGTGGCGGTCATCGGCGCGATGAGCGTCGGCCAGAACCGATGGATGTTTCACTCCAGGGTCTCGCAGCACGAACGCATCGAGGGGCGTCAACATCTCTGGCTGACCCCGCCCGAGCGCGTCGAGCGGTGCCAGCGCCGCACGTACAACCGAATCTCGACCGCCACGCTGCAGGTGCCCGAGGTCACGGCGTGGCCCATGTTCGACCCCGCATCGGGCGTCGCTGCCGAAGTGGCCTGCCGCGCTGGTGTCGGTCAGGAGTTTGGCGAGGAGATGCTCGCCGATGTGGGGCCTTCTTTCAGCGCAAAGCTGGTCAACATCTCCGGCGGCGGGCTCGGGCTTCTCGCGCCGCGCGATGAGGCGGGCGGCTTTGATGCCTCCAAGTACTTCTTCCTCCGAGTGAACCTGCAGCCGATGCTCCCCAATCAGCTTTGCATGACGACCAAGCTGGTGCATCGACACGTCGACAGCGCCCAACTCGTCCACGCCGGCATGGCCTTTGACTTCACCTTCCACCCAGAGCACCAGGCGTTCATCGCCGAGCAGATCGGCCGATGCATGCGCGCAATGCAGGACCGCAGCCTGCGCGCAGCGGGCTGATCGGTCGGGCTTGGGGAATGATCGAACGCGTTAGCGGCGGGGCCAGGCCGGGCTCTCGAAGGGCGCATCGATGAGATCGAGCGTGACATCGCCCTGGCCGCTGAGAAGCGCGACCTCCGGGCCGCCCATGTTGAGGGTGCCGGTGTGGAAGCCCGGTCCCACCTGGGCGTTGACGAGCTCGCCGAAGTCACTTCTCAGGTAGGCCTTGCCGTTGCTGGCCCTGAGCTGAATCTGGCCCAGTGAGCGAGCGGGCATCACCGCGCGAACCGAGCCCGCCGTGGTCGCCAGCCGAACGCCCTCATCGAGCACCCGCCGCGTGCGAAGCTGGATGTCCCCGCCATGGCCAGTCGCATCGCCGACATCCACAGCCACCGGGCCGGCGACATCAAACAGCCTCACGGCTCCGCCTGATGACTGCACGCGAACGCCCGCGGACTCGGGCACCCAGACGGTGACATCCACCAGGTCCGCATCACCCGCCTGCGGCTGGACCCGCGCTGTCAGGCTTGAGCCGGCGAGCGTGGCGTTGACCCGGTCTGCTGCGGGCAGCTTGCCGCGGGTGCGAGCCTGCACACGGGGCCCTTCGAGCGTCGGGTCCACGCGGACGATCACGCTGCCAGCGGGGTTGACGATATCGACGGACAGCGGCTGCGAGGCCCACGCAGTCGCCGCGGAGGCGGCAGCAGCGGCGTCGTAGCCGGCGATGGAGACCTGCCGGGCCTCTGAAGCGTGGCAACCAGTCAGGCCGGCGAGGCCCGCTGTGGCAAGCAGCCCGACGGCGGCTGCTCGCGTCAGGTGCCGGCGAAGCGAGCGCGGGAATCGAGTTGACTCGGAGGAGTGGTGGGCAGGAACGGCGTGTGAAGGTGTGTGTCTGGTGGTCATGGCGGTCACGGGGTCGGGTGTGTGGGTCCTGACAGGTTCGACAGGCTTCAGGGGGCGAGCGTACCATGCAGGTCCACGCCGTGGGCGTGGATCAAGAGCACCCCCGCACGCGGCGCGGGTGCGGATCATCAAGTGTCACCCGGACTTCGGGTGTTGAAGCTGTCGGCAGGAGCGTTCTCGGCGCTTTCCTCGCTCGCAGTACAACAAGCGCGCAGACCCCGGGGCAACGCCCGGCCTGCGAATCCCGACCGCTGCTGTGACGCCGATGTGATCCTGCGCTGCGTGCCGAAAATCAGACGGACGTGACCCATTATGGATGCAGGCAGCATCGCGTCAGGAATCAGTCAAGGCCTCGCGACGGCTCCCGGCGAAGTGCCGGGTCTCGTCACCTCGCTGGCCGCAGCACCCCAGGCAGCCCAGAGCGATCTGGGCACCGCGATCGTCATCATGGCAGCGGTGGTGGTCGGCGGCGTGGTGGGCGCTTTGTTCTACCGCTTTGCGGTTCGCCAGTCGATCGCCAGCGCTTCCGAGGCTGCCCAGCAGAAGCTCGAGGCGGATCTCGCCAAAAGGCAGGTCGAGGCCGACCAGGAAGCTCGGCAGCGGATGGCCGAGCTCGAAGCCGAGTTCGACGAGCGCAAGCAGGAGCAGAAAGACGCCGAGCGCCGCCTCAGCAAGCGGGAGAGCAGCCTCGACAAGAAGGAAGCCTCCCTCGACCAGCGCGATGAGGCATTGACCGCCCGCGCTTCCAAGCTTGACACTCGCCAGCAGGAGATCGAGAAGCTGCACGCCGAGAGCCAGGAAGTGCTCCGCCAGCAGAAGGATGAGCTTCATCGCATCGCCAACATCAGCCCGGACGAGGCGTTGCAACGGGTGCTCAAGCGGGTTGAGGAGGACTCGCGGCAGGAGGTCGCCAAGCTTTCACGCTCGGTCATCGAGCACGCCGAGCAGGACGCCCGCGAGAAGGCAGCCGAGATCACGCTGCAGGCGATTCAGCGATACGCCGCCGAGACCACGAGCGACGCGACCGTGCGCACGGTTGCCATCCCGAGCGATGACATGAAGGGCCGCATCATCGGCCGCGAGGGCCGCAACATCCGAGCCTTCGAGAAGGCGACGGGTGCGGACATCATCGTCGATGACACGCCCGGCGTGATCGTGGTTTCGTGCTTTGACAAGGTCCGTCAGGCGGTGGCGGTCGAGGCGCTCGAGAAGCTGATCGCCGATGGCCGCATGCATCCGTCGCGCATCGAAGAGGTCGTCGAGAAGGCGCGGAGCGAGATCAACGAGCGCGTACTGCAGGCGGGCAAGGAGGCAGTGCTGGAGGTGAATCTGCGCGGGCTGAGCCCCAAGATCGTCGAGGCGATGGGTAAGATGCACTATCGCACAAGCTATGGCCAGAACGTGCTGCGACACTCGGTGGAGGTCGCCTTCATGAGCCAGATCATCGCCGAGCAGATCGGGCTCGATGGCAAACTCGCGCGTCGGTGCGGCTTCCTTCACGACATCGGCAAGGCGATGGACCACGAGATGGAGGGCGGGCATCCGAAGATCGGCATGGACTTCGCACGCCAGCACGGCGAGAAGGACGAAGCCGTGCTCAACGCCATCGGCGGTCACCATGGCGACATCCCCGCGACGACGTTCTACACGCCGGTGGTCATGGCCGCCGACGCGGTCAGCTCGGCAAGGCCCGGCGCTCGGCGCGAGAGCATGGAGCGCTACGTCCAGCGACTCAACGATCTGCAGGACATCGCCATGGGATACAAGGGCGTCGTCGAAGCGCACGCCATCCAGGCGGGGCGTGAAGTGCGTGTCATGATTGATGCCGACCGCGTCAGCGATGACGAGGCCTATCTGATCGCCCACGACATCGCCAAGCGTGTCAGCGCCGAGATGACCTTCCCGGGCGAGATCCGTGTCACCGTGCTGCGCGAGACGCGGGCCATCGAGTACGCTCGCTGAGCAAAGCGGCGGCCCTGAGCGCGCAGGACCGGGCCCTGTGGAGGTCACTCGATGGACGAGGCATCAAACGCTGAGCGGGCTTTTCCCAAGTCCTCCGAATCCGCCTCGGACAGTTCTTCTGCGGGCCCGAAGGATCGCGGTTGTGGCAGCCGGGCTCGGGGCAAACGCAAGAAATCCTGGATCGAACGGCGGGCGTGGTTTCTTGCGCTCGTGGCGGTGCTCGTGGTGTATCTGAGCGTCTCGGGCTGCTCTGAACGGATGTTCTTCTACCCCAGCGGCGGCGGGTTCGAGACGCCTGCGGGCATTGAGGATGTGTGGTTCGAGAACGCAGCCGGCCAGCGGCTGCACGGATGGTTCCTGCCGCCGAAGGGCGACGTGCCCGAGCCATGGCCAGCGGTGCTGCACGTGCATGGCAACGCGGGCAACATCACGCACCATGAGCCGTTCTGCTCATGGCTCACTGAGCGCGGCTACGCCGTCATGCTGTTTGATTACAGGTCGTATGGCAAGAGTGACTCGGGCTCACTCGATCGCGAGGCGGTGCTCGCCGATGCGCACGCAGCGCTCGATGCGCTGCTCGCACGCGACGACGTCGATCCGGCGCGAGTGGGGGTCTTCGGGTTCAGCCTCGGCGGCGCGACCGCGACGCGTCTGATGGCCCAGCGCGAAGAGCCCCGCTTGCTCGTCGCTGCAGCGCCCTTCTCCGGTTGGCAGCGCGTCGCGGGCGACTACACGCCCCTGGTCAACAAGCTGTTCATCCGGGACTACGGCAATCCCGAAGACGCGATCACACTCATCGGGCCACGACCCGTGCTGCTCGTGCATGGCCTCGATGACCTGACGGTCAGGCCCTACCACACCGTTCGGTTGCTCGATGCGGGCAGAGGGGCGGGGGTGCCCGCTCAGCGGGAGGTGTTCGAGGGGCTCAACCACAACGATTTGCTGATGGATACCCGCGTGCGCGCGACGATCGGGGCCTTCATCGACGCTTCGATGCAGGCTGGGCCCTCAGTTCCCTGAGAGCGGTCGCTGTCGCCAGGCCCAGTCGAGCGAATCATCGAAGGCGGTGATGGAGGCGCTCGTGAGCAGTTGCCGAGCCAGACGGTCCATCAGCAGGCGCTCTTGCCGTCGTTGCAGCAGGTTCGCAAGCTCATCGGCGACATCGTCAAAGGCCGCGCCGTCGGCTGGCAGTTCCTCTTCGAGCAGCATGAGCGCAAAGCCCCCATCGGTGGCGACAACCGGCCCGAGTTCATCCGGTGCCAGCGAGGCGACGACCCGGCGAATGCCCGGCGCGTAGGCGGGATCCGCAGCGCTGATGGGCTCGGTCAGCCCGCCGCTGGCAGCCGTGGCATCTGTTGAGCGGCTTCGGGCGGCAGCGATGAAGGCCTGGCGGAGGTTCGCGGCTTGGCTCAGTTCGGTGCGCAGGTTCGCTGCTTGGCGCTGCGTCGGCAAGACGATCAGGCGAACGGTGCGGCGCGGGCCGTGCCGGACATCAAAGGCCGTGCGCAGGTCTGCCTCGTTGATGCGCACATCCGGCTGAACGAGTGCGCGCAGCATGGCATTGCGTTCGAGCAGCAGCGCGTAGCGGGTGGGTCCGAGGCCCCGCGTTTGTCGCACCTGCCTCAGGACCTGCCCCGGGGTCGCCCGGTCGTTGCCGGTTGCCAGCGAGGCGAGGAAGAGGTCCTCTTCGTTGCGTGTGGCCTGCGGCGAGAGTGTGAGCCCATTGCGGCGCATCTCCTGCTGGAGCATCGTGTGCAAAGCGACCTCCTCGATCGCGATGCGGCCGGCCGCTTCGCCGAGCACCCTGTCGAGTTGCGCGCGGGAGACGCGCTGCCCCTCGACGAGCAGCGGGGGCCTGCCCCCGGTTTCCACGGCCACAGCCCCGTTGCCCGAGGCATCGATGACCCGCTCAGACTCATCCAGGCCCGAGAACGGATCCTGCTGAGAAGCACAGGCGGTGAGCAGCACGACAACACCCGCAGCCGCCGGCAGCGGGGCGAGGCGAGAAAAACCGAAGGCTGGCGGGTGTAAGCGGAGCACGATGTCCTCTTTCTGGGTGAGGCGTCAGCAGGCTCGTTTCATGGCGAGAAAGACTGATTTTGCTGCGGGGTTCCCCGCAAATGGCCAGTTCCCTGCAACTTCTGGCATGCGGACGGCGGACAGAACCCAAAGGCCACAGTCTGCGTCGGTGCATCATCATCGAGGGGTTTGTGGTCGACGCAGGGCGGATTTTCAAGTAACATGGACCAAGCGAGCAGCATTCGGCTGCGATCACGCGGAGGGTACACGCATGTTCACCAGACAGTCAGCACGCCAGAATCGTGCATTCACACTCATTGAGCTCTTGGTGGTGGTTGCGATCATCGCGCTGTTGATTGGCATCCTGCTGCCGGCGCTTGGCAAGGCACGCCTTGCCGCGTGGCAGGCGCAGGATCTGTCCAACCTCCGCCAGCTTGCGATCGCCAACCAGGGCTATGCCGCGGACTACCGCGATTCGATTGCCAACCTGACGAGCACGCAGGGCGGCACCGAGTACAGCGACCTCGCGTACAACCCCAGCGATATCTCCACGGTTTCGGCGATGAAGCAGGCGATCGACATCATCCGCCGTCGCGCCGGTCGCGACGACTTCTCACCTCGCAACAACTGGATCCCTCACGTGCTCTACAGCCACCTCGTGCTGGTGGACTACATGGGTGATTCGCTGCCCAACGAGACCACGGTCAGCCCCGGCGACAAGTTCCGCCTCGATTGGCAGGACTGGCGCGGCTATGAGCAGAACCTCTACGCCCCGTTCCAGCCTGAGTATCGCGACGGCGTGACGCACACCTGGCCCTACTCGTCCTCGTACTACGCCAACCTCGCCTCCTACGACTTCAACGCAAGTGCGAGCGTGAGCCAGCAGACGGGTGATGTGGTCCGCAACCGCATCCGGCCGTCCACCACGGCTGGTTCGTTCATCGTGCCGGGCGGCAGCCGTCTCGGTGGCGTTGACCTGAACAACGTGGCCTTCCCCTCCACGAAGGTCTATTACAACGCAAGCCAGCAGTTCTACGAAGGTCGCCAGCGCGTCTGGTACGCGGTGGACGATGCGAAGGTCACGATGTCCTTCTTTGATGGCTCGGCAGCGCTGCGTCGCACGGGTGATGCCAACCTTGGCTGGAACCCCAACTCGCCGCGTCTGGAAACCTTCCGCACGTTCTACCGTCAGGACAACCCGTGGGAGGCGCCCGTCACCGGCAAGTTCAGCCCCACGCTTGACGAGGTGTTCAACCGCTACTCCACCACCCGTGGTGGTCTGCGTGGCACGGACTTTGGCGGCGAAGCCATCCGCTTCGGCCTGAACTGATCCGTGTTGAACTGAGCCTCTGAGGCTTCTCTCCGCGTCGAGCACGAAGCGCGTGCGCGGAAACGAAACTTCTTTCACGACTCTCAGCCACCCACTTTGTGGGTGGTTTTTTCTTTGCAGCCCGCCGACCCCGCAGGCGCTGGCGCAGGCGACGTAGACTTTTCTCGCTCATGCCCTGTCGGGCGTGGATCGGTGCGTGTCGATGAAGGGGGCGCCTACATGGCCCGAATCCTGATCGCGGATAAGCTGGAAGCATCGGCCGTCGATGCCATCACCGAGGCCGGGCACGAGGTGCAGCTTCAGCCCAAGGTGCAAGACGCAACGCTCGTGTCGGCGCTGGCTGAGTTCGACCCGGATGTGCTCGTGGTTCGGTCCACGAAGGTTCCGCACGAAGCGATTGATGCGGGCACATCGCTTCGGCTGATCGTCCGCGCCGGGGCGGGCACGGACAACATCGACAAGAACGCTGCGACCGAGCGGGGCATCGCGGTGTGCAATTGCCCGGGGATGAATGCGGCAGCGGTCGCCGAGTTGACCATGGGGCTGCTGTTGGCGTGCGATCGCAGCCTGCCCGATCAGACACGCCTGCTGCGAGAAGGTGTCTGGGACAAGCAGGGATTCGGAACGACCTCGCGGGGCCTCAAGGGACGGACACTGGGGCTGGTGGGGGTTGGCTCGATCGGTAAGTTGGTCATCGACCGGGCGCTTGCCTTCGAGATGAAGGTCGTGGCGTGGTCGCGGAATCTGGACGAGACCTGGTGTGCTGCCAAGGGCGTGGAGTTTGGCGGACGGGATCGCGAGGCGCTGCTCGAGATGGTCGGCCGATGCGACGCTGTGAGTGTGCACGTGGCGCTGGCGGCGGAGACCGAGCGTCTCTGCGACGACACGTTCTTTCAGGCGATGCGGAACTCGGCCATCTTCATCAACACCTCCCGGGCAGGCGTGGTGGACGAGGCGGCCCTGCGGGGTGCGGTCGTCTCGCGTGGCCTGCGGTGCGGGCTGGACGTTCATGAGCACCAGCCGGCGGCATCGACGGGGGCGTTCGAATCCGAGACGATGGCCCTGGCAGGGGCGTACGGCACTCACCACAACGGGGCCTCCACGGCCCAGGCCCAGGAGGCGGTGGGCGAGGAAGTGGTTCGGATCATCATGAAATTTGCCGAGCACGGCGAACTGATACACTGTGTCAACGAGGAAGCGCTGGGAGCGCGGATCGGCGAGGCCGGCACCGCAGGCTAAGACCCCCCACGCTCAACCCCGCTTTGCATTCCGGATCAGCTCGAGGAGATGTGCATGCCTGCTGCGACGAAGACCGATCGTGTGTTCAACTTCTCTGCCGGCCCGGGCGTGCTGCCCGAGAGCGTGCTTCGGCAGGTGCAGGAGGATGTCTGGGACATCCGTGGCACCGGGACGGGCATCCTCGAGCATTCCCACCGCGGCAAGCTCTTTGATGCGGTGCTCGAAGAAGCCGAGGACCGCTGCCGGCGGATCGCAGACATCGGCGATGACTACGCCATCCTGTTCATGACCGGTGGCGCCACCAGCCAGAACCACCTCGTGCCCATGAACCTCCTGCCCGAGGGCGGTTCGGCCGATTACGCCGTGACCGGCAAGTGGGCGCAGGACTCCATCAAGACCTGCGAGCACTTCGGCACGGCGCGCACGGCCTACACCAGCAAGGACAGTGGCCACGATCACGTGCCCCGCCAGGAGCAGCTCGATCTCGATCCCGGCGCTGCGTACTTCCACTACACGTCGAACAACACGATCGTGGGCACACAGTACGACTACGTTCCCGAGACGCCCGGCGATGTGCCGCTGGTGTGCGATGCATCGAGCGACATCTTCTCGGCTCCGATGGATGTCACCAAGTTCGGTCTCATCTACGCCGGCGCTCAGAAGAACATCGGCCCGGCGGGCACCACGCTCGTGATCGTTCGCAAGGACCTCTTTGGCCGAAGCGGGCGCACGCTGCCGGGCATGCTCAGCTACAAGGTCTTTGCAGACAAGCAGAGCCGGCCGAACACGCCCCCGGTGTTCCCGATCTACGTGGTGAGCCTCGTGTTCCAGTGGATCCTCGATCAGGGCGGGCTGGAGCCTATCGCCGAGCGCAACAAGGCCAAGGCGAAGGTGATCTACGACGTCCTCGACGAATCTTCGTTCTTCAAGGCGCACGCCCAGAAGGGCTCTCGCTCGTTGATGAACGTGACCTTCAAGACGCCCAGCGAAGAGCTGGATGCTGCGTTCCTCGAGGCTGCGAGCACCGAGGGTCTCACGACGCTCAAGGGCCACCGCAGCATTGGTGGTGTGCGGGCCAGCATCTACAACGCCTTCCCCGCTGAGGGCTGCGATGCGCTGGCGTCGTTCATGCGTGAGTTCGAGCGGACCCGCGGCTGATTCGACGCAGCGCGGCGGTGATGACTTCGTCAGCGGTGATGCGCTGCATGAGCGCCACCGCCTCGTCGTTCTTGTGATCGAGCACGTCGTCGGGCTCGATGTGCTGGATGACGTCGTCGTCCCGGCCGTAGGGGCCGACGCGCGTGATGTCCGTCGGGCCGAACAACGCCACCGTCGGTCGATGAAACCCAACAGCCATGTGCAGGGCGGCCGAGTCGTTGGCAACCACCAGCCGCGAACGCTTGATGATGGCCATCGCTTCGCCGACGGAGGTTGAGCCCACGCAGTCGATGACGCGGTTGTGCGCATGGGCGAGGTCTGTCAGCGGTCGGCATTGATCCTTCTCGCCCGGCCCGCCGAGGACGACGATCGTCTCGTCGGTGTGATGAAGCACTGCCTGGGCGAGTTCGTGCCAGCGGTCGATGGGCCAGCGCTTTGCCGGCCAGCGGCTCGTAGGCGCCAGCACGATGGGTGAACGCTGGCCGAGCCGCTCGGCGGTAAACCGGTCGTGGCGATCGTCGACGTAGAGCTGGAGATCGAGCTTGATGGGCACATCGATCGCGGTCAGCAGATGGAGCATCCGGTCCACCGTGTGGATGTGCTCGCTGGTAACGCGTTGATTCAGGCCGAGCCAGCCCAGTTCCCGTGCGTCGCTGTGACCGACCCGGAGCGGAGCTCCCGTTGCCAGTGCGATCAGGCCCGAGCGAGCAAGCCCCTGGGCATCGATGACAAGGTCGTACTCAGCCGAGCGGAGTTCACGCAGAAAACCTCGGAGGGGAGTCAGGCTGCCTCGTTTCAGAGCCGTTGCGAGCTCCTTGCGATCGAACGGGATGGTCCTTGTGACAGCGGGATGGCTTGAGACGGCATCCTCAAACCCGCGCTGCACGAGCCAGTGGATCTGTGCATCGGCAAACGCGGCCCGCAGACTCACCGCAAGCGGTACGCTTCGGCAGATGTCACCGAGCGCACTGGGACGGATGATCAGAATGCGGCTGGGCTCAGGAATCACGCCAGAGCGTAGCGATCGCGGCCAGTGGGCTCTCCTCTGGCTGACGGTGCTTTGGGTCATGGGGGCGATGGGCGCACCGGCTGCGGGACAGCCGGATGCTCCAGCGGGGCACGGCGAGCAGGGGCTCATGGAAGCTCACTGGCACTGGCCCCGTGATGCTGGGGGCAGGGACGAAGCCGCATGGGAGCACGCTGTCACAGCGCTGGCGGGCTGGTGGCTCGAGCGGGATCTGTCGCCGCCGGAGCACGCGCTGCCGACCGCAGCCGCGGCGTCGCTCGCGCCAGAGGGCGCGGGCGGATTGGCCTGGACCTTGACGGATGGCGCATCGCTCAACGCCCAACGAGCAGCGGTGCACCGCAGCGCACGGACGCTGCAACTCGGGGACGGCCCAACTGAGGCGAGTGAGGTGGTGCTGCTGGAAGCGCTGGTTGATTTCAACGCGATGCGGAGGCTCCAAACCGAGCGCATGGCCTGGGGTGATGGAGCCGAAGCACTCGCGTACTGGAAGCTCAGCAACGCACGCGATGTGATGCTGCACGTGCGCACCGTGCCCAGGCCTCGGCCGCTGCCCATGGTCCTGACTGTGGACGTCACGTGGGCGTCCCGGAGCGAGCCCATGGACTCGGTGCAAGCGAAGCGAGTGTCGCTTCCGATTGGTCCGGTCGAGGCGGTCGAACTCGCGGGCGAGGGGGACGCGTGGGTTGTGCGCCTGCCGCTGGATCTTCGGCTTGTGGTGGCGCGAGCGCTGGCGGTATCGATGGCGGCGCGCTTTGGCGATGAGATGTACGAGCGCGACGCCCTGCGGTGGGCGCGCTCGATGCGCGACCGACTGACGCGCCTGCAGGCGGTGCTGGCGCGGGAGGTGATCATCAGCGGCGGGGAGCAGGGCGTGCGGGTGCGCGTGCCGCTGGCTCGCGAGCGAGGTGGCCGGTCGGTTGCCAGTGATCTCGAGGCGATGAAGCGGCCGCTTGGAGAGGACGCGCAGGCGGAGACTCGGGCCGGCTTGGGGGCAGGCCGGGTGGATCTGGGCGGTGGTCAGCGGCTGGCCTGGCAGATCGTGGAAGTCCCCGGTGGTGCCTGGCTGGAAGTGCATCTCGGCGCGGCGCAAGCCGGGCCTTGAGGCTTGCTCAGTTCGCCGGCCGATGGAATGTGGCGGCGGTTCGGGGCGTTTCCCATGCGGTCACGCTGGCGAGCCGGGCGTCTGGAAGTTCGTTGCGCAGTGCGGGCTCGATGAGTTCAAAGCAGACCTTGGCAATGTTCTCAACGGTCGAGTTCACGCCGCCATCGCCGAACTCTTTGGTATCGATATCGAGATGCTTGTGGTCGAAGCGGTCGATGACCACACGCTTGACGAGTTCCTCGATGCGGTCGGCTGCCGCGTGGACGCTGGCTTCGGTGGGCAACTCAACAGCGGGTTCAAGTTCGTAGTTGTGGCCGTGGCCGCTGGGATGCGCGCACTTGCCGAAGACCTCGAAGTTCTTCTCGTCGGACCAGTCCTTGACGTAGAGGCGGTGCGAGGCCGAGAAATCGAACTTGATGCGCAGCGTCACGCGGTCGGTGGTGGTGGTGTCCATCTCAAGGCTCACAAATGGGGTGATGTGCCAGCGGAGGGTCGCCAGGGGCGCGCCGAGATTTCTGCTCAGCGACTCGACCAGATCGGAAAGCACCCAGGCGGGGTCGCCCGCAGCGGGATCGTTGGGCGAGGCCCACACCGCGCGGGTGATTCGAGGCAGAGCGGTTTCGCGCACGACCTCATCGATGTCCTTGATATTGATGAGGTAGCCGATGACGGGGTCGATCTCGCCCCGGCATGTGACCTGCAGTTCGTGGTAGGGCGCAAGGTGGCGAAGGGGCGGATTGCCGGCGTACCCGTTGGTACCGAAACGATCCAGCCCGGGCGGGTTGACGACGAATCGGACGGTTCTTTCAAGGGCGATCATGGGTGCTTCCAGACCGATCTGCGGAGTGGCAAGTAGTCGACCGTTTCCACACCTGATGGTAGGGTGAATCCCGGCGTGTGCCCGAGCGAACGCTCCTAGAGGCTCTGCAGCCTGCAGGAGGTCTCGACGGGCACTCGGTGAGGCACATGGTTCGAGGAGATATGAAAATGGTTTCGACGATCTGGATGGCAGTAGGCGCGGCGGCGATCGTCGCAACAGCGGGCTTTGGGTTTTTGCGGCTCACGCCCTCGACGCCGCCGGCCGATGTCGACCCGTATGTGCTCGACCACGTGGTCAAGGACATCGAGGGCAACGAGGTCGACCTGCGGTCCTTTGAGGGCCGGGTGGTGATGATCGTCAACGTGGCGAGCCGGTGCGGGCTGACGCCGCAGTACGAGCAGTTGCAGGCCCTCTACGAGGAGCATTACGAGAGCGGCTTTGTGATCCTCGGGTTCCCCGCCAACAACTTCATGGGCCAAGAGCCCGGGACGAACGAGGAGATCGCCGAGTTCTGCAGCGCGAACTACGGCGTTGAGTTCCCCATGATGGCCAAGATCAGCGTCAAGGGAAGCGATCGACACCCGCTGTACCAGGACCTGCATGACCAGCCAGAGCCGATCGGCGGCAACCCGAAGTGGAACTTCACGAAGTATTTACTTAATCGCCGGGGTGAGGTCGTCGCTCGGTTCGGCTCAAGAACCAAGCCGGACGCCGAAGAGGTGGTTGTCAAAGTTCGTGAGTTGCTGGCAGACAACGACTTGCGCGAAGGTGTGGAGCCCTGGGTGCCGCCTATGAAGCCCGCTGGCGGCTGAGGGCAGCACCTCGGCTGGCCTGTCGATTCGGGCGCGTCCGGAGGAGATCTGTCTCTCTGCGAAGGCGATTCCCGGCCGACCCGGCCATGGGCTGTGGCGCTATCGTTCTGTGCTCTGATAGCCGCGAGCCGTGGGTATCGCGGGTCGGGGTGGAGATGGTGATAGAGCGAGCCTCAACAGGTGCCTGCGGGCCCATGGAGACGCGATGCGGACGATCTGGAAGAGAGGATCATCGATCCTTGCGACGATTCTGGCTTTGGGTTTGACCTTCCCGGTGGTGGCCCAGGATGCCGCTGTGGACGGGGCCGAAGAGGAGAACCGTGCGGGCGGGCTCATCGATCCTGACCTGCCGGAGTACACGCCGGTGGATGGTGTTTCGGGTTCGCTTCGCAGCGCCGGCTCAGAGACGATGAACAACATCGTTTCCCTGTGGGGCCTGGACTTTCGGGATTTCTATCGGGGCGTCTCATTCGGTGTCGAGGGCAAGGGCAGTTCGACGGCTCCGCCGGCGTTGATCGAGGGCCAAGCGCAGTTCGGGCAGATGAGCCGTCCGATGAAGGAAGGCGAGATCGCCGAGTTTGAAGCGGCGTTTGGCTGGAAGCCGCACCAGATGCGGACCGGCATTGACTGCATCGCCATCTTCGTGCACAAGGACAACCCGATCGAGATGCTCACGCTTGATCAGCTTCGCGAGGTCTTTAGTGTCGATGGCCCGGACATGACCTGGGGCGATCTCGGGGTGGAGCACCCGGACTTTGCCCGCGTTCCCGTGGCGCTCTATGGCCGGAACAGTGTGTCTGGCACCTACGGCTTCTTCAAGAGTGCGGCGCTGGACAACATCGACTTCAAGGAAACGGTCAAGGAGCAGGCGGGCTCTGCGGGTGTGGTCAACGCAGTCGGTGAGGATCGGTTTGGGATGGGCTACTGCGGCGTGGGCAAGGCTACCTCCAACGTGCGGATCGTGCCCGTCGCGATTGACGACTATTCCGACCCGGTGACGCCCAACGCGGAGACGGCGTTGACGGGTGAGTATCCGCTTGCTCGCTATCTGTTGCTGTACATCAACAAGAACCCGAACCAGGCGCTTGACCCGGTTCGCCGCGAGTTCGCCAGGTTGATCTTCAGCCGTCAGGGGCAAGAGGCGGTGTACAAGGATGGCTTCATTCCGCTGCCGGCATCTGTCGCGCGGAACGAACTGGAGCGTCTGGGCATCGAACCCGGCTTTTGAGGGTGCATGGCTTGGAGGATTGGTCCGCGGCGTCTGACGCCCGTTCATGTGCAGCTTTGATTCGGGCGGAGGTCGGTGATGGACGCAAGCACGGGTCTGCGTCGCAGGCGAACGCCGCGGAGCGTGTACCTCGCTGACAACGTGGCCAGCAGCGTCATTCGCCTCGGCGGCGTGGCGGTGATCGCGGCGGTGCTCGGGATCTGCCTGTATCTCGCTGCCGTCGTGCTGCCTCTCTTTGCACCGGGTTCATCCCGGCTTGCCGATGTGGCCGACAGCAAGGCTCGTGACGCGGTGGCGGTGCTGCCCGATGAGTATGGCGGCTCGGCCGCGATCATCGAGGCCGATGGCCGGATTGATGTCATCGAGCTTGCGAGTGGTGAGGTCCTGGGCTCGGTCGACAAGCCACGGGAAGTCTCGGCGATCTCCGTCACGCCGCAGGGACAGATCGCGTGGGGCTTTGCCGACGGCGGCTTTCAACTCGGGCAGGTGACTTCCACGGCGACCGTGCTCTCGGGTGAACAGATCGAGGCACTTGGGGACGCGGTCCGCGTCCAACGCGACGGGCCCTTTGATGGCCTTCGTTCAGAGGCGGACAGCGGTGGCGAGCGGGTGACGACGTTCTCCATCGAGACGCGCGCACCGGTCGAGCCCCGGGGAGAGCTCGGGCCTGTGGCTGTGCTGGACTACCGCCGCGTGGGTGGTGGTCGTGAGATGCTCTTTACCGCGTGGACGAACGGCGCGGCCCGGCTCAGCACCGTCCGCGTAGTCCGGCCTCTGGATGGCAGTGAACCAACCCTTCGGCTGAGCGGCCGAGGCGTGGAGTTGTCCGCTGCGCCTGGTGCATGGTCGGTGGCGTTTGCCGATGGCGAGACCGTGCTGACGCTGGCCGAGGATGGCGCTGCGGTGCGGTACGGCTTGCCCGCTGATGCGGGACGTCGTGACCCGCTTGTCCGCATGGAATCGCTGGAACTGGCGGGCGGTGCAGCAGCCACCGCAATGGCCGTCATGCCAGGCGGGCGCTCGATCGCGGTGGGGGCAGCGGATGGCTCGGTGTGGGTGTGGACGCTTGCTCGTGATCCGCTTGCAGAGCCGGCGGACCGCAAGCGGCTGGCCTTGGTTGATCGATTCGAGCTCGGGGCCGAGCCGGTGGTCGCTCTGACGTCTGGCCAGCGTGATCGAACGATCACAGCGGGCCTGGCCGATGGCGAACTCGTCCAACTCCACCTGACCAGCGCCAAGAAGATCTCTCGGTATGACGGGCAAGAGCATGGGGTCGAACGGCCCGTGGCGATCGGCATGGCACCGCGGCAGGATGGGCTTGTCGCGCTGGCGGCAGATGGCCGGTTTGCGCACTGGGCGGTGGATCCGGGGCATCCCGGTGCTGGCTGGCGTGCGCTGTTCGGGCGTGTGGTCTACGAGGGTGAGACCGAGGCAAGCTGGGTGTACCAGTCGTCGTCTGCGGAAGATGCTGCGGAGGTCAAGCTGAGCCTCGTGCCGCTGATCTTCGGCACGTTCAAGGCGACGATCGTGGCGATGCTGATTGCTGCTCCGCTTTCTGTGCTGGCTGCGATTTACTCGAGCGAGTTTCTCCATCGGCGGGTTCGGAGCACGGTCAAGCCAGCGATCGAGTTGATGGCGTCGCTGCCCTCGGTGGTGCTTGGCTTTATCGCCATGGCGGTGGTGGCGCCGTGGATGGGCGATCATCTCAGCGGCGTGATGCTCGGGCTGCTGGTCGTTCCGGGTGCGGTGCTGCTGGCTGCGCATCTGTGGCAGTTGATGCCAACGCGGGTATTGCTCGGTGTGCCGACGTGGGCGAGGATCATGCTGGTGGGCTTGGTAATGCTCGGGTCGCTCTGGGCGTGCGTTGCTGTTGGCGGCCCGGTTGAGCGCGAGGTCTTTGGTCCAACGCGTGATGACAGACTGCTGGCGGCGGGCTCGTTCGAGGTCGTGGAGCGGGTTGATGCCCCGGTATGGGTGGGTGACCGCGAGACGATGTCGCCCGACATGGAACGCCGGCTCCGCAATCAGGGCCTTGGCTTCCGCGATGGCAGCGTGGTGCGGCCGGTGGAGCCTGAGCCCGGCAGCGCGGCGGCCCAAGCGCTTGCGGCAAAGCCCCTGGCTGCGGCCGAGCGTGATGCGCTCAGACGCTGGCTTGATGGCCAGCACGGCCGGGCGTGGCCCGGGTGGATGCTGCTGTTGGTGCCGTTGGCCGCAGCCGTCTCGTGGTGGGTCGCAGCGATGATCCGCCGGCGGGTGGAGACGGCTTCGCGGGGCCACGCGGGGATGCTGGAGTTGGCGCTCTTTGGGGGAACGGTGGTGGCAGCGGTGGGGCTGGCCTACGCGGGGGCGATGCTGCTGCAGTTGCTGGGGCTCGATCCGCGTGACAGCCTGATGGGCACGTTCAGCCAGCGCAACACGCTGGTGGTGGGCGTGGTGATGGGCTTTGCGATCATTCCGATCATCTACACGATCAGCGAGGACGCGCTGTCGGCGGTTCCGGACACGCTTCGGAGTGCTTCGCTCGGCGCGGGCGCGACACCCTGGCAGACCGCCTGGCGCGTCGTGCTGCCCGTGGCGACCAGCGGCGTATTCAGCGCGTGCATGATCGGCCTTGGCCGGGCTGCGGGTGAAACGATGATCATGCTCATGGCAACGGGCAACACCCCGCAGATGGATTTCAATCTGTTCAGCGGGTTCCGGACGCTGGCGGCCAACATCGCAACCGAACTGCCCGAGGCCGAACGCGGCGGCACGCACTACCGTGTGCTGTTCCTGTGCGGGCTTGCGCTGTTCGTGATCACCTTCATCATTAATACGCTGGCGGAAGTGGTCCGCCAGCGCTTCCGCAAGAAGAGCGCATCGCTATGAGTGAGATGACGCCCATCATCCAGTCGCAGACTGGTTTGGCCGAAGGCCAGTCGCAGCGGCCTGAGCGCCGGCGTCGCCCGACTTCGCTTGCGGCGCATGGCGAGCCGGCGGTGTGGCTGATGGGTGGGTCGCTGGCCGCGGCGCTGATCATGATCATCGGGCTGCTGGGCGTCATCGCCTTTGATGGCTTCCGCGCGTTCTGGCCTAAGGAGATCGACCGCATCGAACTCACCAGCGGTGAGGTCGTGCTCGGTGAGGCCATCCGCACCGAGACGTTCCGGCCCACCGAGGCGCCCGAGGAAGAACGCAGCCGAACGCTCTACCGCGTGGGCAACCGCGATACGTCTCAGCCGTCGTTCCGCTGGATCGAAGAGCCGAGTGTTGCGCAGGTCACCCGGCCCGAGGGCGTCGTGCTCGTCGAGCGGCTGGCGTGGGGCCCTTGGCTCGGCCAGCTTGAGAGGATCGAGCGTGTGCTGGCCGACGGCTCGATCGAGGTTGTCAGCGAGGGGCATGCGCAGACGCTCGCCGCACTCGAGGAGCTTGTGCCTGCGGCCCGTGATCGGCTCGACGAGATTCAGTCGCTGCAGAAGGCAGAGATCGATCGAGCCAACAAGCAGCGCGAGGAGTGGCGGCTGCGGGTCGCCACTGCCCAGCGAGAGCTTGTGGAGGCGCGGCGTGGCGAAACGCGTCAGGGCGTGGGCGTGCTTGGCTGGGGAGCGGCCACGGTCGGTGCGATGGGGCTGCTGGCTGCCGCCTGGACCCAGCGCAGGCAGCGCTGGGGCGTCGTGCTCTGGTGTGGTGCAGGCGTGATGCTGCTGGCTGCGGTGCTCGAGCAGCCCTTTGGGCAGGACGCCATGACCGAGGCCCGTTTGGCCGAGATCCAGCAGCAGGCCGAACAGGCCGAGCGGGACCTCCGCGAGCAGACGCGGGCAGCGGAGGCACAGATCGCGGCGTTGGTGGAGGCGAATGCGGACTTGCGGGTGATCATCCGTGATCCGCGGTCTGGCCGGGCAGCACCGACGAGTGTTTCAGAGATCGATGAGCCGCTGCGCGTGGCACAGGTCGTTCGGGTGGTGCCGGCCAACGAGCTGAGCACGCTTGAGCGGTGGGGCGTGTACCTGAGCCGGTGGGTGGAATATCTGACCGAAGAGCCGCGGGAGGCCAACACCGAGGGCGGGGTGTGGCCGGTGATCTTCGGCACGGTCGTGCTGACGATTCTGCTGAGTCTTGCGGTGGTGCCCCTGGGCGTTATCGCTGCGATCTATCTGCGTGAGTATGCCAAGCAGGGTGTTGTCACCAGTGTGCTGCGCATCGCGATCAACAATCTCGCGGGCGTGCCCAGTGTGGTGTATGGCGTGTTTGGCCTGGGCTTCTTCTGCTACACGCTGGGCGGGTATGTGGATTCGGGTCCCGAGGAGCCGCTGCCGAGGATGCCATGGTGGATCATGGCTGCGGGTCTTGCCATCGTGGTTGCGACGACCGTGATGCTCGCTGCAGCCGGCCGGCACGCGAGCAGTCTCGGCTCCAACGCGCGGTCGAAGTGGTTGCAGCGGGGGGCAGGGCTAGGCTGGCTCAGCGCGGTCATTCTGATCGTGGTGCTCGCGGCCACAACGCCCTACTTCAATGGCTTCTTCAGCGACCGGGCAGCGGAGAACATTCCGACGTTCAGGAGCAAGGGCATCCTGTGGGCGTCGTTGACGCTTGCTCTGCTCACGCTGCCTGTCGTCATTGTGGCGACGGAGGAGGCGATCGCGGCGGTGCCGGGCTCATCGCGCCAGGGCAGCTTTGGCTGCGGCGCGAGCCGTTGGCAGACGATCCGCCGCATTGTGCTCCCGGGCGCTATGCCGGGCATCATGACGGGCGCGATTCTGGCCATGGCACGTGGTGCGGGCGAGGTGGCTCCTTTGATGCTTGTGGGGGCGGTGAAGCTCTCGCCCGACCTGCCATTTGAGACAACCGCGCCGTATCTGCATCTCGACCGGTCCTTTATGCACCTTGGGTTCCATATCTTTGACCTGGGCTATCAGAGCCCGGACCCGCAGGCGTCTCGTCCTCTGGTGTGGGTGACGACGCTGTTGCTCGTGGCGATTGTGTTTGCGATGAACTCCTCGGCGATGCTGATCCGTGCGAGGCTCCGCCGCCGCATGGGCGGGCCCGTGGTGTGATGATCAGGGGCGCTGGCGCCCGCACTCGGAAAGACGTTCGATGATGCAAGACACGCAGATCGGTCCCGGTCAGGAACGCCGCGAGTATCAGGTGGTCGATGCGATTCGCGCGGGCGAGGGTTTCACGCCGGAGATCCACGAAGAGATCCTGGACCGTGATGCGGTGATCAACATCAATACCTTCAGCCTGTGGTACGGCAAGAGCCGGGCGCTGTTTGATATCTCGATGCCGATCCCGCGTGGGCAGGTGACGGCACTGGTCGGGCCTTCGGGCTGCGGCAAGAGCACGCTGTTGCGGAGTGTCAACCGCCTCAACGATCTGGTCGAGGGCGTTCGGGTGGAGGGCGAGATCAACCTCAACGGCGAGCCGGTGTACGGGCCGACGGTGGACGTGATTGATCTTCGCAAGCGGCTGGGCATGGTCTTTCAGAAGCCCAATCCCTTTCCGATGTCCATCTTTGAGAATGTGGTCTATCCGCTACGGATCGACGGGGAGAAGCGCAAGCGTGTGTTGGAGGAGGCCTGCCGCAACGCGCTGGCCAAGGCCGCGCTGCTGGACGAGGTCGCCGACAGACTTCATGAATCGGCGACGGCTCTCTCGGGCGGTCAGCAGCAGCGTCTGTGCATCGCGCGGGCGATCGTGGCCGAGCCGGAGGTGCTGCTGCTCGACGAGCCCTGCTCAGCACTGGACCCCATCGCGACGCTGAGGATCGAGGAACTGATCCGCGAGATTGCCGAGTCCTACACGGTGCTGATCGTGACGCACAACATGCAGCAGGCCACGCGCGTGAGCGAGGCAACGGCGTTCATGTATCTCGGGCGACTTGTGGAGTATGGACCGACCGACCAGATCTTCCAGAACCCAAGGCTCGCCGAGACCGAAGACTATGTGACGGGTCGCTTTGGCTGAGTCATGTGCGGGTCGGGTTGGTCCCGGTCGGGCAGCACACCTTGGCCGGGTCGCCGCCGGGCTGGCTCGTCTACTGACTGAGGCGGCAGAACCGGGGGTGTGTGGTGCGAAACTGGCGACGAATTCCTCAGCCGAGGGCGGCAACGGCCGATAGCTGGCCTAGAGTCCGCGCCGGCGGTGATGTTCCGCCATGCGCACCCAGCGTGGACCCAGCGAGGTTCGAAAGATGAGTCTGCCCCCCAAGGCCGTCTCTCCATCCGTGAACGCTTGGAACGCCGCTTACATCGATGAGGCGTATCAGCGATACCTCCGCGATCCTTCGAGCGTCTCGGAGACGGATCGGGCTTTTTTCCGTGGCTTTGAGCTTGCTCGCGAGCAGGGTGCGAGCGTCGGTGGCGAGGGCTTTGCCCGCCAGCCGGGCGTGCCTTCCGGCGACGACGCCTCGCCCCTGAATCTGCCCAGCGCGCCCGCCCCCGATGGAGTCAGGGCGGCCAATGCGTTCCAAGTCGCGGTGGACCGCCTCATTGAGAGCTACCGAGAGCTCGGCCATATCGGCGCCAAGCTCGATCCCCTCGGGCGACCGACCGAAGAGGTCACGGCCCTCACGCTCGAGTACCACGGCCTGAGCGAGGCGGACCTCGACCGCGAGGCGGACGCCTCGGCCATCCAGCTTGGCCCCAGCACCAAGCTCGCCGACATCCACCAGCATCTTCAGCAGACCTATTGCGGCTCGACCGGCTTCGAGTTCATGCACCTGTCGAACATCGAGCAGCGTGAGTGGCTGCTCGACTGGGTGGAATCGCGCGCCGGCCGGGTGCAACTGAACACCGAGGCCCGGCTGACGATCCTCCGCCAACTTATTGAGGCCGAAGCGTTTGAGAGCTTCCTCGGCAAGCGGTATCCGGGTGAGAAGCGGTTCAGCCTCGAAGGGTCCGAGGCGGCCATCCCGCTGCTGAGCCGAGTCGTCGACACGGCTTCGAGTCTCGGCACGCTTGAACTGGTCTTTGGCATGGCCCACCGCGGCCGCCTGAACGTGCTCCGCCACGTGCTCGGTAAGACGCTCGCGCAGATCTTCACCGAGTTCGAGGACAACTGGGACGAGGACTTCAACGACGGCGGCGGCGATGTCAAGTATCACCGCGGTTACTCGGGAACCGTACGGTTCGATGATGATCGCGAGATTCATCTCACGCTCACGAGCAACCCGAGCCACCTCGAAGCCGTCAACCCCGTGGTGCTGGGCCGCACCCGCTCCAAGCAGCGTCTGCGCGGCGACCGCGAGCGCAAGAAGGTCATGCCGCTGCTCATTCACGGCGACGCAGCGGTGGCGGGCCAGGGCATCGTCGCCGAGTGTCTGAACCTCGCCAGGCTTGAAGGCTACACGGTCGGCGGCACCGTTCATGTCGTGATTAACAACATGATCGGCTTCACGACCGCGCCCGAGTACAGCCGGTCCAGCAGGTACTGCACGGACATCGCCAAGTTCATCGAGGCCCCGGTCATCCATGTCAATGGCGAGGACCCCGAGGCAGTGGTGGCGGCGGCCGAACTCGCCACGCAGTTCCGTCAGCGGTTCGGGCAGGATGTCTTTGTCGATCTCGTCTGCTACCGCAAGTACGGGCACAACGAGCAGGACGAGGCGACCTTCACCCAGCCCGTGCTCTACCGGCTTATCAAGAAGAAGCCGAGCGTTCTGAAGATCTATGCCGAGCGATTGCTCGCCGATGGCGTCATCACCGAAGACGACATGACCCAGATCCGCTCGCGACTCGATGAGGCACTCAACGAGGCGCAGCGGCACGCCAAGAGCTCACCTTACGACCCGACGATCGATCCCGGCAGCGCGAGGTGGCAGGGCATCAGGCCGCACTACACGCACACGCCGGTCGAAACGGGCGTGCCCAACAAGATGATCGCCCAGGTCTGCGAGGCGCTTGCCAAGGTGCCCGAGGGCTTCAACCTCCATCCCAAGCTCAAGCGGGTGCTCAAGGCCAGGGGCGAGCTCCTCGATACCAGTTCCATCAGCTACGCGGACGCCGAATCGCTGGCGTTCGGGACCCTGCTGCTGGAGGGCAACGCGGTTCGTCTGAGCGGGCAGGATTCACGTCGCGGCACGTTCAGCCACCGCCACGCGGTGCTGCGGGATTACGAGTCGGGTGATCCGTACACGCCGCTGAACAACATGCTCGAGACGTGGCGGCCCGGCATCAGCGAGGGCGACTTCGTTCCGGGTCAGCACCAGGCGGAGCTGTGCGTTCATGACAGTGCGCTCAGCGAAGCGAGCGTGATGGGCTTCGAGTACGGCTACGCGCTGGCGGATCCGAGCGTGCTCGTGATGTGGGAAGCACAGTTCGGCGACTTCGTCAACGGCGCCCAAACCATCATCGACCAGTTCGTCTCTTCCGCCGAGGCCAAGTGGGACCGGTGGAATGGTCTCGTCCTGCTGCTGCCTCACGGCTATGAGGGCATGGGCCCCGAGCACTCCTCGGCTCGTGTGGAGCGCTTCCTCAAGCTCTGCGCAGGCGAGAACCTGCAGGTCATCTATCCGTCGACGGGCGCTCAGATCTTCCATGCTCTGCGTCGCCAGGTTCGCCGGCCGTTCCGCAAGCCGCTCGTGGTGCTCACGCCCAAGAGCATGCTGCGCACGCCGACGAGCACCGTCGATGAGTTGGTCTCGGGCCGCTTCACCGAGATTCTCGATGATCCGCGCTTCACCGCCGAGGATGCCCCGCCGCGCAGCAGCGTGAAGAAGGTCACGCTCTGCACGGGCAAGATCTACTGGGAGCTTGCCGAGCGTCGCGACCTGCTTGGACAGGATGATCACGCGATCGTGCGCATCGAGCAGATTTATCCGTTCCACAGCGAGATGCTTCAGCAGATCCTGGCGAGCTATCCGAAGCGCAAGAGGCTGCACTGGGTGCAGGAAGAGCCTCGCAATTCGGGGTGTGGTCTGTTCGTGGCCGACCGGTTGCGTGACGAGTTCAAGATGGAGTTCGACGAGTTCATCAGTCGTGCTCCGAGTTCGACGCCCGCGGTCGGTTCCAAGAAAGCGCACAAGACCGAGCAGGAGCACCTGCTGGTGCGTGCTGTCGGCGCCCAGCCGACCGATGATCAGGATCAGGCAGACGCTGAGCAATCCAAAGAACCCGTGCCGGCCAGCTAGGCCGTGAGCAGGAAGAGACGATGGCCATCAACATCGTGATGCCCGAAGCAGGCGAGTCGGTCACCAGCGGCGTGATCGCGGATTGGCACAAGGCCGACGGCGATTGGGTCGAGCAGGACGAGGCCATCTGCGATGTCGAGACCGACAAGATCACGGTCGAGATTCTCGCGCCCGCTTCAGGTGTGCTGAAGCGATCGGCGCAGCCCGGCGACGAGATCGACGTCGGTGCCGTGGTCGGCACGGTCGATGAGACCGCCAAGAAGCCCGCGGGCGGCGAGTCGAGCGAGAGCAAGCCCGCCTCTCAGCAGGCCGCTGCCGATGGCGAAACCTCGACCAAGGCGCCTGCCAACAACGGTGCCTCGGCCTCGGCGACCAAGGCCCCGCCTGCTGCTTCGAGCGAGACCTCGCGTCAAGCACCGGCAGCCGACACCAATGGGACGGTTTCCGCGACGCCGCTGGCCCGCAAGATCGCCGAGGAGAAGAGCGTCAACCTCAGCGAGATCGTCGGCACGGGAGCTTCGGGCCGTATTCGCGAGCAGGATGTTCTTGCCTACATCCAGACGCACGCCGAGGGCTCGACATCTTCTCAGAAAGCTGAGCCCGCCTCGGCGGGTCCGTCGAGGGCGACCTCCGTTGAGCGCATGAGCCCGATGCGTCAGCGCATCGCGTCACGGCTCGTCGAAGCCCAGCAGACCGCAGCGATGCTCACGACGTTCAACGAGTGCGACATGACCAACGTCATGGCCCTCCGCAAGCGCTACAAGGACCAGTTCGCCGAGAAGCATGGCGTGGGGCTGGGCTTTATGTCGTTCTTCGTGCGAGCGTGCGTGCAGGGGCTCAAGGCCTTCCCGCAGATCGGGAGCATCATCGTAGCTGACGAGGCCGGCAAGCCCGCCGTCAAGAGCCACGACTACTGCGACATCGCCATCGCGGTCTCAAGCCCCAAGGGGCTGGTCGTGCCCGTTCTCCGCAACGCTGAGGCCATGAACTTCGCCGAGATCGAACTGGCCATCAAGGACTTTGCAACAAGGGCCAAGACCGGCAAACTCTCGCTCGACGAGATGGCCGACGGCACCTTCACGATCACCAACGGCGGCATCTTCGGAAGCCTCATGTCGACCCCGATTCTCAACCCGCCGCAGTCGGCCATCCTTGGCATGCACACCATCAAGCAGCGTGCGGTCGAGCATCCCGATAAGCCGGGCGAGATCGCACTGCGTCCGATGATGTACCTCGCGGTGAGCTATGACCACCGCATCGTCGATGGCGCTGAAGCTGTGCAGTTCCTTGTGCGCATCAAGGAAGGCATCGAGAATCCCGAGCGACTGATGCTCGATCTCTAGCAGCGATGGTCTCGCGTTGAGGGCGTCGCGCAACGAGGCGCTACAGCCGCGCCGCCACGCGGTCGAGCAGGCCCTCGCACGCTCCGGTGAGCATCTCAAAGACTTTGTCGAAGCCGTCCGGGCCGCCGTAGTAGGGGTCCGGCACGTCCGGTGCTGAGGTCGGGTTCTGCGCGTGGTCGGGATGGAAACCCATCATGAGGTGGACGCGTTGCGCGTCTGCGCCGGAGGTGATGAGGTCTTCGTGGTTGGATCGATCCATCGCGAGGATCCACTCGAAGCGTGCAAAGTCGTCGGGTGCCTTGAGCTGGCGGGCCCTGCTTGGCAGGTCGATGTGGTGCTTGCGGGCGACGGCGAGCGAGCGTGGATCAGCGCGGTTGCCGATGTGCCAGCCCCCGGTGCCGCAGGAATCGATATCGAATCTTTCGAGCATGCTGCGCTTACGGGCGGCCTCGATGAAGAGCCCCTCGGCGAGTGGGCTTCGACAGATGTTGCCGAGGCAGACGAACAGCACACCGATGCGATCAGCCGGGCTGTGATGGTTCATGGTGCGTGCGTTCCAGATGTGTTGAGCGTCTTGGCCGACTGGGCGACCCGGTCTCTGAGGGCGTTGAATCGTTCGGCATCTTCAAGCAGCGCGACGGTTCGGGTGGCGAGCTTGCGCGGCTCATCCGTCGGGGCGCAGAGAGCGTCTCGGAGGTCGTCCGGGTAGTGTTCGGCCGGTGGGCTTGCGCCTGTCCAGAGCAGCGGCGTGCCGTGGCTGTGGGCAAGGCCCGCCAGTGCCGCCTGGCGAGCGCGCAGCAGGCTCAGATCCTGATCCAGCACCCAGGGCGCGGCCATCATGATGCACAGGTCGGTCGCCTCAAGCGCATGCGAAAGCGGCGCGTTGAGGATCTTGAACTGCCAGCGTGGACCAGCGGTGCGCGCCCAGCGAACGCCCCTGGCGAGATTCCAGCTCGCGGCGGGCAGCACGCCGACCACCGGCCGGTGCAGCGCTTCGAGCAGCGCGATGAAGAATGCGAACCGTCTTGCATCGCCTGCGCTGGCCGGATCCATGGCCAGGGTGATGACGAAGCTGTCGTCCGCGAAGAGCAGCTCCTGACGGGTGAACTGCTGTGCGCGCGCAAGCCTGGGGCCCTTGAGTGTGAGCGGCTCGGATGATCGACTGAGGTGGGCCATGCTCGTGCGCACGAGATCTCATTCGCCGCCGGGACGGTTGCGTGAGACCGCATCGCGGTCGCGGTCGTAGAAGAGCTGAGCGAGACGCAGCCCGGTGAGTTCGGCGAGTTCGAGCTCGGCCTGTCGCACGTCCGCAGCGTCCCGCGGCGAGAATCCCGCGATGTTCTCGCCCCCGGCGATGAGGGGATGGCCCTCGGCGTCTGCGGGGAAGATGCGTCGACCGATCACATCGTCCTGCTCGACGCTTGCATCGAGCACACGCACACGAAGCTCGGCACTGGGGGCGAACGACTGGCCATCGGGAGAGAGTGTGAAGCTCCGGATCTGCGCGTAGATGATCTGCTCGGCCCCGACTTCGCGAGCAAGGTCCGCGATGGGGGTGTTTCGTTCGGCTGGCTGGACGCTCAGCACGTGGATGGGGCCGGGCTCCACCGCGATGCGCACCACGCCGCGGCGGGTGAGCTCCTCGGTGGCGGTTTCGGCAATGGTGCGGAGCAACCTCGCATCGCGGACGAGCGGCGGGCTTGCCGTGTCCTCCACGAGCACCACGGTGATCGGTTCGCTCGGCAGGTCGAAGGCCTTGCGGATCTTGGATGGGCCCGACGCAATCGCGATCGCGGGTCCGACGATGTTGCAGGCCGTCACGACGGAGAGCGCAAGCGTGGCGCAGGCGGTGGCACATGCCAGGCGGAACCAGCGGCGATCAGTACGTGATGGTGTTGGGTTCTTCATGGTCGTAGAAAAGCCAGCTTGCTCGGTTGACGAATCGCCGCACGAGTTCGGTGGCGACAAGGTTCTGCTGCATCTCGGTGGGACCGACGCCCGTGCCATCGGGGAAGCGCACGCGCACCTCCTCTTCGAAGACCGGGCGGTCGGGATCGAACGCCTCGGAGGAGTAGACCTCGATGCTTCCCCACGCGAGCCCATCCCAGAGGTAGGCGTTGCCCGGTTCGTACAGGCGGTAGTCGATGATGTCCACGAAGACGACACGCTGGACGCCCAGCTCTTCTGTGAGTCGGCCGCGGGGCCAGGCGCGCCAGCTCGGCGTGTTGCCGAGGAACGCTGTGACCTCGTTGGGGGGTGCGAAGCCCGAAGCCCCCGCATTCTCCGCGAGCTGGGCTGTCATGCGGGCTGCGATGGTCTCGCCGAGCACAGGCGAGGTCGCTGCGGTGCTGCGATCCACAGCGACGACCACCGCGAAGGTCTTGGCCTCGAGGTCATCGGAGACGCGTGCAACCTTCGTTGAGCCCTGGCGCTGGGCGGACTGCGCCATGCCCCCAATGAGTTCGCCGAGGCAACCCTGCAGGAGCAACAGGCTGGAGAGGCACAACGCGGCTGCTGCGAGTCTGATGATGGTGGTTCGATCGTCCAAGGTGCCTGCTTCCTTGTTCGGTGGGGCCTCGTCGGCGGCGGGTGTGAAGTCTACCACGTCAGCACCTTGTAGCCCCAGCTTGCGAGCAGCACGAGGCCCGCGAGCACGAGCATGCGCGGCCGCAACAGCCTGGCGAAGGCGGCATCAACCCGGCTGCCTGTGATGAGCTGGTAGGCCGCCGCCCAGAAGACGCTCGACGTGAGCAGAGCGAGCAGCATGCCCATGGGTTGGGTGACGAACGAGGCGACGAAATCGCCCTCGGCAGCATGGGCAAAGGCGGTGGTCATGCCGCAGGTCGCACAGGGCTTGCCCACGGCGAGCACCCAGCCGCAGGGAGGCATCCCGAGCTGGGTGTGTGTGCCATGGCCATCGCCCGAGGGAGAGAGCCAGGCTGAGACGGCCAGAAGGCTGAGGCAGGCAGCCGCAGCGAGGCCGGCGAGCAGTCTTGGACGTTCTGGCGCTTGCACTCCGCCAAGGGTAGCCGCGGGGGGCGAGCGACCGAGCCCCGCGCCCGCGGGATGCACGTGCGCTCAGGCCAGACGCTGATGCGGGTGGGTCCTGGTGGCGTTGCGATCCGCTGCACTGGCTGCTGGCAGGTTTCGCGAAAGGTCCGCAGCGATCCCGAGCAGCGCGGGGATGGTCACGATAGCGCGCGGGGTGTCATCGTGGAGCAGGATGATGGGCGTCGTGCGGTCAAACTGCGCGCTGGCGGCTGCGAGTTCGAAGAGATCTCCCACGTCTGCATCGATGGACGCGGTGAGCGTCCGCCGGGCGAGCATGTGAGACGCCATGGAGGCACGTCGGTCATCGCCGGAGGTCGCGAGGGCCTCGTCCCGGGCGAGCCACCCGAGCAGACTGTCGCCCCGGATGACGCACAGACCGGGCAGGTTCGGATCGCGGAGCAGGCGCTGGGCAGCAAGGGTGATGGGCTCAGCACCGTCGATCGTCAGGGCGGGCTGGATGCCTCTCAGAAGCGAAAGCCCCTGGCCTGGGTGCGGGGCGTTGCTCTTTCGGGCTGGCGCTGGTGCTGAGGGCGCGAGCGTCGATGTCACCTCGAGCGGTTTGCTTGTCGGAAGGCCGAGAAAGAAGCCTTGACCGAAGCAGATTCCAAGGTCGCTGCAGGCTTGCAGTTCATCGGCATTCTCGATGCCCTCTGCGATGACCTGCACGCTGCATGAGCGTGCGAACTGCACGAAATGCCGGACGAGGTTGAACTTGAATCGATCGCGCGTGATGCCCTGTATGAGCGCACGGTCCAGCTTGAGCCAGCCGGGACGGATCGCGCTGATGCGCACGAGGCCGCTGGCACCGATGCCCACATCGTCGATGGCGATCTGGAAGCCCCGCCGACGGAGTGCATCGACACGGTCTGGCAGGAGGCTCATATCGAGGTGGGGGGAGCGCTCTGTGATCTCGATCACCACCTGCGAAGCGCATCGGCAGGGCGTGCGGAGCAGCTCTTCTGCGAAGATCGTCTCGAAGTGTTCGTCCTCGAGCACCTCGGGCGAGCAGTTGAGAAAGAGCTGAAGGTGCTCAGGCCAGTCGCGTGCCGCTTCGAGCGCTGCACGGCGCGTGGCCATCTCGAGATGCCAGTGCATGCCCGCGTGGTCGGCGGCCTCGAACAGGTCGGCGGGTGAGTCAAAGCCTGCGTGGTCGGCAGGGCGGGTCAGCGCTTCGAACGCGACGGGCTGCTGCGTGCGCAGATCGAAGATGGGCTGAAACACGACCGAGAACAGGTGCTCGTCGATCAGCCGCTGAACCCTCGCCTTGTCGGCGTCGGGTGGGATGGTGTGCTGGTCAGGCGTGCTGGGGGGCGGCATGTGCGGGTCTCCACCAGAGGACTTGCTCGGGGAGACATCGGCATGAGGCGCCGGGTTGCCAACGCTTGGGC
>CAZSBR010000009.1:0-28628 GCA_964605165.1 uncultured Phycisphaeraceae bacterium
TCGGACTGGCGATCCACAACCGCGCTGACGGCGCGACAACCGTGAGCACGACCATCGAGATCGCAGCACGTGCGGGCGTGCGCATGGTGACGACCGGTGGCCTCGGGGGCGTGCACCGAGGCTTTGCCGAGCGGCTTGATGTCAGCGCCGATCTGTTGGCGCTGGCTCGCTGGCCCGTCGGGATCGTCTGCTCGGGCGTGAAGTCCATTCTTGATGTCGAGAGCACCCGCGAGGCACTGGAGACGCTCGGCGTACCTGTCATCGGCGTCGGGACAGAGCGTTTCCCCGCGTTTCTGGTCCGCGACAGTGCCGCGACCGTGGATGCGCGCATGGACGACGCTGCTGACATCGCTGCATTCACGCATGCCGAACTGAGCCGCGCCTGCCGATCGGTCGTGATTGCTCGGCCGGTGCCCCCACAGCATGCGATCGATGCCCAAGAGTTCTCGGACTGGCTTCGTGCAGTTGATGAGCACGCCCCGGGGGGCGACTCCCGAGGGCGCAACGCCACGCCCGCCCTGCTCGCCGGGCTCAATGAGCATTCGGGTGGCAGGAGCCTGTCAGCCAACCTCGCCCTCCTGAGAGCCAACGCCGCTCTGGCCTGTGAAGTTGCTTCCCACCTCTCAGGACGCAAGCACGTCTCTCCCGGTGAAAGCGACGGCTGAGTTCTCGGTCGTGGGTGAAGCCCATGGACCCTCTCCCGCGTATCGGTACAGTAGAAACAGAGGGAGAACGTTCCGCCCCGAGCGGAGGATCCCCGGGGGCTGACCGATCTAGAGCGAGACGAGGAGATCCCATGCCGAAGGCCAACCGCGCAATCCAATCCACGAAGGGTTTGTTGGCGGCGATGTGCGCCCTGGTCCCCGCCGCCCACGCGCAGGACAGCGTCTCAGCCGTCGGCGGCCTGCCGGGCGATGCGCTGTCGCCCTACCTCGCCTCGGATCAGTGCGCACGCTTTGTCGTCGATCTCGTTGCGATCGAGTCTTCCGCCGGTCGCACCTTTGCAATCGCACCGATCCTCAAGCTCCCGCGCTCCGAGCCCGGAGCGTTCTTCAACAACCTGCCACTGAGTTCAGCCGTCAGCGCACGTTACGCCCCGGCGAGCTTTGATGGCAGCACGTACGACCTCTGGACCCAGCCCGGCGAGGGCATCAGCACCGCTGACAACACCGCCCCCGCAGCAGGCGTCACCCCGAGCGGCCCATCGCTTCAGTTCGCTCTTGCAGCCGCGGACTTTGCTCCCATCGGCATCGGCGAGGCGTCGCATGTAACAGGTGCGGTCGTGCAAGTGGATCCCGAGGACGCGTCACGGCTCTTCGTGCATCGGCAAACCGCAGCCGTCAGCGGCCTTGCTGCCAACGCCAGCACCTCCTCCCTCTCCCTGGGGTCGGTGACCGAGACGGGGGTTCTCGCGCTCCGCGCAGATGGTCACCTCGCTCGCGAGCCCGATTCTCTTCTCTCGAGCGAGTTGTGGCTCGTCGACCTTGAGACGCGAGGCTGCAGCATCATCAATTCAATCAGTGCGATGGGGGCAGCCGACGCTTCCGCCTCCTCCGCTGTTCCGCTTGCAACCTCATCGATCGTCTCGCCCCCAAGCCTGCTGACCACGACCGCAAGTGATATCAAGGTGTTCGCGCCGACCTTCTCGGGCGAGTTGATCTTTGGCGATGCCGCCAGCACGACTCCCACCGCGGCTCATCTGAGCGCGACGACGCCCTTTGCGACAACCGATCACCGCGGCACGACCAGTTTCAGCCCCGTGGACTGGTTTGTCGGCAGTGCGGGCACCGCTGCGATCCTCTCGTTCCAGGAGCCTGCAGCACCGGCCGACAACGCCGCGATCGGTCTGAGTTTCTGGGGCGTGGACGGCGCTACCGGCGGGGTTCTGCCCGGCACCCCGACCACCCTGCTGCTGCCCGCCGCCGATGCATTCGGTTCGGGCGCGAGCATCGTCGACAACGAAGATGGATTTGAGATTGGCAACAACGCCCAACCGGGCAGCGACTGGCGTTTCAGCGCCATCCAGAGCCAGGTCGCGTTTCGTGGCGGCAACGGACAGGTGGCCATCAGTACCGATGCATCCGATCGACTGCTGCTCGCTGCGCAGGTGGGCCTGACCAACTCCGCATCCGGCGGGCCCAACCCGAGCGTGAACGCCATCGCTGTCGCCCGTGTTGATCCGCTGCAGATCGGAACACCCGCATGGACGCTCGCAGCCTGGGTTGATGCCTCCTCGCCGACGGGTGGCAAGGCCATCTTCGATGAACAGGGTGCCGTGATCGGACACCTCGAGGAACTTGCCCTGCAGACCGCGGGCGATCCATTCGGACCCTCGCTCTCAAGCCCCGCGATCGATGCGGGCGGCAACGTGTGGTTCGTCGGCTCGGCGCGCTTCTTTGATGCCGGCGCGCCGGGAGGGTCGAGAAGCTCGCTTGCACTCTTCCGCAGCGTCTATGACCAAGCAACGTTCAGCTACCGCCTTGAGCGCATCATCGAGAGCGGCGACGTTGTTCGCGGAGCGAACAGCAACACGGACTACCAGATCCAGAGCCTTGAGCTTGCCGATCGGAATTCGATTGCTTCGTCAGCTTTGACTGCGGGGAGCATCATCCACCAGCCGTGGCTGGGCCAGGCGCTCCCCACCGATACGTCCACTGCCGCATCGCTCGGCGGGCTTGTGGTTGCCGCATCCATCATCTACGACACCAACAACGACAGCCTCTTCGAAGCATCTTCGCCCGATGAGCAGTACAACGTTGTTCTCTTCGTCGGTGCCGGTGAAGAAGGCGGCACCTGCCTCGGTGACTTCGCAGATGACTTTGGCACCCTTGGCAGCGATGGCCAGGTGAGCTTCGGCGACTTCCTCGCTCTGCTTACCGTTCTCGGGCCTTGCCCCGGCGGGCAACCGGGCTGCTTTGGAGACATCGCCGACGACTTCGGTTCCTTCGGCGGCGACGGTCAAGTGAGCTTCGGCGACTTCCTCGCTCTGCTCACGCTTCTCGGTCCCTGCCCGTAATGGCCGGCCATCGCCACGGCCCTTTTGCTGTCGCCCGGCATAGTCTGGCGACAGCGCAACGTAGATGAGATCCACTGCCGCGATGCCACCGGCTTCGCAGCCCCGCCGGAGTTCGACGCCATGTCATCTGTGTTCACTCGGTCATCCGTCTTCACTCGGCTCGTGATGCTCTCTATGTGTCTGTTGTGTGCCTCACCGGCCACAGCCCAATGGGATCCGCAGCAGGGACAATGGGGCAAGTCGGACCCGGACCACATCCGAGTGATGACATGGAACGTCAGAGATCGGCTGTGCTCGACCAACACCAAGCAGGAGAATGGCGGCACGTGGCACAGCCTGGCTGTCAAGGTCGCAGCACTCCAGCCCGATGTGCTCATCCTGCAGGAGACGGGCGACAACAGCGGGAATGGCACGGGTTCGAGCGGCGACTCCGCAGCCACGCTCAGCACGGTCGTTGATCTCTTCATGGACGGCGGCGGCGATCCGTTCGTCGGCGGAAACGTCGGCGCTTTCGTCAAAAAGTACGCCCCCGCCTATGACCTCCCCCATCGCTTTGTGAGCCTCGGCACCGACGGCTTCAACAGAAACATCATTCTCAGCAGGTTTCCATTTACCGACCTCAATGGCGACGGCAAGTCTCAACTCAGCGACACGCCGTTTGTCAATGGTGACGGGTACAGCAGCGGAGGCAACGGCGGCATCCGCGGCTTCATGTTCGCCGAGATCGATCTTCCCGATGCCACCTACGCAGGTGACCTCGTCGTAGGCAATGCGCATCTCAAGTCCGGCTTTGACTCGTCATCACAGGCACAGCGCATCGCTGCAGCGCGCAACGTGGGCTACTACCTTCATGCGCTGTTGGCCGGCATGGGCACGGGTGTTCCGGACCCCACGAATGCCTTCTCTGATCTGCCCCCGGTGACCAACGTGCTCGATGAGAACACGGCCGTCATCATCGGCGGCGATTGGAACGAAGATGAGAACACCAATGGCCGCAAGGGCCCCGCGCTTTGGATGACGCAGGGTGAATTCCAGGGCGGTACCGACGGGACGGACCGCGATGGAACCGACAGCCAGTTTGATGCTGCCGTCGATGTGTTCACTGGAAGCCGAAGAACACTCGGCAGCAGCAAGCTCGACTACATCGCGTGGTGGGACTCGGTCGCCCAGCCTGTCCGGGAGTTCGTCTTCAATTCGTTCTCGCTGCCGCCTCAGGCTGTACCCGCGGAGTTTGCCTCTCACCCCAACCCTACCGCGGTCAGCAACGCCAGCGATCATCTCCCGGTGCTGGTGGACTTTCAGCTTCCCACCGTTCCCGATGGCCCGCCTGGCTCGTTCAATCTGGTGATCCCGGCCGACGGCGCAACCGATGTCGCTCTTGAACCGGCCCTTATCTGGAGTCCCAGTGCGGATGCCAATGACTACACCGTCACCCTTGCAACCGATGCCCAGTTGAACAGTGTTGTCGCATCGCTTGGCTCCATCACCGGCACGACGGCTGTGCCGGCCGCGGGCGTGCTCGAGTTTGGCACCACCTACTTTTGGAGTGTCGAAGCGTTCAACGCTCTTGGATCACGTATCTCGTCGCCTTCGGTGCAGTCGTTTACGACGGAGCTTCCTCCGCCGCCGGGCTCGTTCTTCCTGTCCCTGCCGGTACCCGGACAGACCAATTTCGCCTTCGATGGCCAGTTGCTGTGGAGCCCGAGCGCCGGCGCTGATACCTACACCGTCGTCATCGGCCGCGATGAGAGCTTCAACGATGTGGTCTTGACCATCCCGGGCGTCACGACCACTTCGGCTCGATTCGGTGTGGATGGCCCAGTGCTACCCGCATGCGAGACGCTCTTCTGGCGCGTCGATGCAGTGAATGCGGGCGGGGTCACGCCGAGCAATCAGGTTCGAAGCTTCGAAGTCGAGAATCCGTTCGACATCGCCAATGACTTCGGTTCGCCACAGCCCGACGGCGTTGTCACATTCGGCGACTTCCTGTTCATGCTGGGCGTGCTGGGGTCATGCCCGGGGGGTGTGCCGAGTTGCACCGGCGATATCGCCGATGACTTTGGCACCCTCGGCCCTGATGGACAGGTGAGCTTTGGCGACTTCCTGAGTCTGCTCGGCCAACTCGGCTTTACATGCTCTTGAACCCGAGTCAGAGCCACACCGGCTCACACCCGCTCAGCCATCCTCGAGCTTGCCCAGTTGACGGATGGCCGCATCAAGCTCACGCCGCATCTGACTGACCCGGACAAGCGACCGCACCCGCGTGAGCAACTCGATCCTGTGAACAGGCTTGGTGAGGAAGTCATCTGCGCCCGCCTCGACAGCACGCTCGATGTCAGAAACTTCGTTGAGTGCCGTGACCATGACGATCGGAAGATCACGCGTCTTGGGGTCCCGCTTGAGTCGCTCGCAGACCTGAAAGCCGCTCATCCTCGGCATCATGACGTCCAGCACCACGAGATCGGGAATGTGACGGTCGATCTCCTCGATCGCCTCGTGCCCATCGCGGGCAAGGACCGTCTGGCAGCCAAGCTCTTCAAGGAACGCCTGCATCAGCTCAAGATTCTGCTCGTTGTCGTCAACGATGAGAATCCGCGCATCCGGCAGCGGCTGCTGGTTCCAGTCCGACGCGGGAGCAGGGATTGAATCTGATGCCATGAGCCGATGCCTCCAAAACCGCGTATGCCCGGCTGGGCCCCACAGAACAAGGGAAAACACCCACAGAGTGCAACCCACCCGCCTCGGCATGTTAGACCTGACGGGCAGTCAGGCGATTGCCCGTTGTCCAAGGCTGCCCCCGAGCAGCCGCTTCGGCCACAATTCCCGACCCTCAGCATCAAAACCGCCTCAGACATGCAAGCCCACACCTCACCATGGATGGATCGCTTCGACGAGCCCTCCGAGCAAGACCTCCTCGAAGCCCTGCCGGCAGAAGCACGCGTGCTCACCGATCTCTTTCGCCAAGGCATCGACCGACTGCCTGACATGAGTTGCACCGTTGAGTGGCAGGGCTTGCCCTGGCGCTGGGTGCTGACCTATGACGCGCCCGGTGTCCGCGCAGACCGCGCGGTCGCCTATCTGGTGCCGGATCCGGAAGCCCCACGCGTAGCGGTGCCCATCGATGTAGAGCAGGTGCCACGCCTGCTCGGACCACGATCGGCTCGCACCCTCCGCGAGGGAGTGACGCACAGCAGTGTGGTGGGTGACGTGGTGTGGACGGAGTGGGTCCTGGTCACCAAGGTGCTCACCGAGAGTCTGTGCAAGCTGGTTGCAGCGACGCTGGAAGCGCCCCGGAAGGGGGATGTCGCCACCGTGACCACCAAACGCCCGGCTGCCTCAGGCAGTTCCAAGCGACCGGCCAGCCGCAAGACGTCTCGCTCACGTTGATGAACCGTCGGCGAACACGCCGATACCTGTGGCCATGGATGCAGACCAGAGAGATTGCCGTGAACCCGTCAACCGAGCAGCACTCACGGGCGGCCTGCGCCGTCTCGCGGGCTGTCTCGCCGCCCTTGCCTTCCTCTCGTCCGCCTGCAGCGGTCAATCCATCGAGGAATCTGTCCAGCGGTTGATTGAGCGCCACAAGCTCGAATCGGCCACGATCGGGTACCACATCGAGGATGCCGCCACCGGGATGGTGCTCGCGAGCCGCCGCAGCGACGAGCCGATGCTGCCGGCGTCCAACATGAAGGTGTTCACCTCGGGTGCTGCCCTCGCCATCCTCGGGCCGGACTTCGCCTTTCGCACCACCGTGCTCCGTGACGGCTCGACCATCACCATTGTCGGGGACGGCGACCCCGCCCTTGGCGATCCTGAGATTCTTCAACTCTCCGAGCCGCCGCTCTCCATCGAGACGATGTTCGATCGCCTGGCACAAGCCGTCATGGCCGCGGGTGAGGCACCGATTTCGGAGGTCGTCGTCGATCCCCGCGTCTTCGACGACCAACTTGTGCACCCTTCATGGGACCTGGACGATCTCGACAAGCACTACGCCGCGCCCGTCAGCGGCCTGAGCATCCACACCAATAACACCTACTTCTTCCTCGCGCCCGACGGAACCGGGGGACCGCCCCAGGCTTCCGTGCAGCCCTCGTCACCCTGGATCGCGTTGACGAACGAGGCGCGAACGACGAGCCAGGGTTCCAACACCGCGTGGCTCGCCCGGGGGCCCGGGCCGGATCAGTTCACGCTCCGCGGCTCGATTGTGCGGCGCAACACCTGGCCGCTGCGCACACCCATGGCCGAGCCCGCCCGCACCACCGGGCGGCTGCTGGCTCATGCGGTGGCATCACAAGCCTCCCACAACGAGGGCATCCCGCGCGTCCGCGTGCTGCGGGACGCCGGAGAGGAGGTCTCGGGCACCAAGGCCGCTGTCATCACGACCCCCCTCCACGAGGTGCTCATCCGCTGCAACCGGGACTCCCAGAACCTCTACGCGGAGGCACTGCTCAAGCGGCTCGGTCACAAGGTCACGGGACGTCCCGGCTCTTGGCAGGATGGCGCTGCAGTGGTGCGCATGCTTGTCTCCGAGCGGCTCGGGCCGGAACACGCTGCCCGCGTCCGCGTTGCGGACGGCTCGGGCCTCAGCCGCGACAACCGCATCGCGCCGAGCACGCAGACAGCATGGCTTCGCAGCTTTCTGCGGGATGACGCCCTCAGAGCCGAGATGATCGGCTCACTCGCTGTGCCCGGGGAGGGGACGTTTACACGTCGATTCCGCGGGCTCGATCTCAAGCATGATGTGCGAGGCAAAAGCGGGTCCCTCACAGGTGTCCGAACCCTCAGCGGCCTTGTGACGCACGCTCGCACAGGTCGGTCGATCGCGTTTGCGGTGTTCGTCGCTCAGGGCGATGAGGGAACCGTGGCGGTCAACGGGCGAGACTTCGCAGACCACGTCGTGGGCGTCATCGACCGGTGGCTGACCGAAGAGGAATCCGTCGGCAGCTTCGGGGGATGAGCCCCTCTTCGCGACACCAGACCGAGCGCTTCACACACCAATTTCATGTGCTCTCGGCGAGGTGCAACGACTCATCCCGGCTTGTCGGGGATAGGTCCACGAGAGGCGAAGCGAGCCAGATGGCATCTTCGCACAGGCAGACGCTGGAAGAACCGCTCGCTGCGGCAGCCTCGGGGGAGGCAACTGGCTTCCAGAAAGCTACGAAAGTGGGCGCGGAGGGATTCGAACCCCCGAAGGCGAACGCCAGCAGATTTACAGTCTGCCCCCTTTGGCCACTTGGGTACACGCCCGTTCTTGCTCCGACGACCTCGCCGGAGCGGAGACGACGATAGACCCCTTACCGCCGCCGGACCACACCCGCCGAGCAGGGCGGGAACAGCCAGCCAGAGGCCACGGGGCCGAAAGCACAGCCGCCTGCCGGACTCGAACCGGCGACCGTCGGTTTACAAAACCGAAGCTCTACCAACTGAGCTAAGGCGGCACAGCGGCAAGCATACGCCGCGAATTCGGGCGTGATATCGCCCACTTCGGCGAGGGATCTGCGGGGATCATGGCCACGAAACTGGTTGGCCGAAAGCATTCAGCCCAGTTTGCGCACCAGTACATCCCGAATATTGACAAGCCTTCGGCTAACGTCTTCGGCCACTGTTCCCCCGGAGATGCACCCTCCCATGGCCCCAAAACCTCAACGTGAACGCCCAACGCTCGCCCGAGTTGCCAAGATGGCGGGCGTTGCTGAGTCCACTGCAAGTCGGATCCTCAATGGCTACACCCGAGGCTTCAGGGTTCGGCCCGAAGTCCGCCAGCGTGTGCTCCGGGCCGCCGAGGAGTTGCGGTACAAGCCCAACCCCATGGTGCGGTCCATCAGCGCCAAGCAAACAAACCTCGTTGCTGTGGTCGGATGGGCCTCTGACGGCGTCAACAGGACCGCGGTGCATGAGGCGGTCCGGGTGTTGATGGCCGCGGGCAAGCATGTCTGCACGACCTTCCTTCAGCCCAACGTGGATGGGCATGAACTGCCCTCGTGGCGCGTCGACGGTGCTCTGGTCGTCCGAGCCCGCGAAGCGAAGGACCTCGACGAGATCGAGGGCCAGCAGCTGCCGTATGTTTCGATCAACTGCTTCACCGGCGCGGGCGGCGACTCGGTCACGTTCGACGAGGCCGAAGGGACCGCTCAGGCGGTGGATCACCTCGTAGCGCTTGGCCATAAGAAGATCCTCTACGCCTTCCTGCGACGCGAGCAGCACGCCGGCGGCGGGCTGACGCACGCTGCAGTGCAGTGGCGCAGGGAATCCTACAAGCAGCGCATGGCCCATCACGGGCTTGATCCGCTCATGGGCCACGAGCACGAGGACATCGACTTCACCGACTTTGCCCGGACGTACATCGCTGGCGGCAAGGCGACCGCGGTCGTCGCGTATGACGACACAACCGCCCTGTTCCTGATGCAGGCGATGGATGAGCTTGGGCTGAGCGTTCCCGAACACGTCAGCGTCGTGGCGTTCAACGACGAACTGCCGGCACGGATGTCAACGCCCCCACTCACCACCGTCTCCATTCCCGCCGCTGAGGCAGGACGCATCGCCGCAAAGCTGCTTCTGGAGCGCCTGGCGAGCGAAGAGCCGATCAGCGCACGCTCGATCGTGCTCGACGAGACACTGGTCGTCCGTCGCTCATCGGGCCCATGCCCCGAGTAATACAGCGCCTCTGCGAAATGGCACCGGCCTAGGAGCGGTTTCCCGCCGCACGCACGAGTGCCGCAGCACGCACAGGATCGACGGCATTTCGCCAGGTGCCACCGGACTTGATCGAACTGCCGACGATCACGGCGTCAGCGTGCTCAAGGAGCCTCGCTGCCGTTTCGGCGGTCACCCCACTGCCGACGAGCACGGGAACCGTCGCCGCCTCACAGGCTTCCCGGAGTTCGTGCTCGTCGACTGGACAACCCGTAAAGCCGCCGCTGACGATGACCGCATCGGCCCCGAAGAACTCCGCAGCGTGCACCATCTCGCCCATGCGCACATCCGCCGTGATCGCATGGGATGCGTGCTTCTTCTTCAGATCGCAGCAGATCGCAATGTGCCCGGCACCAACGCTTCGCCGATATCGCAGCAGTTCACCCGCGCACGCCTCGGCAAGCAGCCCCTCATCGGCGACGTGGGCGTACACGAAATTCTCACACCTGATAAACGAACCACCCGCAGCATGAGCGGTAGCCATCGCCTCACGCTGGCCACCCGAGAGGACCTGCACGCCCAGCGGCAGATCGATCGCTGCGCGTACCTCGCAAGCGACACGCGTCATGACGGCTGCGATTTCTGGACCATGCTGGCCATGCACGTAGGGCGCATCGTGCATGTTCTCGATCATGATGGCGTCGAAGCCCGCATCCTCGAGCTGGCGTGCCTCAAGCGAGGCCTGCGTTGCAAGCTGATCGATGCTGAGAGCATGTCTCGGGGTGCCGGGCAGCGCTCCGACGTGCACCATGCCAATCACCGCGCGTGGGCGCCCCAGCACTGAGCGGAGGTCAGCTTGCAGCGGCGCAGCGTCTTCGTGTCGAGCTGGATCAGGCAATGAACAACCCCGCGATGGAAGCGGTCATCCAGCTTGCGAGCGCTCCTCCGAGCATCAGGCGCAGCGACAGGCCGGCAATCTCGCCGCGACGCTCGGGGGCCAGAGAGGCAAGGCCGCCGATCTGGATCCCGATGGATGCGAAGTTCGCAAAGCCGCAGAGCGCGTAGGCGGCGATGGCCGCGCTGCGCACGGAGAGCCTCGGGGTCTCAGATGCCATATCAGTCGCAAGGGCGTCGTACGCGAGGAACTCGGTGACCGCCAGCTTCTTTCCGAGGAGCGTGCCGAAGAACGTGCTGTCCTCCCAAGGCACACCCATGGTCCAGGCCAGTGGAGCAAGCAGCACACCCATGAGCCACTCGATGGACAGTTGTTCAAGCCCCACAAGGCCGCCCATCCAGCCGAGGATCGCATTGAGCAGGGCCAGGAGAGCAACGAACGCCACGAGCATGGCCGCGACGTTCAGGGCGAGTTTGAGGCCCTGTGTGGCACCCTCAGCAGCGGCCTCGAGGACATTGCCCTGGCGCTCGAGCGAGACCTGATGCACTTCGTCCTGCTGCGAGTCCTGCTCTTGAGGGACAATGATCCGGGCGATGACGAAGGCGGCCGGCGCGCTCAGCAGGCTTGCGGTGAGCAGGTGCTTGATGAAGGCCTCCCGCTGCAGGGGATCGTCGCCACCCAGCATGCCCACATAGGCAGCCAGCACACTGCCCGCGATGGTCGCAAACCCTCCCACCATGAGCGTTGCGAGTTCGCTCCGCCGCATCCGTGAGACATACGGGCCGACGCACAGCGGCGCCTCGGTCTGGCCCACGAACACGTTGGCCGCCATGGCCAGCGACTCAACACCCGAGACCCTGAGCGTACGACGCAGCACCCAGGCCATTGCACCGATCAGAACCTGCATAACGCCCGTGTGATAGAGCACGCTCATCAGGGCTGCGAAGAAAACAATCACCGGCAGCACACGAAAGGCGAAGACAAAGCCAGCGGGCCCTCCCGGGTCTGCGAGATCCCCGAACAGGAACGCCGAGCCTTCGTCCGCCGACTGAATGACGCTGTTCACGCCCCGCGCAACCAAGTCAAAGGCCTTCACGACCGGATCGAACGCGATAAGCACAGCGGCCATCGCGATCTGCAGGCCCACGCCCGCGAGTACAAACCTGAGAGGAAACTGCCCTCTGCGTGTGGAGAGTGCCCACGCCAGAGCGACAAGAACAACCAGACCGATCAGTCCCTGCACTTGTCCCATCCGCTTGGTATCTCCACGCTTGCTGGTGTCTCTGAAATGCCCTCAGCCAGCCGCGAGCGTAGCGAGTGCTCGCTTGGTCCGCCCGGCGAGCCAACACTTGCCGGTGCGTATCCACCGAGACGATGCCCTTGGACACCTCGTGAAGCTCCTGCCCGAGAGCAGGCCGGTGGTGGTCGCGATCGCGGGTCCCACGGGCAGCGGAAAGTCCACCCTCGCCCGTGAGCTCGCAGCCCATTCGGGCGAGGCCGCGGTCATCGGGACGGACAGCTACCTGCCTGACTACCACGAACTTGAACCCCACCAGTACGATCTGCCCGAGCATTCCCACCTCGATGAACTCGCCGGGCACCTCGCGACTCTGCTGAGGGGCGAACCCGCCGAGATCCCGGTCTGGAGCTTCCAGGAGCATCGCCGAACAGGCTCCACAACCCTTTCTCCGAGGCCCATGGTCATCGTCGAGGGCATCCACGCGTTGCAGCCTCAGGTGGCGTCCCTCGCCTCGGTGCTCGCGCTGATCGAGGCCTCTGCCGAGGATCGGCTCGCGCGAGCCATTGCTCGGGAGCTCTCCGGCCAGCGCGGGTGGGAGATCGATGCGATGACCCACTTCATCCAGACGATCGCGGACCCGACCTTTGAGCGGTTCCTGCCCGAGTATCGCCAGCGGGCGCACGTGGTGATCGACAACCCGGGCCGGCCGCCGGAATCCCCTCGCGACCCGCGCTGATGGGGTATGTTGAGGGGATGCTGCAAAGACATTCCCTGCTGTTGATGTCGACGATCCTCACCGCGGTCATTGCCTTGGGTGTGCTGCCGGCTTCAGCCCAGCCCTATCGAGGCGAGAACGCGGAGGACCTGTATCAACGTGCCGCGGTGATGTACGAGATCGATGTCGCGCGGACAGCATCGCAGCTCATCACGGTCCGCATGACGCTGCCCGACATTGACGCCGAGTCCACCGTGCTGCACCTGCCCGTGTGGCGGCCCGGTCGATACGAGATTCTTGATCCGGCCGGCACCGTGCGCACGGTCTCGGCGACGGGTGATGGTCAGCCGATCGATTTCACGAAGACGGACAAGTCGACCTGGGTGTTCGAGACAAGCGGCGTTCAGGACCTCCATGTCGAGTACACGATCTACGCCAACTCCATCAACAACCGCACCCGCCACGCCGATCATTCACACGCCTTTATCAGTCCATCCTCGGTGCTCATGTACAACCCGGATCGTCGCGACGAGCCCGCACGGGTGAGCATCGTCGGTGCGCCAGAAGGCTGGCGGACAGCGACCGGGCTCTCGCCAGCCCCGAATGCGGCTCGCGGCGAGGCAGGCCCGATGCTGTTCGTCGCACGCGACTACGACACGCTGGTTGATGCTCCGCTCGAGATCGGGCTCCACGACAAGGTCACGTTTGATCTCCGGGGCGTGCCCCATGAGATCGTGATCTGGGGCAGGCACGAAGCGGACATGGAGCGTCTGAAGGAAGACTTCGCCGCCATCACGGAATCGCAGGCCAGAATCTTCGAGGAGGACGGCCCGCTGCCCTACGAGCGATACGTTTTCATGATCCACTGCGGCCCTGGACTCGGGGGCGGCACCGAGCACGTCAACTCCACCATCATGCTGACGACCCCGAGCACCTTCACTGACCAGGACCGGTACGAGCGCTTCCTCGGCCTGGTGAGTCACGAGATGTTCCATACGTGGAACGTCAAGCGGCTCCGCCCCGAAGGCATCACGCCCTACCGCTGGCAGGAAGAGAACTACTCCGAGCTGTTCTGGGTCGCCGAGGGAACAACCAGCTATTACGACGACCTCATCCTCGTGCGCACAGGCCTGATCGATGTGCAGACGTACCTTGACCGCCTCGAAGGCAGTATCCGTTCAACGCGGCTGAACCCGGGCCTTCTGGTGCAATCGCTCGAAGATTCCAGCTTTGACGCGTGGATCAAGTTCAACCAGAGGACTCCCGACACGCCCAACTTCACGGTGAACTTCTACAGCCAGGGCGCACTGGCAAGCCTCGTGATCGACCAGTGGGTGCGCGAGGCTACAGCAGATGAGCGGAGTCTCGACAACGTGATGCGCGTGCTCTACCAGAATCATCCGCTCGAGGGCGGAGGGTTCACAACCGATGACCTTGCTCAAGCCATAGCCGAGGCTGCGGAGCAGAGCTTCCAATCGGCACGGGACCTGATTGCCAGCCTCGTGGGCAAGCCGACGGATCTGCCCCTCGAGCGATGGCTCGAACCCCTCGGCCTCGAACTGACCTCCGAGGTGGATGACGAGGGTTCTGACCTCGGTCTGCGCCTGATCGCTCGCGACGGCTTTGCAGCGGTGCGCACCGTGATGGAAGGGCACCCTGCGTTTGATGCCGGTTTTCAGGCCGATGACCTCATCGTTGCGGTCGATGGCGAGCAGGCGTCGCCGGAGAGCATCGAAGACCTGCTCAGCCGCACACCCGCAGGCACTCCGCTGAAGGTCTCGCTCTTTCGTCGGGGCCAACTCATGGAGATCGAGGTCGCGACCGAGGCTTCTCCGCCGGAGTGGACACTCCGCCGAACGGACGAACCAACGCGCAGCCAGCGAAGTCGCTTCCAGAGTTGGCTTGGTCAGCCATTTGACGCAGAGTGAAGTACCTCGATGTCCCGCGGAAAGACCTGCCCGCATTCGGGACACGTGCCTTCTATGTCGTCGCCGAGATCGAACCCACACTCGCTGCAACGGTGCGCATCGACCGGCAAACTCTTCTGCAGGACCTCTGCGGTTGTCTGGCGGGTCGTGTGCTGAACCCAGAGAAGCAGCATCGCGCCGATGATGGCGACCGCGCCCCCGATCCACTGCGTTGCGCTCAGGCCGGGCTGATCGAGGAACGCCCAGCTGATGAGCGCGACCCACACAGGCTGCGTCTGCACCACTCCCGAAGCCACCGCAACCCCGAGGCGGCTGATCGCGATGTAGTACACCACGTGCCCGATCGCGATGCCGATGACCGCACTGAGCAGGAACAAACTGAAGAGGCGGGGCGAAAGCGAGAGCGCACCGGCGCCGAAGTCCTGAGCGAGCAGGAACATCAGGCTCAGCATGATGACCGCGGTGTACTGGCTGATGGCTGCAAAGGCCAGCAGCGGGTTGACGCCGTGCATCCAGTGGCGGACTGACAGCGCATAGAGCCCGTAGCCGGTGCCCGCTGCCAAGGCCAGCCCGAAGCCGTCGAGCTCCTCGAACGCGGCATCACCGCCCAGGAGCACCGCAGCGACGAGCCCCCCCACGATCATCACGATCGCGATGATGTAGGCGGGCCGGGTCACGATTCGGCGTTCGGCCGCGAAGAACAACGCTGCGCCGAGCGACACGACGATGATCTGTGTCCGAAGCCCGATGGCGACCATGGGCGCCGTAGTGTTGTAGAAGGCAAGCACGAAGACAATCTGCCCGAGTGCATTGACAAGACCGGGAACGAGCGCCTTGCGAAAGAGCCGTTCTGGCAGACGCCGGCGGGAAGCTGTGACAAGCAGCAGGGGCAGCCAGAGCAGCGCAGCAAAGCCGTAGCGCCAGCCGTTGCTGGTCCATGGGTCGACCTTGTCGGTGAAGAACTCCACAAAGACCGGCGTGACCGACCAGCAAAAGAGCGTGGCGAGCACGAAGAGCATCCCGACGAGGGTGCTGGCCGCCTGTGGCTCTCCGGTTGAAGTCCCTCGGGTACGCATATGGGGGTCGGTGCTCGGTCCTCGCTGATCCGCCCACGTGCGCGACCGGAGTTGCCGAGAGTAGGCCCGCGGGCGTGTGTCGCTACGCTTGCACCATTGGAGGTGCCGCCGATGTCCGATTCCGTTGATCGCAGCGAAGAGAACAGTTCATCACGCGATGGCCGCCGCGGGCTTTCCATTGCCTGGATTCTGGTGGCGGTCGCCGCCGCCGCGATGGTCGGCGGCATCGCCTGGGACGTGCTGAGCGATCAAGGCTCAGCATCGCTTGCTGGTGCCCGCCAGCAGGCCAACCAGACCACACCCGGGGGCGTCTCGGCCCTGAGCGAGCAGTTGCCGGAGGGGACGCTCGGCGGGCTGAGCTTCGATCAGCAGACGCGCGATCGGGCCAATGAGACAGTGGGCGACCTCATCGATCAGGCCCGCGGGCACATCCCGGGGCTGCCCTCCGACCCCGGAACGAACGAGAGCCGCTCGCGATCAACCACGGACGAGATGCGAGAGCCCGAAGCGGTCTTTCGGCTCGGGTTTGGCTTCGCGGCCGGGTTTGCTGCGAGCTTTGCCCTCAAGAAGCTCTTCAAGATCACGATGTTTGCAGCGGGGATACTGGTCATGATGCTCATGGGCCTCGAGTACGCGGGGCTCATCACCATCCAGTGGGGCTCGATGGCCGACCGCTACGACAGCTTTCAGGATTGGGCTGGCGGACAGTTCGAGTCATTCAGGGCATTTGCCACCGGAGCGGTCCCCATGACCGCCACCGCCATGGCGGGCCTCGCAGCGGGCTGGAAGGCCGGCTGACAGCAAAGAGACACGACTTTGCGGTTCGGAGCGGCTATGGTCGGACCGCGAAACACCGGCTCAGGCACGGTTCCGCACCACCACACAGAGCGATCCGAGCATCGCACCTATTTCCGTGAGGACAGCACACCATGAGCGAGACTGATCAACCCCAAGGCGGCCAGCAGCGTCAGATTCAACTCCGCATCGACGAGTCGAAGATGACTTCGACCTACGCCAACACCATTCGTACGTCCACCACGCAGGATGAAGTCGTCATGGACTTCGGCATGAACCTCCCCGTGCAGGGTCAGGATGGCCAGCCTGCCATCACCTTCGCGGTCGGCAACCGGACCATCATGAACTGGGCGGGCGCCAAGCGCCTCGCCATCAGCCTTGGTCAGATCATTCGTCGCTACGAGGAGCAGAACGGCGAGATCGCCCTTCAGCGCCCCCAGCAGGCCGGAGACGGCCCGCGGCTCGCCGACGGCGGCGAGAACTGAGCCCGCTTCGTCGGCACTTCAGTCGGCGATCGAGGCCCTGTGGATAACCCCGCTCCCGGCCCATTGGCCGGGATTTTTCATGCCTCCAGTTTTCGCGCTGCTGAATCGTTGATTACCACGTGCAAGACCCCGCGAGCCCACGACCGACGGCGGCTGCCCGTCGCGATTTCTTGACGCAACCTTGACAACCGCGGGCATTTCGGCGGTAATGAAGTACGACCCATGGAGTGTGTCGTCCTCCGACCGTTGCCCTCAGCGGGCTGCGGTCTTGAGTGTGCTCAACAGGGAGGTACACGATGTTCACCGAATCATCAGGCATGACGCCGGACCCACGCGCCTGCAGCACGACGCCGGGAGGTGCGCAAGGGCCAAGCCGTCGAACTGCACCGCTCATCGAGATCAAGCCGGTCTATCGCGCCGACACGGATCAAGGCGGTGACTGGTGGGTCTGGCGCAGGCTCAGCGCAAACGGCTGGGCAACGCACCAACGGTGCACCGATCAGGACTCGGCTCGCAAGCTTGCCGCGGCCCTGAACTCGGCAAATCCCCATGCCGACGGGGACCAGTTCGGTCGTCTTCATCGACGGCCACACGACGTCGCCTGACAACGCGCCGCCTGCAACTCAAGCTAGTGATTACCAATACACTCTCTGACACGCCGGCGGTAGGCTCGGTGTCTGGGAGGTATGTGATGTCGAAGCGCAAGTCTTGGTGTGCTGGTGCAATCGTGGCGGGCGCCGCGATCCTGCTGGTCGGCTGCGAGACCACGCCACGAACCAGCGTGGGTGATTCCGGCGGCCGGATCAATCCCTATTCGAGCACGCCCGCCGACCGCGCCTCCGGTGCGGCCAACGCAGGAGCTCTCTGGGAGTTCAGCGATCAGGTCGCCGAGTCGCTCGTGCGAAGGCTCAACAGCATCCCTGAGATCACCCAGTCACCCTCGCGGGTGGTTGTCGAACTGGGCAACATCTCCAACGCAACCGACACGCCAACACAGGACTTTGAGCTGATCCAGCGTCGCCTCAGGAGCAAACTGCTGCAGAGTGACATCGCGACCAGCCGGCTGCTCTTCGTCGAATCTGTCGACGACATGGAGGCCGAGTTCCGCCGCATCCAGCCCGCGGGCAGCGACTTCTCACCCGGAACGGATCGCTACGACGCGCGTGCGACGTATGTCCTGCGAGGCGACTTCCTCGAGAGTTCTCGGCGCGGCGGGGAAACGCGTCGCTACTTCTTCGAGTTCCGGCTGACCAACCTGCAGAGCCGCGCGATCGTCTTCAACGATTCATTCGATCTCGCACAGGTACGGTGATGCGCTCGATCCCGCGGCCGATCCGTGTATGCCTGGCATCCGCGGCAGCGTGTCTCGTGCTGCTCTCGGCCTGCGCGACCACCCCCAGTGCTGCCGAGCGAAACGCTCGCTTCAGGATGGCGGACCTCGATCAGGCCGTAAGCAAGGCAGCGGCTTCGCTCGCACTCGAGGCGAGCAGTGGCTTCCCACGTGTCAACCCCGGGGCCATCAAGCCGCGGACGGTCCGAGCAGAACCGATGGTCAACCTCTCGCTTGATCGCTTTTCGCGTGGTGAAGAAGCGATGGTCGTGGCCCGGGTGCTGTCGGACCCACGCGTCCTCGAGAGCTTTCGCACCTCGGGTATCGACGTGCTCGATCCCGAGGCGACGGCGCGGACCGACGCGACGCATCGGTTCGTCGCGAGCATCCGTTCGATTGCGCGGGAAGGTGCAAGCGATCATCAGGAGGCCGATGCCCGGCGCGACACTTATCTGCTTGAGTACCAACTCCTCGACAATTCGACGGGCCTGATCACGTGGCAGCACACCGAAGAAGTTGCGCGGCTGGCTCGCGGCCTGGTGATCGACTGATGCTCATGCATCGCCCCCTCAAGATGTCCGCACGGCGTACGACCTGCGCGTATCTCGTCCTGTGCATGAGTCTCGTGCTGGCCGCGACCGGCTGTGCGCCCACCTATGCGCCGAGCCTTGCTGCCCAACAGGACATTGCGAGCGCACAGACGAGCCGAGCCCGGGTGGATCTGGCACGACGGGCAGACGAGGCCGGTATCCAAAGCAAGCAAGTTCTGCTCTACCAGTTGCAAGCCATCCACGCGGCTCTGCTCGATGGCGTACCCGAGAGCGCTTCGACTCGCATCGACTACGCCTACGACGTGCTGCGAACCCAGGGCGTCAATGCTGCCAACAGCGCGGACCCCTTCTTCGTGAGCGAAGAGGGGGTCCGTATCTGGAAGGGCGAACCCTATGAGCAGGCCATGGCGCTTGCCCTGATCGCCGTGGCGGACATGTCGCTCGGTCGATGGGGAAATGCCCGGGCGGCGAGCCTGGAGTCTCTCCAGCGGGTCAGCGCCGACGATCCGGATCGGCCCCGGGCGTTTCTTCTGGGACGTTTGCTGGCCGGTGTTGCCAACCGCCAACTCGGCCGCGCCCAAGAGGCAGCCGAGCACTTTGATGTGGCTCGCTCCGTGGCACCGTGGGCAGCCTCGCTGATTGATGAGCTTCAGAGCGGGGCGTACGAGTCACTCATCGTCTTTGAAGTTGGCAGCGCACCCGCTCGCATCGCCACCGGAAGCGACGGCACAGAGGTCGCGTTCAGAGATCGTTCGCCCTCAGATGATCGCGCGGTCGTCGTTCACGACGCCGGCGGGCGGGCTCTTTGGCCGAGCGTGGTGGATACGAACGTGCTCGCACGGGACGCTCGCTGGACGGGGCTGGATCAGGCTCGGCGTAACAAGAGCGCTGCGGGCACTCTTCTGACCGGCGGCGGGATCGCCGTGGCAGCTTCGAGCGACGACACGGCGGCCCAACTCGCCGGTGCTGGTGCTGCAGTGATTGGAGCGATCGCAAAGGGCAACGCCCGGGCCGACACCCGTTACAACGACCTGCTCGCTCAGCGGGTGTACCTCGTGCCCGTCCGGCTGGGGCGTGAACCACCAAGGCTCTCGCTGGAAGGAAGTACAGCGTGGCTGAGCCTGCTGGGACTCAGGCCAAGGGGCGATGGCACCGCAAGCGTGCGTTTGGTGCGGCTTCCCACCAGCAGCACGCTCGACATCGCCTCGCAACCGCTGTACGCCAACGATGTCACCGGCTCTCTTGAACAACCCACGCTTCCTTGGGTGCTCGGGGGCCGATGTGTTCGCACTCCATCCAGGACCTTGATGGGTGAGTACCACCGGGCAGGTCTGCCAGAGTCGATCGTCTTTGAGGATCTCATCGAGCTCTACCGAGCCGAGGGCATCGCGCTGCTCGATGGACCGGAGCGTAGCCGCGCACTGGGTCATGTGTTGGAGGATGGGTCGACCCTCTACACGCCGCAGGGTGGCACGCTCGGCTTCATTCGTCTCTTCGGAAAGGACCATGGCGGCTACGAGATGCGATCCGCGTTTGGTCGGGCTCTGTCGCTTCGTGTATCGAGTCCTTTGTCCGCCCCCCGCATGGAGGTTGAACGATGAGCCCTGCCTCCGTTCGTCAGCACATTTCTGTGGTATCAGGATCACGCCCGCCCCTCAGGAGAATTCGCATGCATCCAGAGCGTTCCTTCAAGTATCTTGCGCTGGCCGTTGCTGGTGTCGCCCTGTCCACACTCGCTGGGTGCCAGACGGATACGACGCGTGCTCCCGCCTCGCCGGCACCCGATCCGCTCGTGGTGAGTGGGTACCCGCAGATCACGATGGCCAGCGGGCTGTCCGGCCTGATCGCCCATGGCAGGCCGATCGTCGAATCCCCCACCATGCAGACGCCGATGCGGGTGACAGTACCGATCCGTTCGATTCAGGACGGACCAACCCGAGTGCAGTATCAGTACACGTGGCTCGACGCCAGCGGGCGGCCGGTCGGCACATCCGGGTGGAAGTACGAACTGCTCCCACCACGCATGGAACGCTTCTTTGAATCCAACGCCTTGACAACGCAGGCGGTTGATTGGAGGCTGGAAATCAAGATCGCATCCTGAGTTTGCGAGCTGCGGCAGGCCCGCATTGCACGTCCCTAGTGCGCTGCGACGCAGGAGTTGAAGGCGGCGGTCACAAACTCGAGAACGAGTTGATGCTGGCGTTGCTGGTCTTCGATTCCCGCCAAGGCGGTGATGGGAAGCACAGCCATCGGTGGCTGACCATCTCGCCGGTGCCAATACCCGTGCTCCATAGGCACCTCCGCGACGCTGGCTGCCGGCTGATCAGACCGCACCCAGGGTGAGACGTACCAGTAGCCAGCGGGCTCGAGTTCATCGGGTGGTGTCAGGCCCACACCAATCGTGTGAGTCATTTCGCCTGCGGCATCTCGTGCGAGCACGAACAGGCGGGCAAGATCGAAGTGGTGTGGCCAGCACAGCACCGCCGTTTGTCCAGCGGCGTCGGACGCATCGCCCGAGGAAGCGGAATCGCTACCGAAGGCTTCGAGCAAACTGGCCGTATTCTCGTAGAGCCGGACAACCTCGATCAGGGCGAGCTGATTGGGCGATTGAATCTTCTCCCCACTGCCAGCAGGATGTGGCGGCAGGTCGGGCGGCGCTTCTGTGGCCTGGCGCACCGGGACATCAAACAGGTTCATCGTGGTGGTCAGCACCCAGCCGTGTGCCTGCTCGATGGTCTTGCCCTCCAGCGGCATTTCCGCGTAGAGGTCCCCATTGGGCTTGATAAGAAAGAGGCTCAGGTCGAAGGGACGCAGCGCGGTGCACACGACGCCCCGAGGTGTTTCAACAAGCCGCCCCCGGAAATAGCCGTCGATGATGCGCCGCCCCGGGATCCACTGCATGGCTGAATGGCTGTCGTCAGCCTCTGGTATGCCAAATGCCTTGGCGAGCTCGGCTGCAGGCTGTGCTGCATGATGGCACAGCCGCCATGCTTCCCGCAGCGATGAGGTCTCGTGCCCCGCGAGTTCCCACCATGACGATCGCTCGGCGAGATCGGCTAAACGCACAAACATCGGAGAAGCCTCCCTTACCCCTTCTCATGCGGAACCTGCATCGCCGGATCTTCAAGACCTGCGCGAGCAAATCCGTCGGCCCGTAGAAGGCACGCGTCGCACCCGCCGCAAGGTTCGCCGCCATTTCCCGGATCGTAGCAGGAGACCGTCCATTCGAGGGGCACACCCAACCGCGCAGCTTCTTCAACGATCGACTGCTTGGACATGGATGACAGCGGCGTCACAACCCGCATCGCGGGTTCGTCAGCAGCCTGCACACCAGCTTTCGTTGCCAGCCGAACGGTGGACTCGAAGGAGTCGATGAACTCGGGCCGGCAGTCGGGATATCCCGAGTAGTCGATCGCGTTGACACCGATGTAAATGCATCCAGCGCCTCGAACCTCGGCCAGGCCGCAAGCAAGAGAAAGAAATATCAGGTTACGCGCCGGCACATACGTGGTCGGTATCTCCGTGCCGACGGCAGCGATCGACTCCGGCTTTGGAACCTCCATATCAGCCGTGAGAGCACTGCCACCGATGGCTCGCAGATCGACGGAAAGCACGGTGTGCGACGCCACGGCAAAGTGCTCGGCAAGTCTTCGAGCAGACTCAACCTCGACGGCATGTCGCTGGCCGTAGTCAATCGTCAGCGCATGAACAACCCCGCACTCGAGCGTGGCGATCGCCAGTGTCGTGGCGCTGTCGAGCCCGCCGGAAAGAAGGACGACAGCGGAATTCGGAGGCTTGCCTCGCCCGGTATCAGAACGTTCTCGTGGTTCAGTCATGCTCAAATGAGCGTACGCACGGGTCGAGAACCCGGGCAGGGCTAGGTGCCGCGGGTGTGACCAAACAGTTCGATGTGCAGCCTGTGCCCATAGCGGAAGCCCCGCCGATGGCACGCCTCAATGACCCATCGCACAGCATCAGGATCGGGCGTGCAGACGCCCTCGGGCATCAGAAAGACATCGCTCGGCTCGATAGGACAGCCTTGTGCCGTCAGGCTCTTGAGCAGCGCGTCGATCTCCTCGAGATCCTGTTCGGTCTGGACTACGAACTTGACCTGCGTGCTCGCCACGGTCGTACCACGACGACGCAGCAGCGCGAGCATCGGAGCGAGGTCCTTTCGAACCCGTTCATGTCTCCTGGCCCACCGCCCATCAGGATCGCGAGCGTCGTTCACCGGCGTGGAGTTACTCAACTTTGGTGAGAGACTCAGGAGGTCGATGGGCCACTCCCGATCCACGGTGCCGGCAGTCTCGATCGTGACATGGATGTTCCGCTCATGGAGCAAGGTGCAGAGCAGCCCCATCGACTCGAAGAGCATGGGCTCTCCCCCGGTCAAAACCGCGTGCGAGCAGCCAGTCTCTATCACCTGGCTTACCAGTGCCGAGATGGTCTGAGGCTCACCGCGGGGGTCCCAGCTTGCCTCGGGCGTGTCGCACCATCGGCAACGCATGTTGCATCCGGCAGCGCGAATGAAGACGCTCGGCATACCGACAAGCTTGCCCTCACCCTGAAGCGACGCGAAAAACTCGCTGATCGGCAGCTGAGCAGAAACCGGTATTGGGGCTCGAGGGGTTGGCGGCACAGGACACGGTAGTCACGACAACCCTCAGGCCGCAGCCCGAGCTTTGAGCCTTGCAACCCTGTCCAGCGGCATCACCGACCCGTGGCGATCACGCACCATCAGACCGCGGCCCTCCTCCGCAGAGATGGTGATCGGGCCCTCGAGAGCACAGTTGATCTCCGCTGTGACGTCATCCACGACCAACCTCGTGCCCGCGTAGATCGTCCGCTGGACCGAGAGTGTGGTAGACCGGATGCGGGACAGATGCTCGCCGAGTTCATCCAGTAGCTCGGTGAGGCGACCCACGCGGTGCTCAAGCTCGAGCTTGGTCATGCTCAGCTCGGTCAGCCGCTCCTTCATCTGGTTATCCAGACGCGGCATGGTCTCAAGGGTTCTCGACTCCTTCACGACCGACTCAAGGCGCTCGCCAACTCGCGCTCGCTCCTGCTCGGCACGGCTGAGTGCCTCGGCAAGTGACGGGCTTGAGCCCAGGTGAACCGTCGTCGCGATCGCGCCCTCTGATCCGAGGGTGCTGAGCCTGACTGCCCCGAGCACGTGAGCCCGGCCGCCGACGAGATCGCCTCCCGGCATCTCCAGCTGCCCTCCCACGATGACATCGCAGTTCACAAGCTCCCGCTCAACTGCAAAGTCGCGGCCGATGTTGACCTTTGCATGCCGCGCATAGCGGGCTCGCGCGTGCCGACCAACTCGAATATCCGCGCGATCCTGACCGACAATGCCGCCGGCGAAGATCGCATCACGCCCTACGACGATCCGGGCTGCCTCCGCGACCCCTGAAACGCTGAGATCCTCGGTGACTTCGACGACGAAGTTGTCTCGAATGCCGCCGCGGATAATGGCGCTTCCATCGAACACGACATTGCCGGTACCAAAGTCCACCGAACCGTGGATGTCGAGTTCCTGACCGATTCGGATGCGCTGCCCGGATACGTTGATGTAACCGGGCACAGCAGCGGTCACGACACCCTTGGCATCGACGAGCAGCGTCTCATCGAATCGAGCGGTGGCCGGCCGGCCGTCTCGGGCAGCAATCCCGAGGCCGAGAAGGCTCAGGCCATCCACGCCCGGCGTGGGTGGGTGCACATGACCGATCACGGTGCCGGCCTTGACCGTTACGAATTTTGACCGGCTGTAGTAATCGACGGAGCCTTCTTCATCCCGCTCGTCTTCGGCGTCGTTCGGGTTGAGCCCCGCCGCCCACTCAAACCAGCCATCTTCACCATGAACGGGAGGCCGCCCCTCGATCACAACACGCGAGGGCGCACCGGGAACAAGCTCGAGCTGACGAATGCAGACATCGATCGAGGTCTCCATATCGCCAGACAGTACTATCCCCAGGTCCTCGAGTTGCGACCGACACAACGCCGTGGTTGTGTCGTCGCACACAAGCCCCGGCGAGAGCACAAGCACGCACCGGAGTGCATCCTCGTCGAGCCGCACCGAGATGTACTTGAGTTGGTCCTCGTGCGAGGTCATGTCGGTGGTCTCATCAACCTTCGACGCCGCTTTGACTAGGCAACGGCCTTGAGTGTCTCCTGGATGCGAGCACTGAGATTCTCAGGCGTAAAGGGCTTGACAACGTAGTTGTTGACCCCTGCCTTGATCGCCTCAACGACACGACTCTTCTCGGCTTCGGTCGTCACCATGATGACGATCGTCTCCTTGTCGATCTTGCGGAACTCCTTGAGGAAGGTCAGCCCATCCATGTTGGGCATGTTCCAGTCGAGGAGGATCAGGCCAGGCGACGCGGCCGCCACCTTGCTCAGCGCGTCCTGGCCATCACAGGCCTCCACAACGTCGGTGTAACCAATGCTCTTGAGAATGTTCTTCTCGACGTTCCGCATCGTGCGGGAGTCATCAACAAGCATAACTTTCATGGCGATCTCCTTCCAATGCCTTACGCCGACTGTGCGATGGGCGCAGCAGCCTTGCCCTCAGCTTCTGACTTCAGCGACACTTCGATGACGAACGCTCCGCAGTCACACTCGGCAGGGATCTGCACGACGGGCATGTCCTTCGACTGCTTGATGCGATGAGATGCCCCCATGATGACCGAGGGGCAAGAGATGGACACTCGTTTGCCCTCGAACCCAACCTTTGCATTGCCCGCAACCATGTTGGCAAGCTCGCCGACAGCATCAGCAAAGTCGGGGTGCTCCGTACTGAGGTCCTCCCCGACAAAGAGGGCAACCACCCGCTCGGCGACCTGCGCAGGGAACGCGAGCACCAGCGACCCCTTGTACTCGCCGGAGAACCCGATGATGGCGGACACATCGTGTTTGGCCAGTGGATCTGGAGACAGTTGTGCCTGTCCAACGTCGACGTTGAGGTTGAGTGTCGTCGAGAACACGTGAGAGATGGCCTTCATGACAGGGGGGATGTACGCTGTATCCATGTCCAACTCCTAAGCCACGTCCTTGAGAACGCTGAGCATCTGACCAATATCAACGATGAGACTTACGCCGCCATCTTCTCGAACTGTCGCTCCACTGACAGCAAGGTTGCGATCGAACAGCTCATCGAGCGGCTTGATGACCACTTCCTGCTGACCTATTAACCCATCGACGAGCAGACCGGCTTTGCGATCACCGCTGGCCGCGATGACCGCAAACGGAGCACCGCTTGCCGGGACTTTCTCGTCCTGCGAATGAGCGGCACGAATGTCCTTGAACTGCTCACGCAGGTCAATCAACGGCACCACTTCATCACGCAGCCGCATCACCTGCTGCCCCCTCACGGTGTACAGCTCGTCGGCAGACGGTCGCACAATCTCGTGGATACTCGACAGCGGCAACGCAAAGAGGTCGCGCTGGATCTTGACCATCATCGCGGGCATGATCGCAAGCGTCAACGGAATACGGATGGTCACGCACGAGCCATGACCGGGGACCGACGTCAACTCCACAGCGCCATTCAGACGCGTGATGTTGGTGCGAACAACATCCATCCCGACGCCACGTCCTGAAAGGTCCGACACCTTCTCAGCCGTGCTGAAACCGGGAGCAAAGAGCAACTGCAGGATCTGCGACTCGGACATGTCATCCAGATCCGCCTGGCTGACAAGACCCTTGGCAAGCGCCTTCTCCGAGATCACGGCGGGATCAATGCCCTTACCGTCATCCCGAATGATCACCACCACATGGTTGCCGTCGTGTCTCGCAGAAAGAGAGATCGTTCCCGTGCGCGGCTTGCCCGCGCTCTCCCGAACCTCCGGCGCTTCAATGCCGTGGTCGGCACTGTTTCGCAGAATGTGCACCAAGGGGTCACCGAGCGCCTCGACGACCGACTTGTCAACCTCCGTCTCCGCCCCCTCCACCTGCAGATCGATCTCCTTGCCCGTCATCCGGGCAAGGTCGCGAATGACCCGCGGGTATCGGCTGAACAGCTTGTGCATAGGCTGCATGCGAGCCTTCATGACGCCCATCTGCAGCTCGGCGGTCACACGATCCAGGTCTGATGCGATCTGCTCGAACTCTTCTCGGAGTTCACCGTCCAGGGACTCACCGCTTGCGCGCTTCGCCACACCCAGAACCCGGTTCTTCTGAAGCACCAGCTCGCCCATGAGATTGAGCAAGCCTTCGAGCCGCGCGACGTCGACGCGGATGGTCTGCTCGCCCTGCGCAGCCGCGGCCTTCGTATCACGGGGCTTGCCGCCATCGGGTGCCTGCTCCCGCCCAGCACCCACAGCCTCCCCACCCTGCTCGCCTTCAGCCACACCTCCAGCATCCGGTTGCGCCGCGGCACCTACCGCTGGATCGCTTGACGAATCGGCGGTCTGCGGCAAGATCACCTCGAGCGCGACGACGTGCTGGACGTCGCAAGCGTCAGGCAGCTTCTCGTCTGCTTCCAGATCCTCTCCTGCCAGCAGCTTGGCGAGTCTCTCCCGCAAGACGCTCGTGTCAGCAATATGCACGGTGCGTTCGCGCAGCGCCTCTGCTCGCTGACGCATGACCTGCATGACCCCGGCGATCCGCAGATAGACCTGATCGCTCTCGCCAACTTCAGCAAGCTTTGCTGCGGCCTCACGGAGGCTGGACATCTCCTCGACGAGGCTCTGCTGCTCGAAGAACTCCACCGATCGGATCAACTCCTCGGCGATGCCCACCGCCACTTCGCAGCCTGCGTCGTCAGCTTGATTTCCATCAGCCGCAGCCTGAAATGACTCGGCGAGCTCGTCAAGACTGGCCATGAGATCATCGATCATGAAGGGCAGCAGTTCGAGCTTTGAGTCCGACAAGGCGAGCGTCCGCTCTTGGCCCGACGGCTCCGCGTTGTCCTGACTCGATGCCTGGTTGCCGCCCCCACCGCCCACAGCCCGGAGCGATGAGACAAGGTCCTCCGGTCCCGGCTCTGGCTGCGTGCCCTCGGCGATGTGGTTGGTCTGCCGCTTGATGACATCGACAGCCGCCAGCAGAACATCCATCGTGCCGGCGTCGAGTTCCGCCTGTCCCTTGCGGAGCACATTGAGTGCATCCTCTGCCGCGTGAGTAAAGTCACACAACTCGGTCAGGCCGAGGAAGCTCCCCGACCCCTTGATCGTGTGCATGGCACGGAAGACGTTGTTCAGCAGATCGATGTCCGCCGGGGAGCTCTCGAGCGTCACAAGATCCTGATCAACCTGATCGAGAAGCTCCGACGCTTCGGTCACGAAGTCCTTTAAGAGCTCCGGATCCATGCTGCTGTCGTAGGCGCTTGCATCCGACATCTCATGAGACCTTCTTGGTGTAGGCGAAACCCTTGGGCTCGACGCGCTTGACCCACCGCTCGTCACCCGCGATGGCTTCGCTATGGCCTATGAAGAGCGTTCCGTCATCGGCAAGTGACTTGTGAAAGAGCTTCTCGCAGTGCGTCTTCATCACATCATCGAAGTAGATCATGACATTGCGACAGAAGATCACATCCCAGAGACCGTGGCGGCGCATCGCAAACGAGTCCTTGAGATTGCCAACCTCGAACTTCACCATGCTCGCAATCTCAGGGTTGATGACCTGGAACTTGCCGTCGGGCTTGAAATAGCTGGCGGTGATGAGCGGGCTTGTCGTCCGCAGCGCATAGTCGCCATAGCGGCCTTGCCGAGCGACTGTCAGCGCTCGTTCACTGATGTCGGTCCCGAGGATCTCGATCGACCAGTCCGCGAGTCGGACCCCGAGCGCACGATGCAGAAGGATGCCCAGCGTGTAAGGCTCTTCCCCCGTGGAGCATGCCGCGGACCAGATGCGAAGCCGCTTCGTTGAAGCGCGTCGATCCAGCAACTCCGGCAGCACTTCCCGCTCAAAGACCTCGAGTTGCGGCTCGTTGCGAAAGAAGCTCGTCTCATTGATCGTG